>CAYJAL010000194.1:0-3960 GCA_964367875.1 uncultured Desulfovibrionaceae bacterium | reverse complement strand
CACCCGCTCTGCCGATTGAGCCACCGGGGAGTGTGTTACGCCACTCAGCGCAAGAGAGGTTTTATGGTATTGGGGCATAAGAGTCAAGGTTTTTTTTCAAAAAAACATTTATTTATTTTAAACTTACAGCCGAAAAGTAAAAAACATTTTTATTTTAAATACTTAAACAGTTTTTTATGATACCTTTCTGCCTCGCTATAGACACAGCCGCAGTAAGGCTGGCGATACAATTCTAATTCTTTTGAAACATCTATGCCTTTCTGCCACTCATCCCGAAAGTCTTCATAATAAAAAGGCACGTTAAATTTTTGTGCAGCTTTTTCTGCCATAGTCAAAATTTGCGCATGGTCTTGATACCGAGAATACAGCAAAGAAGAGCTAAATGCCGTATAAGGGACGCCCTGCCCTATTTCCTTTGTTGCCTGAGAACGCTGAAACCACTGTGCTGTGGCATCAAGGCGCGTTTCATAACAATAGCTGCAGCGCTCAGGGCTTTTATCTCGTGTGCCGGCCACATCTGCCAGCCACTGGGTCATATCCCATGCGGCATCGTGAAAAATCACGTTAAAATCCAATTTTTGCGCGCATTGCTCCATGGCTTCACGACGTCGCAAATATTCGCTGAGCGGATGAATATTAGGATTTACAAAAAGAGTCGTTACCGCATGTCCCTGCGCGCGTAAACGCAATACAGGGACTATAGCACAAGGGCCACAACACACATGTAGTAAAATATGTTCACTCATAAAAATTACATATAAGAATGCCTTTTTGCTCCAATCTACACTGAAACAAAAAGGCATATATTTTTATTTGGTTAAACTATTATTGCATGCGAACTTCAATGGAAATATGCAATTGCTCTTCAAGTTCGCTTATGCGCTGCCTTTTATGATTTAATAAATACAAAGCAAGTTCCGTGGAGCTGGTTTCAAAAACATACTTTCCTTGCTGTGCAGAACGCCCTTTGCGCTCCATTTCGCACAAAGCTTGTAAGGCTTGCCATTCTAAGTTGCGACGCACGCCTGTACCGCGGCAATGCGGGCAAGGCTCCATGGTAATGGCAAGGGCAGAAGAACCGGTGCGCTGGCGTACAATTTCCAATAAGCCAAAGGAGGAAATACGTGCCACATCATGGCGTGCACGATCATTTTTCATGGCATTGCGTAAGGTTTTTTCCACTTCACGCACATGGCTTTTATCGCGCATTTCAATGAAGTCCACCACCACTTGCCCACCAATATCACGAAGCTTTAAATGCCTTGCAATGGCTTCGGCAGCTTCTATATTGGTTTTCAATGCCATGGATTCAAAATTCCCCTTACCGGAAATTTTGCCAGAGTTAATATCAATGGCCATGAGGGCTTCTGTTTGGTCAAAAACCAATCTGCCGCCCGAAGGAAGTACCACCTCACGTGCGTAAATTTGCTCCAACTGACGGTGCATATTAAAGCGTTCCCACAGGGTTTGGCGTACATCTGCATGCATGCGAATAAGCTCTTTTTTTCTGGGGAAAAGTAAGGCTACGGTTTCGCGCAAACTTTCTGCCACGTCAGTATTATCTACCCATACTTCGGTAACATCATCAGTAAGATAATCTCGAATGGCTCTTTCTGCTAAGCTAGACTCTCTATATAAAAGAGCAGGCGCCGTATCGCTCACACCGCGCTTACGGATTTCTTTCCACACGCGCTTAAGATATTGTAAATCGCTTTTTAAGGTGGTTTTAGAAGTACCGGCGCTCACCGTGCGCACAATAACCCCCAGCCCTGCGCCAGGTTCAATACCCGACATCATTTCACGCAAACGGCCACGCTCTTCATCGCTTTCCACTTTACGCGAAATACCTATTTGCTCTTGACCAGGCGTTAATACAAGGAAGCGCCCCGGTAAAGAAAGCCATGTGGTTAAGAAGGCCCCCTTATTACCTGTGGGCTCTTTTACCACCTGTACAAGAATTTCTTGCCCGGGCTTAATGATTTTTTGAATGGGTGGGAATTTTTTTCCCTTCGGTATATCATGATGGGATTGATAATATTCCGGATGGATTTCATCAATTTGTAAAAATCCATTTTTATTGGCACCATAGCTAATAAAAGCCGCTTGTAAATTGGCGTCAATATTATTTACTACACCCTTATAAATATTTCCCTTGGTTTTCACCTGATGCAACATTTCCAAATAGTATTCGTGAATAATACCATTTTCCACCAAGGCAACTTCTACCTGTTCACCTTGCACCATGGAAATAAACATCTTGCGCTGCGCTGTTTCTGCACCCTTTTTTACAGGTAAAGTGCGAGCGCGACCGGGCTTTCCTTCACTCAGCGATGTACCGCCTTTAGCGGCTGCAGGAACAGTCTTTTTTAAAGATAAAGAAATATCGTCAGCATCAGCATCATCAAAATACTCTTGAGCCTCTTCCATAAGTGCAAGAGGACGCTTTTTCCCGCGTTTACCACGACCACCACGGCGTCCGCGGCGGCTCTTAGGGGATGCGGCAGAAAATTCATCCTGCTCAGTATAGCTAGCTTCTTCTTGCTCTTCCATATCTTGCGCAGCAGAACTTTTTGCAGATATATCTGCTTGAGCTGCTTGGCCAGCTTGAGCGGGGGAAATTTTTGTTTTTACACTACGGCGAGGACGACGAGATTTTTTTTCTTCACGAGCAGGCATGTCAGGAACTTCTGAAACAGGCCTTTCAATACCGGCGCTTTGCGGCTCATCACTCACAGGAGTAGCCTCTTTTAATGCAGTAAGATCTGGCTTAACCTCTTCATCACGAACTTTTTTGGGGCGCCCTCGTACAGCTTTGGCTCTGCTAGGCTTAGGCATTTTTTGCTCTTGGCGGGAAAAATCTTCTCCCTCATGTGCTGGCAAAACCTCTGTGCTGACAGATACACTCTCTGTATCTCCTTCTTCATACACACTTTTTTCTGCTTTCTTCACATTTCTAGAGCGAGCGGTGGCGCTTTTGGCACGTACAGCTCGAGCTTTAGGAGTAAGAGCTACGGCATTTTCTTCTTCTTTTTGAAAAGTTCCTGAAGTATTTTTTTCTTCAGAAGTGTTTGCAATACCATCTTGAGTAATCACTGGGGAAGCATTTTGTGTAATATCTGAGGCTACAGTTGGGGACGACGCGGCATTTTTACGCGTACGCCTTGCAGGAGTTTTTTTCTTTTCAGGCGCTGCAGCAAGGGAATTTTCTTCCGCCACGGGAGTATCAGAAGATGCTGTTTTTTTGCGAGGTTGAGCTTTTGTTGTGGTGCGACGGCTATTTTTAGGCGCTGCCTTGGGAGCAGCTTCCAGATCAGAACTTTGTTCGACAGTCATAAAAATCCTTATGATAGAAATTTCTCAGCCACATTTGCCACCGTGCTGTGGGTGGGATTTTGCGCTACTCTTCGATAAAGGTGCACAAGTAAAAAGCAACATTAAGGATTTTTACCCGCCTTTGCAAGTGTTAAGATGCCTCAAGCAAAAAAAGCCTCATGAGCTATATAATGATATATCTGCGCCGACCCAAAGATAAAGGAAAAACCTTCCCCATAAATGCTCATATGAGTAAATCCTCACAAGTACATATTGCCTCCTGCTTGAAAGGGAAAAGCATTCCCTTTCAGAGTGTTGACAAAGTCAGCACGACCGACAAATCAGGAATAGGGCGAGCTTTGCTTGCCCGTTAAATGCCTGATTTTCGTGAATTACTGCCAAGGCAGCTTGTCTGCCTTAGGCGGCACAAACACCCGCGAGGGTTTTGTCAGCAGTCTGAAGGGGAAAAGTCTTCCCTTTTTTCCCTCTTTACCCAGTAAATTTACCCTACAATTTTTTCCTAGTAGGCAAATTGCACTCATAACTTATTATTTTTAATAAAAAATTAAACTTTGGCACACCACTTGCTACAGGAGAAGTACAGCTTAAACCTTTCAAGGAGGTACATTATGTCTTTGGTCGTTAACC
>CAYJAL010000193.1:0-3962 GCA_964367875.1 uncultured Desulfovibrionaceae bacterium | reverse complement strand
ACAGACATACATAAGTGGTCTGCTTTTTTATTTTGACGCAGTAGTTTGCCCTTTTGGGGCAGCCTGTTAAGGGCGAATGACCTTTGAGGCAAGCTGCAAGCTCGTAACAATATCCAGCATATTGGAAGTTTCTCCCACACGCTTATGCTCTAATAAGCCATAATGCTGCATACAGGCACCGCATACCATAATGGTGGCCCCCATACCCTCTAAGGCTTTCAAATGCTTTACCGTATCGCTATCTTCTCCGCCTTCATGGGCTGCCAATTTTACACCGCCATTGAGTAAGACCACACGCCACAAAGCTGCGCCCATTTCCGGCAAAGTAGCTAAAAAAGTATTCATAAGTTTGGTGCCCAGCGTATCATCACCTCTACCCAAGGTTTCTGTGGTGATAAACACCAAAATAGATTCTGTATCTGTAGCCGCATCACGATCTTCCATCTTAGCCTGAGCTGGCACTACATGTGAAGCTGACGCCACGGCTGCTACATCCCTGTGCGCCATAAGAGCAAAATCTGCCCCTTGTGGCTCACAGCGTACATCGTAGCCTTGCTGGGTAAGATAGCGTGTTACATTTTCCACAGCAGCATCATTATCCACCAAAACTTGTAAAGTTTCAGGGTTATTTTCTACCAAAAAAGCGCGGCATTGCACTACAGGCTGTGGGCAAGGCAGTGTTCTAAAATCCAGACATTGCATACTACTATCCTTTTATTATGAAATAAGCGACCATAAGGGTAATTCCCTCCACGCTCTTTCTAGTTCTTTATCTTTGTGCAGACTTTGCGGCGATACTTTTTCCAATAAAGCTTTAAAATCTTTAGAATGATTCATATACACACGATGGCAAAGCTCATGCAAAATAACATGCTCTACCAGATGTACAGGCAATAAGAGCAAACGACAATTTAAACGAATATTGCCCTCAGAAGAACAGGAGCCCCAACGCCCCTTTTGGGCGCCAATGCTCACCTTGCCCACATGCAAACCCAAATGAGCTGCTTTAGCTTGTGTGCATTCTTGTAAAGGTATTAAGGCCTTACGCATAAGCCATTTTTGCAAAACTTTACAGCAAAGGCGTACTTCATGGCTATGAGCATACAGCACAAGATTTCCCATTTCCTGCACTTTCACATAGCCGCCGCGCTTGTGCTGTATCTCTAACTGCCAGTTTTCTTGTAGCATGGGCAGCGCAATACTTATGGGTAAAATGTCCGCTTCAAGGCTACCGGTAATTTTTTGTAAACAATGCGCCGCGCGCTGTGCCTGCTCCGGACGTGCAACAATGCCATCCAAAGTTTTTTGTAACCAAGGCAACATACTTTCCAGAAACTTTTGTACTTCCACAGGCGTATAAGAGCTTTTTTGCGGTATGACCAGCTCCACAAAGCCCTGACCATCCACACGAATTTTAGCTCTTTTTACCCGCGCAGAAAGGCGCATGGCGCAAGGCCAAGAAATATTGTCGGCCAAAGGAGCCCACAGAGGAGAAAAAGATGTTGTCATAAAAAAAATCCCCCTCAGGAAAATATTCCTACGAGGGGGAAGAAGTTTACCCTATTTGCAAGGAGCCTCTAAAGGCGTTCAAATCTGTAATGCCCAATTCTTGGCACAAAGCTGCAAGCTCTTCAATAACCACAAAGGCAAAATCCGGCTGTATAAAGTTGGCAGTGCCCACCTGTACCGCATGGGCTCCGGCCAAGATAAATTCAAGCACATCTTCAGCCGAGCTAATACCGCCAAGACCCACCACGGGGATTTTTACCGCTTGCGCCACTTGCCATACACAACGCAAAGCCACAGGCTTAATGGCAGGGCCAGAAAGACCGCCAATACCATTGGCCAGCACAAGGCGACGTCTACGCACATCCACAGCCATGCCAGACAAAGTATTTATGCAGGAAATCATATCCGCGCCGGCATCTTCCACAGCGCGTGCGATATCCACAATTTGCGTTACATTGGGAGAAAGCTTTATCATAACAGGGGTATTGCGCGAAGCTTTACGCACAGCCTCTGTTACTTTGGCTGCCATTTTAGGGTCTTGCCCAAATAAAATACCGCCCTCATGCACATTAGGGCAAGAAATATTTACTTCCAGCGCTGCCACGCCTTCTTCGGCAGAAAGGATATCGGCAAGCTCAGCAAATTCTTCGGCGCTGGAGGCATAAATGTTGGCTATAATGGCTGTTTCCTTCCAAGGAAGGCGCGGCAATTTATCCTTAATAAAGGATTCCACACCATCATTTTGCAAACCCACAGCATTAAGCATACCGCCCACGGTTTCGCTAATGCGCGGCACGGGATTTCCGGCGCGAGGCTTTAAGGATAAGCCTTTTACGGCAATGCCGCCAAGCTTTGCAAGGTCGCCATAGGAGGCAAATTCCACCCCATAACCAAAGGTTCCGGAGGCAGGAATAATGGGATTTTTTAAATTAAGCGGTCTTACACCGGGCAATGTTACGGACAAATTCATTGTATACTCCCTACCTTACGCTCTAATCGAGGGTGATATGCTCAGCCCAAAACACAGGCCCATGGGTGCATGATTGCACAGGCCAATTTCTCTTATCTTCCACAGGCCATTGCTCAGTAGTATGGGTCACGCAGCCAAGGCAAGCCCCCACACCGCAAGCCATACGCGACTCCAGCGAAAGCTGCGTGCGCACATTAAGCTCTAAAGCCATTTTTTGCACAGTCTTTAAAAAGGGATCTGGCCCACAAGCCAGCACCAAGCCATTTTGCTCGCCAATATCCTTCATACCTTCGCGCATGCTGTAGATAAAATTATCCAAATCACCGGGAGTGGTTTCTTGCAAAGTATCCACGGTAATGCGCTCATTAATGCTATCTAAAGGATAACAACGTAAGGAGGGCTTATGGCCAAAAATCATGCTGAGGTTCCAAGGTTTTGGATGCTCATGCACATAACCTACAAAGGGAACGATACCCATGCCGCCGGCTAAAAGTAAGGTGGGAACTTCTGGCTCTAAAGCAAAGCCATTGCCTAAAGGCCCCCAAAGTTGCACTGTATCCCCCGGCTTAAGCTCGGCCATACGTTTAGTGCCCTTGCCTACCACTTGAAAAAAGCAAATTAGATGCTGCGCCGTCACATGACAAATACCAAAGGGACGCGCCCATGGAATTTCAAATCCAAAGGAGGTGGGGCGAATCATAACAAATTGCCCGGGGCGCCAGCTGCCCCACTTGGGTCTTTCTAAACGCAAAGCAAAAAAATGGGCATTGTCTGAAACGTCCGGCCCAAATGGCACTAAATCTAAAACTTTAAGACGCGATGAAACGGCTTGTGACATGGTACTCCCTCAGTGAAAAAATCTTTGTTATGGGCGCAGTGTAGTAGCAAGAAGGCAAAGGGTCAAGGTGTTAAAAGATATAAAAAATGGGATTGCAGGCGGAACCATTCCGCAGGCAATCCCATTATCTAAAAAAATGTGGGTTTTTCTAGATTTCGTATTTTATAGAGGGGAAAGAACCTTTCCCCTCTTCGTTTATAAGGAAACTAAAGCTTAGAAGCTGTAGTTAAGGATAAGGTTGGCTTTGTAGCCATCACGATTGTCAACCTGCCAAGCGTCTTCATCCATACCGTTGATGATGTAACCAAGTTCTACGTGAGCAGAAAGGTTTTCATAGATTTGGTAGTTGTTCTCTAAGGTGATTTCTACGAGGTAATCTTTACTGGTCAAGTAGAAGCCAGCGTTAGCGTTAGCAGATGAGTAGTATGATTGATTACTGAGCACATTACTGGATTGATTCTTAACAGCAGTTAAGATGTCGCCATCAGCAGAGTTGGTGCCGCGTCTGTAGGTTACAGACAAAGTATGAGTAAGGTCTTCCATGAAGCTCATATCGCTGATACGAGCGCCAACACCCCAAGAACCGGCAAAGGAGTAGCTAAGGCCTACACCGCCACCGAAAGTAGTAGCAGTGTTTTCACCCAA
>CAYJAL010000192.1:0-3967 GCA_964367875.1 uncultured Desulfovibrionaceae bacterium | reverse complement strand
CCTTTTTTCAAAAAGGTTTTTCCCTCCCCCACAAAAAATTAAACCTTTTATCCATATATGTTATGCAAATATCAGAAACATTATTAGAAAATATGGAAGTGGTCTTGGTAAAGCCTCGCTTTCCCGAAAATATAGGCATGATAGCCAGAGCCTGTGCCAATATGGGCGCCGGCGGTATTACCTTGGTGGATCCCGAGATGTGGCATCCGGAAAAAGCGCGTCCTTTGGCCACGGCCAAGGGGCAATATATTTTAGACAGCGTACGCGTGGAGCAAGATTTAGCCTCTGCTGTGGCGCCTTATGCCATGGTGGTGGGTACAACGGCTCGCACCGGCGGCTGGCGGCGTGAATTGTTGCATCCTAGCCAAGCGGCCAAAGAAATGGTGACGGCCTTGGTGGAAGGGGAGCGTGTGGCGCTGATGATGGGGCCGGAAGATCGCGGCCTTAATAATGAAGAAATCGAATGCTGCCAGCGTCTTGTGACCATCCCTACGGCGCAGGCGGCTTCTTTAAATGTGGCACAAGCTACACTTTTATTATTATATGAATGCTTTAAGGCTGTGCATGAACGCAAGGTAGAGCCTAAGTCTGAGCGCGTATCGCCCTCGGAAAAAGAAGGGCAGGTGGATAGACGTATTTGCTCCGCCGACGAAGCGCGCCTTATGGAAAATCTTAAGGAAGCGCTGGTGCATATAGACTTTTTGCAAAAAGATAATCCCGACTATTTCTTTATGCCTTTGCGTCGTCTTTTGGGTAGAGCAGGTTTGCGCCGTCATGAATACGATGCGCTTATGGGGCTATGCCGTCAGATTAAAAATACGTGTAAGTAGTCGACGCTGAAAAATTACTTAAGTGTCGGTGAATATAAATTTTTTTAGTTTGAATACTGCAATAAACTTTGCCAGAAATTAACGTATGAAAATACGTTTTTAAGCATCGACTAAATAGCTTATAGTGTACTTTTTTTGCGTAGGGCAGGGGGCAGGGAACGTGTATGTGGGCGCTGTATTTTTTCGCTAAGGTACACTTCCAATTCCCATAAAGAGTGAAAGCTTTTTCCTGTTTTTTGAGGCTCTGGCTCTATTTTGTGCCCTTCGCCTAAAGGTTCAGAGGGGGCTGGGAGGGGCACAGGGCCTTGCACTTCAAAATAGCCATGCCCGTGCACTGTTTTACCTGTAGAGCGCATCATGTGCTTTTTTTCTCTATAGAGCACAAAAAAGGCCTGCCTTTCTAAAAAAAGCGCCACATAATGTTCTTTTTCTTCCACAGATATATGCTCAGGCTGTGGATGCAATAGCAAGGCTTCGCGCAGTGCTGCGGCAACAATATGTAATTGTTCCCCTTCCTGCATGATTTTATTAAGCTCGTCCATTTCTGTGGCTGTTTGTAAAATGCGCTGGTCCATGGCTTTGTGGCGCTGTGAAAAGGAAGAACGTCCCTGCCTTGCCAGCCGCACCATGACAGCAAAGCCAAATAAAGCAGGTATTCCCATAAGGGCATAGGCAAGTGTCGTGAGGGAAAAGAGATCTGGCAAAAAATCCATAGTATAGTATCTTCCTTTGTTATGCCGCCACTATAGAGCGTTTTTTTTGAAAAGTATAGACCTGTATTTGTGCCAAAAAACACATGTAAAATCACGTTCGCAATCTTATTTTGTATACAGTGTAGACATTTTGTCAGTATTAGGGCACAGTAGAAGGTAAGTTTTATGGAATTCGTTTCTCTGGAGTGTGTGCAATGCATTGCCCTCCTTCAACTTTGCAGCTACGGGAGAATACAATGGCCAAATCACTTGATAGCCAACGCACCTATGCCTTGGTGGGCACTGGGGGCTGTGGCAAAACCTCTTTAGCAGAAATGCTTCTCTTTCAAACAGGCATTATCAATCGCCTGGGTGCCATCGAAGATGGTACCACCAGCCTTGATTATGAACCGGAAGAAATTCGCCGCCGCGGCTCCATTCAGCCCGGCTTTGCTACCTATACATGGAATGATAATCGCCACTATTTGGTAGATATTCCCGGTGCAGGTGGTTTTGTGGGCGATATTGCCTGCCTTTTACAAGGTGTGGACGGCGTTGTTTTTGTTATTGATGCCGTGGACGGTGTGCGCCCCCTGACCAAAAAAATGTGGGGCCATGTGCGTCAGGAAAATTTACCTGCCTTGGTCTTCATCAATAAAATGGATAGAGATAGAGCCGATTTTCAAATGGCTTATGATGGTATTGCCACCATGCTTGGGGCAAAGCCTGTAACTTTATTCATGCCCATAGTGGCCGGAGAGACTTTCTTGGGCTTGGTAGATATTTTTGCCGGTAAAGCCCTGATGTTTGGGGAAAATGGCGCTTCCATTGAAGCTCCTGTTCCTGTAGATTTAGAAGATGAAGTAGCGCTTATTCATGATATTGCCGTGGAAAATATTGCGGAATCCCATGAAGAGCTTATGGAAAAATATCTTGAAGAAGGTATGCTGAGCCCCGAAGATATAGCCATGGGCTTACGTAGCGGTGTGGCCAGCGGTGCTTTGGTGCCGGTGGTATCCGGTGCTGCCCTTGAAAATAAAGGTGGCGTGCAGCTTTTAAATGCCATCCAAGAGCTTATGCCTTCGCCCTTGCAGCGCCCAGCCTTCCTTGATGCTGAGGCCAATGAGCGTGAAAGTACTGAAGATGGTCCAGCAGCGTGCTTTATCTTTAAGACCATTGTGGATCCCTTTGCCGGTCAGCTTTCCATGGCGCGTGTGCTTTCGGGCACCATTTCCGGTGATAGCGTGTTGAAAAACTCCCGTTCTGAGGATACCGAACGTCTTTCTTCCCTCGCGCAGCTCACAGGCAAAGCGCAAACCCCTTGCAAAGAAACCTTGGGGCCGGGTTCTATCATTGCCATTGGTAAGTTGAAAAACACTGCCACAGGCGATACCCTTTATGATGAGAAAGCGCCCTTTGTTCTGCCCATGCCTGCCTTGCCACCACAGCTTATTACCTATGCTTTGGAGCCTAAGGAAAAGGGCGATGAAGAAAAGGTCTTTAACTCCATCCAAAAGGTTTTGGAAGAAGATATTACCCTTAAATTATCGCGCGATCCAGAGTCCGGCTGCATTCTTTTAGCCGGTATGGGGCAGCTGCATATTGAGCTTTCGGTGGAAAAGGCCATGCGCCGTTATAAAACCGAAATTATATTGAAAACGCCTAAAGTTCCCTATCGTGAAACTGTACGCGGCACCTGCCAAGTGCAAGGACGCCATAAGAAGCAATCGGGCGGGCGCGGTCAATTTGGTGATTGCTGGATTGAGCTGGAAGGTCTACCCCGCGGTAGTGGCTATCAATTTGAAGATGCCATTGTGGGCGGCGTTATTCCGCGTACTTATATTCCTGCCATTGATAAGGGCATCCAAGAGGCCGCCGCGCGTGGTTTCCTTGCCGGCTGCCAAGTGGTGGATTTTCGCGTAAAAGTGTACGATGGTTCCTATCATAATGTGGACTCTTCTGAAATGGCCTTTAAAATTGCCGGTTCTCTTGCATTCAAGAAAGCTCTTGAAAGCTTAAAAACCGTGCTTTTAGAGCCCATTATGACCATGTCTGTATCTGTGCCCGATGAATATATGGGTGACATTATAGGGGACCTTTCCTCCAGACGCGGTAAGGTATTAGGTTCTGATTCCATGAGTGGTGTTACGGAAATTAAAGCCCATGTGCCCATGAGTGAAGTACTGCGCTATGCGCCGGACTTACGCTCCATGACAGGTGGACAGGGGGTCTTCACCATGGAATTTGCCCATTATGAAGAAGCACCACCGCCAGTAGCTGAAAAAGTTATTGCTGAATACGAAAAAACAAAGGCTGAATAAATACATAAAAGACAGGGGAAACTCTGTCTTTTTTTCTTTTGTTAAGAAATTTACTGGGGGAAGAAAAAACCTTTTTTGAAAAAAAAGGTTCTTTTCCTCCCCCAGACCCCCTCCTTTTTCCAAA
>CAYJAL010000191.1:0-3978 GCA_964367875.1 uncultured Desulfovibrionaceae bacterium | reverse complement strand
GTTTGGGGAGGGGAGAGGGCGGTTTTTGGCGCTAGAAAAAGAGCTCTCTCCCCTCCCCAATAAAAAAACTAATTTAAATAAAAATATTATTCTTTTACATATTCCACTTCGATATCGGGGAATTCTTCTTCCTCTTCTTTTTCGAAGGTTTTAAAGTGCAAGAAGGGCGCATTTTGATCCAGCGCATCGCGCATTTTCCAAATATGGGCTACCAGTTCTTCGATACCCTCACCATACATGGCAGAGATAAAGAATATGGGTCTTTTGTCGGCTTCTGCGCGAGCTTTAAGCTCTGCCACTCTTTCTTCATCTACGGTATCAATTTTATTGACAACTTCCACTTGTACGCGGTCACCTAAGCCGGCATCAAATTGGCGTAATTCGCTATTGATAAGCTCAAAGCCGGCCCAAGGATCATCGGCATCAATGTCTTCAATGCTGAGAATATGCACAATGAAGCGTGTGCGCTCTACGTGCTTGAGGAAGCGTGTACCAAGGCCTTGGCCAAGGTGCGCCCCTTCAATAAGGCCGGGAATATCGGCAATAACCATGCGCCGACCTGGGTCGTATTCATCAATCATAACCCCAAGGTTGGGCACCAAGGTGGTGAAGGGGTAGGCGGCGATTTTAGGACGCGCGGCAGATACTTGCGAAATAAAGGTGGACTTTCCTGCATTGGGCAGACCCACAAGACCGGCATCGGCAAGGATTTTAAGCTCAAGGCGTAGGGAGCGCTCTTCACCCATTTCACCGGGCTGAGAAAAACGCGGCGCGCGCATGGTGGAGGACTTAAAGTGCTCATTGCCCTTACCGCCGCGACCACCACTGGCAAGAACAAATTCTGCATCGGGATCGGTTAAGTCAGCCACAAGGGTTTCGCCTTCGGGGCCTTGCTCATAGATGAGCGTGCCTTCGGGCAAGTGTAAATAGAGATCTTCCCCTTTACGTCCATGGCATTGGCTACCCATGCCGGGTTGACCATTTTGGGCTTCATAGTTGCGCTTTAAGCGAAAGTCGTAGAGGCTTAAAAGACGTGCGTCAGCGCGTACCAGTACATTACCGCCATTGCCACCATCGCCGCCATCAGGGCCGCCACGGGGCACAAATTTTTCACGGCGAAAGGAAATACATCCGTGACCGCCTTTGCCTGCTTTTACTGTAATGACAGCTTCATCTACAAATCTCATAATCTACTCATTTGCCCAAGGGGCGGTGAAAATTCTTTTTATGCGCTACAAGAGGGGAGAATGGGGCGCGTGTTTTTTTTTTTCTTACGAAATGCCCAGCTAAAAGGCAAGACAAAAGGCAAGGCAAAAAAGGTGAGGCAAAATGCACAATGCCGCATGAATAGACCTCCGCTTTGTGGGCGGTGGCATCATGCGGCAATGCAAATTTTTGGTGCAGGGCTTTGGGCCCTTACGCACTAAGCTTGTTCGATGTGAACTCTGGTCAATACGCGACGTTTACGCACGAATTTTTCAAATTTCACAACGCCGTCAATTTTGGCAAAAAGGGTGAAATCACGACCCATGCCTACGTTTTGACCGGGGTGCACTTTGGTGCCAAGTTGACGAACAAGGATGTTGCCGGCCAATACTTTTTGACCGCCAAAACGCTTGACGCCGCGTCGTTGCCCTTCGCTATCGCGACCGTTGCGGGATGACCCGCCAGCTTTTTTATGTGCCATTACAAATTCTCCTCAAGCAGCTTGTGTGCCTGTTAGTGAAAGTGAATTTAGAAGATAGGGCGCAAAATGAAAATTTTTCACTGCAAGCAGCGCACATTTTGCTGCGCCCATCTTGTAAAATGTCTTAGGCAGAAATGCCCACTACCTTAAGGGTTGTCAAATCTTGGCGATGACCACGCAATTTGCGAGAGTCATTACGACGCCAGCGCTTGAAAACCATAATCTTTTCACCGCGGCCTTGACCTAAAACTTCGCATTTAACGGTGGCGTTTTCCACATAAGGAGCGCCTACCTTGAAGTTTTCGCCACCAAGCATGAGAACCTTGTCTAAAGTAAGCTCGCTGCCTACTTCTACATTAAGGTGATCTACTACAATTTTGCAGCCTTCTTCTACACGGAACTGTTTTCCGCAGGCTTCTACGATTGCATACATATTAAAAACCTCCAAAAGAGAAAGTGGTATTTGCCTTACTTTTCCCTCTTTGTCAAGGAATAATATGGGCAAAGAAAAACTAAATAAAACCACAAAAATATTTTTTGTTATATTTAAATGGCTTGTGTGTTTTTATTGTTACTGGGGAAAAAGCACGGCCTTTTGGCAATACCAAAAAGAGCAGCCCTTCCCTCAGCGCCTTCATCATCTATCAAAATGCCTTTTCTTTGTCTATGCATAAAAGCATAGGTTTTTGAAAAGAAGGCGCATAGCACAGCAATCTAGTGGTTTTGAAGCTCTAAGATGCGGTCAATTTTTTAAGCGGCTGAGCAATTTCGCTTTGCTCCTCCGTTCGTTTCTTTGGTCGCTTATTGCTTAAAAAAACTTCCCTCATCTATCGTCATGGTAAAAACTCACTGCATTGGCGTAAGGTTTGTGGAAAAGGAGGATGAGAGAAAATGTCCTCTCCCCCTTTTCCAGAGTATCTTCTTATAAAGAAGCCTTTAAGCGCGCCAAAGCCTCATCGGTATTGGCAGGCGTGGCAAAGGCGGTGAAGCGTACATAGCTTTCGCCGCTGGGGCCAAAGCCTGCGCCTGGGGTGCACACCACATGGGCATTATCCAGCACATGTTGGAAGAAGTCCCACGAAGGCGTATAGCCGCTGCCTTGTTTAGGGGTGCGTACCCATACATAAGGGGCATGCTCGCCGCCATACACTTCCATACCCATATCTAGTAGGGTTTGACGCACCTTGGTGGCATTGGCCATATAGCCTTGAATAATGGCAGCGCTTTCGGCTTGGCCTTGTGCGCTATGCACTGCGGCAGCGGCCTTTTGCACTATGTAGGGGCAGCCATTGTACTTGGTGCATTGGCGGCGGTTCCACATGCCATTAAGATCTACCTTTTGGCCATTGACTTGCAAGTCTTTGGGCACAACGGTGTAGGCGCAGCGCAGGCCTGTAAAGCCGGCAGTTTTGGAATAGCTACGAAACTCCACAGCCACTTCGCGGGCGCCGTCAATTTCGTAAATGCTATGCGGAATATCATCGCCGCTGATGAAAGCCTTGTAGGCAGAATCATAAAGAATGATGGCGCCTTTATCACGCGCATAATCTACCCAAGCCTTGAGAGCCTCACGGTTAAGCACCGTGCCAGTGGGGTTATTGGGATAGCACAGATAAATAACGTCCGGCGTTTCTTTGGGGAAGTCGGGCACAAAATTATTTTCTGCGGTGCAAGGCAAATAAATGAGCTTATCCCAATTATCATTTATATAGGAGCCGGTGCGGCCGCTCATGGCATTGGAATCCACATACACAGGGTATACAGGGTCGGTGACAGCTATGCGCGTATTTGCGGCAAAGAGCTCTTGGAAGTTGCCCACGTCACACTTAGCGCCATCGCTCACGAAAACTTCATCGGCCTCGATATTCATGCCGCGCGCTGTATAGTCGGTTTCCACAATGGCTTCACGCAAAAAGGCATAGCCTTGCTCTGGGCCATAACCTTTAAAAGCTGTGCCGTTGGCCATTTCGTCGGTGGCCTCGTGCAAAGCTTTGATAACAGCAGGGGATAAGGGCACCGATACATCGCCAATACCTAAGGATATAATGCCAGTATCTGTATTGGCGGCTTGGAAAGCACGCACACGACGGCCAATTTCTGCAAAAAGATAAGAGCCAGGCAATTTGGCATAGTGGGGATTTACTTGAAACATATATTTCCTCTTTACTCTTTGTTGTATTTTTCTGGGAGGGGACACTTTTTTTAGGGAAAAAAAGTGTCCCCTCCCAGACCCTCCCCTTCAAAAAAACCAATTGTCTGTCTTTGAACATAGAAAGCGCGTTTTGGGGGAG
>CAYJAL010000190.1:0-4018 GCA_964367875.1 uncultured Desulfovibrionaceae bacterium | reverse complement strand
TGGGGTGATTATTGTTATTGGCACAGAGGCGACGACCCATGATACGCATTTTAGCAATTTCGCGGGGCAATAAAATTTCAATAACATAATCAAGCTTCATATTTTCAGCTTGTAAAGCGTCCCATAATTTTTCTGCTTGCACGATATTACGGGGGAAGCCGTCCAAAAGCCAACCATCTTGACCTTTGCTTTTTAAGGTTTCCAAAATCATGGGGATGGTGATTTCATCAGGCACCAAGTCGCCGCGGTCGATGTATTCTTTGGCTTTTTTGCCAAGATCGGTACCGCCGCCTATATGTTCACGGAAAATGGCTCCGGACTCAATGTGAGCAAGGTTGTACTTTTCCTTAACCAAATTACCTTGTGTACCTTTTCCGCTGCCATTGGGCCCAAAAATAAGAATATTCACAAAAAACCTCCTCACGAATAATTGTGTTAGCGTCGTTAAAATAATACAGAACTTTGCTCAGACACTGTACGCTTGTGCGCCTTCATTTGTCAATGTAGTTTTGAGATTTCTTTCACAAGGGTGAATACCCTCAAAGGTGAATACAAAGAATATAGGGCATAAAAAAGCCTGCTATGCGAACACAGCAGGCTTAATCAATGGTTTACAGAATTTTAGAAAGTATTAAAAATCAAGATCTTTGATAATGTCTAAGGTCTTGCTTAAATGCGCATCGGTATGCACAAAGCTCATCATTCCAGCTTCAAAGGAAGCCGGAGCAATATAAATTCCTTTTTGGCGTAATGCTTTATAAAAACGTGTGAACTTTGCAGAGTCACTGCGTTTCACGGCATCAAAATCCCATACTTGCTCCTCGGTAAAGAAGGGGCAGAACATGGGACCCATAGCAGGCACTTGTACGCTATGGCCTTTATCACGCAAAATGCTTTGCATTTGTGCGGCAAAATCTGCTGTGCGTGCGCTCAGAGCTGCATAATCGTTTTGGGCTAAAATGCGTAAGGTAGCAAGGCCGGCAGCCATGGCCAAGGGATTACCCGAAAGGGTGCCGGCTTGATATACATCGCCACAAGGGGCAATGCGCTGCATATATTCTTTTTTGCCGCCATAGGCGCCTACGGGCAAACCGCCGCCAATGATTTTACCAAAAGTGGTAAGGTCTGGGGTGATGTTAAAATATTCTTGTGCGCCGCCATAGGCCAAACGGAAGCCGGTGATAACTTCATCAAAAATGAGTAATGCGCCATGAGCTGTGCAAAGTTCTCTTAAGCCTTCTAAAAAACCTTCCTTGGGAGGCACAAGACCCATATTGGCAGCCACAGGCTCCACAATAATGGCAGCAATATTTTGCCCTTGCTCGGCAAAGAGGCCTTTTACGGCGTCAAGGTCATTGTATTTGGCCAGCAAAGTATCTGCCACCACAGCTCCTGGGACACCTGGGGTGCCGGGAATGGAGAGGGTTGCCATACCGGAACCGGCAGCAGCTAGAAAGGGGTCGGCATGGCCGTGGTAGCAGCCAATGAACTTCACCACCTTATCCTTACCCGTAACACCGCGAGCAAGACGTAGGGCGCTCATGGTGGCTTCGGTGCCGGAATTCACCATGCGTACCATTTCTACGCTGGGCAGAGCTTTAATAACTGCTTCAGCCAAAAGGATTTCATCTTCGCAAGGGGCGCCGTAGCTGGTGCCGCGAGCGGCAGCTTCTTGCACAGCAGCGGTTACTTCTGCATGGGCATGGCCTAAAATCATGGGCCCCCAAGATAGAACATAATCAATATAGCTATTGCCATCGGCGTCTATAAGTTCGCAGCCTTGGGCTTTTTTTATGAATAAGGGAATACTATCCACATTTTTGCAGGCGCGAACAGGGCTGTTAACACCGCCGGGGATAAGGTCTTGGGCGCGTTGAAAAAGAGCTTGAGATTGACTTTCTTGCATGATGTTTTCCTTAAAAATATGTCATTGATATTTTCTTATATTCTTGAATGCTGTCCAAGACGGCATAGACAGAGACACCGGTAGCCTTTTGAATTTCGGCAATGGTTTGCTGGCATTCTTCCTCGCTGCGGCCATGGGTCATGGTGTACAAGGTATAAGGCCAATCAGCGGCTGAAGATGGGCGAAAATAGCAATGCGAAATGTGCGCATGCTGTGCGGCAATGGCGCCAAAGGCATCGGCATCGGCTTCGCTCACTTGCCAAGCCACCATGGCATTATAATTCCAGCCTGTTTTTTGATGCTTAATGCTGGCACCAAAGCGACGAATTGCGCCTTCATCCTTAAGTTTTTGCAAAAGGCAAAGCACTTCTTCTTCGCTGCATCCAACGCTTTGAGCAATGTCTGCATAGGGCGTGGCAGAGTCGGGAAGATTTTTTTGTACAATGCGCAAAATGGCTTGTTCTGTTTCTGTAAATGTATAACTCATAGTATTCTCTTCATAACACTAAAGGGTGAAAAAGTCTGCGGCGACTATACAGCAAGGCTTGCAGGCTTAGCAACTAAAAAGAGATGTCTAGCCAAGATGTGTTTTGGTGCGTTCATGCTGGCGAATATTGCACCATGTGTACAAAGCCAGCGCTGCCCATATGCAAATGAGCATGATTCTATTGGCTTCAGATACTTCTTCGCCAAACATATACACACCAAGAATAAGGTTAATGCTGGGAGCAATATACTGCATAAGCCCCATGGTGGATAGCTGCACGCCCTTACTGGCATAGGCAAAAAGTAATAAAGGCAGGGCGGTTATGGCGCCTGTGCCTGCTAGCAAAAGTTGTGTATGCATATCATAGGAGAAAAAGTGACTTTGCCCCGTGCTACCCATATACAAAAGCGCTAAGGCCGCCACAGGAAAGAGGGGCATGGTTTCCAGAAAAAAACCTGGAATAACATCTACTTTAATGCTTTTTTTTATATAGCCATAGGTAGCAAATGAGCAAGCTAAGGTGAGGCCTATGAGGGGAAATTCACCATAGGCAATAAGGCTATAGCCTACACCTACGCCGGCAATGGCCACAGCTAATATTTGCAGGCGAGTCATTTTTTCCTTAAGGAGAACGCGCCCTAGTAGAACCGAAAGGAGGGGATTGATAAAATATCCCAAACTTGCTTCTACCACATGGCCATGGGTGACGCACCAAATATATAAGAGCCAGTTACCAGCAATAATGCAAGCAGCAAAAAAAAGACGGCACAACAGTTTTTTGTCATGACTGGCTGCGCGTATGGCAGGATAAGAATGCGAAAAAAAAGCTATAATGCTTACTGTAACTAAAGACCAGAACATGCGATGAGCTAAAATTTCAAAAGCTTGCACATGTTCTAAGGCTTTCCAATATAAGACAAGGGAGCCCCAAACGGTAAAAGCTAAAAGCCCGGCATAGAGGCAAAGAGTAGATGAAGATGTTTTCACAAAAGTAAGCAAGGGCTAAAATATGAAAAGGGTCTGAACCTTAGCTCAAACCCTTTGTAAAATATCTGCTAATATGGCGCAGTATTACTTTTCAAAAGATCGTGCAAAGATGCCACGAATAGCCTCTTTACCACTTTCTTCTAAAAAGCGCGTTCCGGTAGCTGTAAAGTGAGGACGCGTGATACAAGGTTCTTTTTCAACCTTCCAAGCATCTTTTTCCCAGCTAAACCATTCATTTTTTTTCTGATCAAAAACCAATAAAGGTTTATTACAGATTTTCGCAAATTCAGCGCCCCAACCTGTTCCACCTTTTACAGTGTCATCAGATTGAATTTCACCCACAACAATAATTTCATGCCCGCCACTTACTTGCCAGCAAATGGATTGCAATACTTTACGGAAAATGGGTGCTCGTGTGTATTCGCGGCTCATTAACTTTGAAACATAGGTGAGGCTTACATCTTTAAGGGCAAGTTCTTCGGAGGTAAGCATACGCACACCACGGGAACGAGCCGATTGATGGCCTTCAAAGCTATAATTAATTTCTTCAATGCCCCATTGCTCAGCCAGGGTACCAAAAAAATCTTCGGTGCCGGCGGCGCCACCGCTATGTAAAACACATTGTTTAGGATTAAGCA
>CAYJAL010000189.1:0-4026 GCA_964367875.1 uncultured Desulfovibrionaceae bacterium | reverse complement strand
GCTCGTTACCAATACTCAAAGCGTTAATATCTACGGATATTACGGTTATTCAAGAGGGGTGGTTTTACCGCCCCTCTTTTTTTGTGCCTTTTTGCTAGGCAAAAAATGAGCGCCTATTTGGGAATAATTTTTGCACGATTTTCTGTTATATATATTCTTAGGAATTTTTTACCCTGTCACAGGGAGGAATATCATGCAAATTGGCGCAAGTTTATTTAATATACAAAGCATATACCAAGTGCAGCAAAGCGGCTCTGCCAAGGTGCAAAGCGCATCTTTAGGCACAAGCACTGGGGATACGGTGAATATTTCTGCTGAGGCGCAATTTTTTTATGAGCAATCCTTAACGAAAAAAGAACAAGATGCGCAGGCTGCGGCAAAAGTTGTGGAGCTTGAGCAGGCGGCTATGATTACACAAGCTAAGGACACTGAAGAGCAAGATGTGTATGCGGCTGCGGCGCAAGAATTTAAAGATACCCTGTATAGACATAGGGGCAATAATAGCGGGTCTGGTGCCAGCTCTGGTGATAGCTCTAGCAGTGCAGAAAGGGCTAATGGGCTTGGCAATGCTGGCGGGACAGGTAGTACAGGCACAAGCTCTGGGGGCGGTTCCACAGGCTCTAGCACCGCTGATTCCATAGAAGATTTAGAGGCTCGCATTAAACAGGTGACGGCAGAACTTGCCTCTGCGGCCAGCACTGCGGTGAAAACAGGCAGTACAGAATCCAATGCTCGCGTGGATCAATTGCAAGCTGAATTAGACCAATTACAATCGCAATTATCGGCCTTAATGTCTGAAAGTACGGAAAGCGCGTAATAAGCATTTTTTACGGCAAGTGTATTCAAATACGTGCATCAATTTCGCCGCCGCTACGCGGCTAGCTTCATCGATGCAAATGTATTTTCATATCACTTGCCGTAAATACGTGCTCACTGTTGCTAGTTTGTACTATTACATGCTTACTATGTGATTAGTGTTTTTATGGAAACACATTATTTTCTACGAATCAGTGTTCAGTATTTTGGGATAAATAAAAAATTTTGAAAATGTAAAGAGGTGAGATTTTATTTTTTTGAAAATTAGACTGTTGAAAACTCATAGAGCTTTAGGTTGCGGAAAAATCTAGCTTACAAAGCTAAGGTGTTGCCGCAATTAAAGTTTTTTGAAAAGGGGGTCTGGGGGAAAACCTTTTTTTCAAAAAAGGTTTTCCCCCAGCAAGTTTCTGTAATACCTATCCCGCTTTCTTCTCATCCATTTTAAAATCCACACGAATTTTGAAAAGCTTGGTAGCCGGTAAATTTAAGATTTCAATGCCGGTTTTTTTGGTGATTTCTGCCAAGGTGGCTTCCACCTTTTCCCAAGATGCGCCAATGAAGGTAAACCACACATTATAATGGTGCTTGCGCAAATAGTTGTGCGTCACACCGGTATAGCTGTTTACCACTTCCACAAAGCTTTCCAGCTGCTCTTCAGGCACTTTAGCTGCGCACAGGGTAGAGCGAAAGCCCAGTTTAGCTGATTGAAAGTTACCCCCCAAACGGCGAATGATTTTACTTTCCTTAAGGGCGCGAACACGCGCCAGCGCCTCAGCTTCGGTAATGCCAAGAGCATCGCCCAAGGTGGCATAAGGGCGCGGGGTTAAAGGAAAGTCCGTTTGGATAATATCCAAGAGTTTTTTATCTATGTTATCCATACTATTCTCCATTAGCTTTGAGCTTTTTTAGGCTTATAGGTGCATAAGGGCTCTTCACCTAAATGATCGCCATCCATACTATGAGCACGGGCACGACAGCCGCCGCATACTTTATGATATTCGCACACGCCGCACTTGCCTTTATAGTCTTCTTGAGTGCGGAATTCTTGAAAATGCTTAGATGATTTCCAAATTTCTGGAAATTTAGTTTCTTTGATATTGCCGCAATTAAGTTCTAAATAACCGCAAGGTTGCACTTGCCCCACATGGCTGATAAAGCAAAAACCTGTGCCTCCAAGGCAACCGCGGGTCATGGCGTCCATGCCAAAGTTTTCCGGCGTTACGGGCAGTCCTTCTTCCTTGGCGCGTTGGCGCATAATGCGGTAATAATGCGGCGCACAGGTGGCTTTTAAGTGCATCTTGGTTTCTTTGCGGAAGTCATAAAACCAATGTAATACTTCTTCATATTCTTCGGCGCTGATAACTTGATCTGCAAGACCCGAAGCACGCCCCATGGGCACCAGAAGGAAAATATGCCACGCCACAGCGCCAATGCTTTCACACAGCTTAAAAATCTCTTTAAAGCTGTCTAAATTATTGCGTGTAACTGTGGTATTGATTTGAAACTCAATACCTTCCGCCTTTAAAAGCTCAATGCCGCGCATGGAAGCTTCAAAAGCGCCGGGCACACCGCGAAATTCATTATGGCTGGCGGCGTCAGCGGCGTCTATGGAAATAGAACAGCGCTGAATGCCGGCTTCGCGAATTTTACGAGCCGTTTCTGGCGTAATGAGTGTGCCATTGGGCGAAAACACACAGCGCAAGCCCTTTTGCGTGGCATAATCAATAAGCTCATATACATCGGGGCGCATCATAGGATCGCCACCGGTGAAGATGATTATGGGATCACCCACCTCGGGGAAGGTATCAATAAGCGCCTTGGCTTCGGCTGTATCTAGCTCACCGGGATAAGGCTCGGTGTGCGCTTCACCGCGGCAATGCTTACAGGTTAAATTACACGAACGCGTTACTTCCCAAGCAATTAAGCGGCATTTAGGGCTACCATCGGGTAAAAAAAGCGCTGCATGAGGATGTGTGCCTGCAGCATGTCCGCCAGCCCCATGGGGATGGCCGGCAGGTTTGTCACCATGGGTACCGTGCGTATCGTGTGCGCCGTGTGTACCGTTCTCAGCGTGGGGATGTCCCCCTTTCATCATTTCATGGGGGTGACTCATGAGCGCACCATTCCTTTAAGCAAAAGCTCTTCGGTAAAATAATTGATAATAATATCAGCGCCGGCTCTTTTAATAGCTGTAAGCGATTCTAAAATTATAGCCTCTTCATTAACCCAGCCTTGCATACCGGCGGCCTTAATAAGGCTATATTCACCGCTCACTTGATAAGCCGCCAAGGGCATATCAAAATTATGCTTAAGATCGCGCAAAATATCCAAATAGGCACCGGCAGGCTTGACCATAAGAATATCGGCGCCCTCGTCCACATCAGCTGCGGCTTCGCGTAATGCCTCGCGGCTATTGCTCATATCCATTTGATAGGATTTTCTATCGCCGCTCTTGGGAGCAGATTCCGCCGCCTCTCTAAAGGGGCCATAAAAAGCTGAGGCGTATTTCACAGCATAAGACATAATGGGCAAATTCTCATAGCCGGCGCTATCTAATGCTGTACGCAAAGCCAAGATGCGTCCGTCCATCATGTCCGACGGCGCTACCATGTCCGCGCCTGCACGCGCATGGGACACAACCACCTTACATAAGAGCTCCAGCGTAGAATCGTTTTCCACCTCGCCCTCATCGCTGAGTAAGCCGCAATGTCCGTGGGAAGTATATTCGCACAAGCATACATCGGTAATAACAAGAAGCTGCGGAAAGCGCTTCTTTAAGCGCATGATAGCTTTTTGTACTATGCCATCTTCTGCATAGCCCTCAGTGCCCTCAGGGTCTTTTTCTTTAGGGATACCAAAAAGTATCACTGCCATAAGGCCATGCTCCACAGCCTTAGCCACGCGCTCTTCCAAAGCTTTAAGGCCTAATTGATATTGCCCCGGCATGGAGCTAATTTCTTTAGAAAAGTTTTCATCTTCCACGTCAGCCACAAAATAGGGCATGACTAAATCTTCAGCTCTTAAAGGGGCTGTCTCACGCACCATGGCGCGAAGGGCAGGCGTACGACGTAAACGACGCCCACGAAAAAAAGCAGGGAGTGTATGCAATGCAGATGCCATAAAATCCTCGAGAGAGTTTTTGTTATATATTAGTTTTATTTTATTTTTGTGGGGGGAGAGGGAAAAACCTTTTACAAAAGGTTCTTTCCC
>CAYJAL010000188.1:0-4067 GCA_964367875.1 uncultured Desulfovibrionaceae bacterium | reverse complement strand
GTTTCCCCGCCGCTTTCCATGAAAACAACAAAAAAGCCTTACATGTAGGTGTGGAACTGGCTAAGCCCTTGGTGGATTAGTACCCAAGGATAAAGCCACGCTTTATACAGTATATCTAAGCCCACTTTACAATTTTTTTGCAAAGTGGGCTTTTATTTAAGGCTGAATATTGCCAGATGAAAAAAAAACCTTATTTATTATATGTTGGTGTGTACAAGCAGGTCACCTTCCTTCATTGTCGGTCTTAAGCCTCCCACTTCACCATACACTTAAGCCCGATAATTCAGACTTTATTGAAACCCAAAACCCTAGTCATGCTTGTACACACCCCTCACCTACTTCTACTGCATCACTTATCTTGAGAGGCTTTCATGGCGTATCCCGAACATATGCTTCCCTCACTTTTGCAGGTATCCCAAAATCGCACTGCGCGCCTACACACACAGCACCCAGAATTGAGTGTAGAAGCTAAACAGCTTTTACTACAAAACTTTCATCCTGATTTTAATGCTAACATTACAAAAGTCTTACGGCATGGCGTCAATGCTGGCGAAAGCGTTGCGCAGGAAATTGCCGATCTTTTAGAATGCCCTGCTCACATTACAGCACAAGATGCTCATAAAAAAATCTCTCCGAGCACAGCGCATATACAAAAAGATGTACTGATTATTGGCAGCGGAGGCGCCGGTCTGGCAGCAGCTCTGTGGCTGAAGAAAAACACCTCCCTTTCACTTATGGTGAGCACAAAATTACGCACCCTTGATTCCAATACCGTTATGGCAGAAGGGGGGATCTCTGCGGCTACCGCTGCGGAAGATAATC
Organism: uncultured Desulfovibrionaceae bacterium; assembly: GCA_964367875.1. GTDB lineage: Bacteria > Desulfobacterota > Desulfovibrionia > Desulfovibrionales > Desulfovibrionaceae > CAYJAD01. The sequence goes on along the minus strand of CAYJAL010000188.1, from coordinate 3,245 downwards.
CTGGCATTCACTTTGTGGATACCATGGTGGGGGGACGCTTTGCCAATAATCCCGATCTTGTAGAAGTTATGGTAAGCCAAGGGCCTCTTATTATTGATTGGCTGGCATCCTTGGGGGTTAATTTTGATTGCCGCCAAGATGGAGAGTTTTTTACCCATAGACCGGGCGGTCACTCGCGCACGCGTTCGCACTCCATACAAGATATTACAGGCCTAGAAATGGCGCGCATCCTCCAGCATGAAGCCAGAAATATAGGTATTGAAATTCACGAATTTTGCCCCGCTGTGGAGCTTTTACTGGATGATAAAGGGCATTGCGCCGGCGCCATTTTACAAAACTTTGATACCAAAGAGTTTTATATTGTGCATGCCAAGGCCGTTATCCTTGCCAGTGGCGGCATGGGGCGTTTGCACCCGCTGGGCTTTCCCACCTCCAATTTTTATGGTGCCACAGCCGATGGCCTTGCCATGGGTTATCGCGCCGGGGCAAAGCTTATTCATATGGATTCTGTGCAATATCACCCCACAGGCACGGCTTGGCCGCATCATCTTTCCGGCTTGCTTATCTCTGAAGCCGTGCGCGCTCAAGGGGCTCAATTGCTCAATGCCCATGGGGAAATGTTTATTGGCAATCTTGAAACGCGCGATGCCTTGGCCGCTGCCATCATACGCGAAAGTTTTGGGCATCAAGCCCATGTGACCACGCCCACAGGGCAGAGCGGTGTATGGCTGGATACTGTACTTATTGACATGCTGCATGGTGAAGGCACCTTTGCGCGGCGTTTTGCCAATATATACAATCGCTTTATGGCCTGTGGCATAGACCCCAGCCAAGAGCCCGTCTTGGTCTACCCCACCCAGCACTATCAAAATGGAGGCCTGGCCATTGACGCTCACGGACAAAGCAGCGTCCCCTATTTATATGCCGCCGGCGAGGTAGCCGGAGGGGTGCATGGCAAAAATAGATTGGGAGGAAATGCCCTTTTAGACATTTTTGTTTTTGGTCATGTGGCTGCTCAGCATGCCGCCCATACAGTACGAGAGCGCGGAAACATTTTTGGGCATAATATAGAGCATGCCCTAGCCCATGACAGGATTTTACAAGAGCATTGCGGTCAGCCCTACACGCAAGATACACCACGCTCCCCCCTGCTCTTACCCGATTATCGCCATGAAAAAGCCTTTGGCTTTGCAGGGATGCAGCACGCCCCCTAATATAAGGAAAAATGGCCAAAAAAAGATGTACAGAAAGAGGTAAGCATGTATAGCACACAGCAAGGCAAAAACTCCCAAACAACGCCAGACCAAATCACGCAAAAGCAATTCGGGCAAAAGCAACACACCCTATATATAATGGGCAATGCATATAGGGTGCCGGCAGGCTACACCATTATGGCCTGTATGGAATATGCCGGTTTTCAGCTCACCCGCGGTTGTGGCTGTCGCGGTGCTGTGTGCGGCGCCTGTGCGGTGCTGTACCGAGTGGGCAATTCCCCCACATGGCAGGTGGGGCTGGCTTGCCAAACCCTTACCCAAGATGCCATGACTTTTCTCTTTTTGCCTTACCATGAAGGCCAGCAAAAACAGTATTGCGCACAAGAAACAACATGCACCCTGGCAAATATACAAGTTTTACACCCAAGGCTTGCGCATTGTAATGCTTGCAATACTTGCACAAAATCTTGCCCCATGGGCATTAAGGTACTCGGCTATATACAAGCCTTGCGCCAAGAAAATTTTGAAAAAATGCGTAAAATTTCGCAAGAATGTATTTTATGTGGCCTGTGCGCTGTGCGCTGCCCTCAAAATGTGGCGCCCATGAATGTGGCCCTCACTGCAAGACGGCTTTACACACAAGAAAAATATAATCCCACAGCGGCTTTTGCCAAGGCCATTGATCATGCGCAACAGGGCGCCTGGCAGGAAGATATTACCCGCTACAAAAACATGTCACACAAGGAACTTCGCCAAATATATGCCCACTTTCAAGCCTCTAAGGGGGGCGGAATCAATGGGTAAAGTAGAAAAGTAACTTTTTTTCACAACCTAGCCTTGACATTCACTGATGCAAGATTATCTTTTTTGTATATTTCCCAAAGAACGTCCGTGTTCCTCTCCCCTCTTTGGTCCCCTCTCTGGGAAATCTAATCGCATTATCTGTTAAAAGCCCAACCATGCCTCCAAGTGCCTAGCGCATTTGTGTTTCATTCTGTTTTTATAGTATAGCAAAATATACTGTGGAGATTGTATGGCAGATATTACCTTACATAAACCCCTTGCCGGCGAAGTAGTGTTTGTGCATCCACACATAGAGGACACCCTTAGCCTGGCTTTTGACCCCAGCGAAGTACGTTTAGAGCGCCATGGACATGATCTTATACTGAGCTTTCAAGAAAACTCTCAAGATTCCGGTATTATTATGTCAGATTTTTATTCCACATACACCTTGAACAGTATGCCGGAATGTATTTTTGAAATCGTCTTAAGTCATGTTGATGATGATATTTTGTGGATTACAGGGCAAGAAGATTCGCCGCATGCTATGGAACATGTGACACACGACAGCGCTATACTCACCAATTTTTCAACCTTTGCCCACAGCACAGACGAAGAGCACTTACCCACGCTTTTTTGGGATATAGAAACGCAAGAGGCACATGCTCACCTCGTATTTGACAATATAACCATAGAGAACACCTCTTCGTCTTTTTCACGGCCTCTGCTAACAGCGGCCATGGCCAACTTAGACAATGAAGAAGATATGGATATTTTGCTGGCAGGGGTCACATGCCTTGAGAATGTGACAGGCCTTTTACAGCAAGGCACCTTTGAACATATAAACAATGCCCACTTAATTGTCTTTAGTGATAAAATTTCTGCCAATACTGCCGATGAGGTTCTCACAAGTTTAAACCTTGTGAAAGATGGCAAGGACTTAAAGCAAGGAGAAGGGAGCTCGTGGACTGACAATCTGCACTCCAATGTAGAAGGATATCGAGCCTACACCAATGATCAAGACATTACTATTTTGTTGAAATCAACCCTCTTAGACCACAGCTAGCCTTTTCCTTGCTTTTTTACTTTCTCCTCGGCACGCACCAAGAAAAGCCCTGCACTATATTTATAGTACAGGGCTTTTCAGATTGTTGACAAAGTCTAGGGGGGGGGGGGGGGGGTGGTGAATAATGTTTGTGGGGCGCACGCACCACCACCCAAAAAAAAAAAAAAGAAAATATATATAAATTT
>CAYJAL010000187.1:0-4075 GCA_964367875.1 uncultured Desulfovibrionaceae bacterium | reverse complement strand
TATGAGGAAGTAAACATATGGATTTTTCTCGTGCCTTTAAAGACCCCGAAGCCTGCAAAGGCCTGTTAGAAAAACTCACCCGCATCCTTAACGGCAAGAGCATGCGTTTTATGGAAGTTTGCGGCACCCACACCGTTTCCATTTTTCACTCCGGGTTACGCGACCTTTTACCAGAAAATATTATACACCTGTCCGGCCCCGGCTGTCCTGTATGCGTCACACACGATGCCGAAGTAGCCACATTTTTGACTCTTGCCGCCAGAGAAGATGTGATCATTGCCACCTTTGGTGATGTGTTGCGCATTCCAGGCCCCGACGGCACCAGCCTAAAACATGCCATGGCGCAAGGCGCACGCATTGAAATCATCTACTCTCCCTTAGATGCCATAGCTCTGGCGCAAAAAAATCCGCAACACAAAGTGGTTTTCCTTGGTATTGGCTTTGAAACCACAGCCCCCACGGTGGCCGCTACGCTCATCATGGCAGAGCAACAAAAAATAGAAAATCTCTTGGTTTTTTCTTGCCATAAATTGGTACCGCCGGCGCTCAAAGCCCTCTTGGAAGATACGTCCTGCCAAGTGGATGCCTTCCTATTGCCCGGCCATGTATCCACCATTTTAGGCCTTGAGCCTTATACTTTTTTGCAAGAGTATAACACCCCCGGCATTGTGGCCGGTTTTGATGCGGCAGATATTTTATTGGCGCTGGTTATGATGGCCGAAGAATTACAAAGCGGTCAATGCGGTATTAAAAATGCCTACGGTCGCGCCGTGGATGATCAAGGTAATCCCAAGGCCAAGGCCATTTTAGAGCAAGTATTCACCACCTCCGACGCCCTGTGGCGCGGCATGGGCACCATTGGCCAAAGTGGCCTTGCCTTGGCACCGGCCTTTGCCCATCGCGATGCCCTACAAGCCCTTGGCATGAGCCTCCCCGACGTGAAGCCCTTGGCAGGTTGCCGCTGTGGCGATGTTCTTAAAGGCAAAATGCTGCCGCCGGACTGTCCCCTCTTTGCCAAAGCTTGTACTCCTGCCAAGCCAGTGGGGCCATGTATGGTTTCCACAGAAGGTTCTTGCGCAGCCTATTATAAATACCGCTTAGGAAATTAATATGTCTCAAAATACCACCTTATTACTGGACAGCGGCAGCGGGGGCAAAGCCTCGCAACGTCTTATTCAGCAACTTTTTTTTCGCCATTTTTCCAATGAAATTTTGGAACGTATGGACGATGCTGCCCTCTTGCATATGACAGGCCCCATAGCCATGAGCACCGATTCCTATACTGTCACGCCGCTTATCTTCCCCGGTGGTAGCATTGGCACCTTGGCCGTGCACGGTACTGTAAATGATGTGGCCATGCTAGGCGCCAAACCGCGCTATCTTACCTGCGCCTTTATCTTAGAAGAAGGCCTCGACATGACCCTACTTGAAAAAGTAGTGGCCGACATGGCACAAGCTGCCAAAGAAGCTGATGTACTCATCGTCACCGGCGATACTAAAGTAGTGCCCAAGGGCATGTGTGATAAAATATTCATCAATACCACAGGCATTGGCGAAATTATTACCGAGCACCCCACCTCCGGCTCTCACGCCCAAGAGGGAGATGCCATTATTGTAAGCGGCGCCATGGGCAATCATGGCCTCACTGTTATGGCGCAGCGCGAAGGGCTCTCCTTTATTAGTGATGTGGCCTCAGATTCTGCCCCGCTCAATCATATGGTGGCCGATATTTTACAAAGCGTCAGCGATACAGCCCATGTGCACGTCTTGCGCGACCCCACACGCGGCGGCCTGGCCACCACTCTCAATGAAATTGCCGAGCAATCGCATGTGTGCATAGAGCTGGAAGAAGGCAGCCTTCCCATAGATGCTTCGGTGCAAAGCGGTTCTTCTTTTCTAGGCCTTGACCCCTTATACCTTGCCAATGAAGGTAAGCTCATTTGCCTTGTGCCTCAAGAAGAAGTGGATACTGTTCTTGCAGCCATGCGCCGCAGCCCTTATGGCCAAGGCGCCACATGTATAGGTAAGGTGATAGCTGCACAAGAAGGGCAATACCGCGCCGGGCAAGTGGTACTTAAAACAGAAATTGGCGGCAAACGCTTACTTTCTATGCTGGAAGGTGATCAGTTACCCAGAATCTGCTAGCAGGCTGCTGAAAAAGTAGTTTCGACTTTTGTCGCAATCCTTTTAACACATACACTTTACGTAATTTTAAAAATATAAAAATTCTTGAGGGAAGCCCTGTGTACTAACATGGCTTCCCTCATTTTTTAAAAAAATTTCTGCCCTAAAATTACGCCTACTAGAATCTTTACTTCCATAAAAATCAGCTTCTGCCCATCTTGTGCATATTTTAATGCCTAGCAAACAAATTTTTTAACTTTGTTCGCTCTTAAACTTCTGTTATTCTGGAAATGTAATTCATTTTTTTCTTTTGAGCCTTAGCATGAGGAGTTTTTATGCGCATTCTTATTTTAGGCGGTTATGGATTTTTAGGTCAGCATATGGCGGCAACACTTACGCAATTGGGCCATGAGGTATTGTGTACTTCGAGAAAAGCACACATGCCATCAGACACTTTTCCCTGGACTTTCGCCCATTGGGACGGACAAAGCCCCAGTAAACTTTTACCCCTCTTGGCAGAAACCTCTATTATTGTAAACCTTATTGGCGAAAACATTGGACAAAAACGCTGGACAAAATGCCGTAAAAAAAAGCTCTTACGCAGCCGATTACGCTCCACCAAAGCCTTGCACCTAGCGCTGCAGCATATGCACAAAGAGCGCATCCCTTTGCCAGAGCAAATCATCCAAGCTTCTGCCATTGGTTATTATGGCCTGTGGGATAATTGCCACACAGCGCCCATTTGCCATGAAGAAAGCGCTCAAAAACAGCCCCAAGGTTTTTTGGCCTCCGTTTGCAGCGCCGTGGAAAGCTCTCTGACGCCACTGCAAGACTTAGGCATAAAGGTGTGTATTTTGCGCTTTGCCCCAGTACTTGGTAGAGCTTGGGTGCCCCCCACTGAAGGCGGCGAGATTGAGCCGGCCTCCTTTGACCTTGATAATTGCGCCAAGTCTCCCTTAGCCGGCCTCTTGCGTCATATGGTGCCTGTTTTTCGCCTTCGCCTTGGCGGTGTTTTTGGCAGCGGCCATCAGCCTTTTAGCTGGGTACATATTTTTGATCTTTGTCAAAGCCTCGCCCATGTGGTGCAAAAAAAATCCCATGGTATATATAATATTTGCAGCCCCTATCCAGCACTTATGCGCACCTTTGTACAAGATTTAAGCTCTTGCCTGGATGTGCCTGCCATACTGAAAATCCCTGATTTTGCCGCGCGATTTGCTTTGGGAGACATGGCTGATGAAATGCTGCTCCAAGGGCAAAAATGCTCACCCCAGCGTTTATTGCAAGAAAACTTCTCCTTTCGCTTTACACGCCTAACAGCCGCTCTTAATGATTGTCTTTGCCAAGACGATATAAGCGATGAGTAATATTTCCCCCTTCTCAAAGTGAGTATTTTGAGAAGGGGGTTTTCGTCAAAAGACTGACCCCTCCACTTTCTTTCTTAAAAACTTCTATAATATCAATACATTAAAGAAGTGGCATAAGCTTTGCTAAGCATTAGTATATTTAGAAACTGCAACAGCGCAGGAGAGAGTTATGAGCGAGCTTTTTTCATCACAGATACAATTGGTAGGTAAAGTGCTAGACATGCGCTTGCAGCGCCAAAATGTTATCAATAGTAATATCGCCAACGTAAATACCCCAAAATACAAGCCGCGTGAGCTTGAATTTGAAAGCGAATTACAAAAGGCTCTTGATCTTGATAAGCAAGGTACCATGGCTCGCACCGCCGGTGGTCATATGCCCACCACCTTCAGCGCTCAAAATTTTCAGCCCGATTGGTTTAAACAGTTCACCCCACGCGATATTCACGGCGAAGACAGAGTGAATATTGACAAAGAAATGACAAAACTTGCCAAGAACCAATTGCAGTATCAAGCCTTAACACAAATTATTCAAAAGAATTTTGAAGGCATTAAAACTATAATCACGGAAGGTAAGCAATAATGGA
>CAYJAL010000186.1:0-4090 GCA_964367875.1 uncultured Desulfovibrionaceae bacterium | reverse complement strand
GCTTAAAGAAAGCAGAAAGGCCTACAGCATAGTCGTTGGATACGTCCATGAGGATGCCGGCTTTTTTAGCGCCAAGGCTTTCAATGGCGTATTGAGCTGCGCCAAGACCTTGGTAAGGATCGATAAAGCAAGCGCGGAAGTAGTACTTCTTACCTTGTGTTACTAAGGGGCTGGTGCAAGAAGTGCCCACAACAGGGGTTTTTGCTTTTTCAGCCACTTCGCCACCGGCCATGGCCAAGGAAGAACCATAAGTACCAATGATGGCGTTTACTTTATCACGCTCAGTTAAGCGCTTAACGGCGTTGGCAGCTTCCACTTTGTCGGACTTATTGTCCACCACAACCAATTCCACAGGGCGACCCAAAACGGTGGGCATTTGCTTTTGAGCCAGTTGAACACCCTCAAGCTCCAATTGACCACCAAAAGCATTTTGACCAGTCAAAGGTAAGTACACACCAATTTTAATGGGTTCTTCGGCAGCCATGGCTGGGGCAGCGCCAAAGGTCATAAGACCAAGGGCCAACAAGAAAGCGCATTTAGCTAATTTCATGGAAAACTCCTCTTCATAATTTTTTGCCTGAGCATAAAGACATTTCATGCTTCTGTGCTTGCTTTGTATACACTTTTGTCACATATCTGGCAAGACACCCGCGCAATTTAGGCCTTTTTAACCTATTCGGCAAATATTTTCTTATAATTTTCGTATAATCTTGGGGAAATGCGCGAATAGTCATCCAATTCAGCCCCCAATTCCAAACCGGGAATAAGGGCGCGCACCACGGGCATTTCTAAATCCTCTGTGGTAATATCCACATACAAAGGCGTATAACCGCGCGTTAAAAGCACTTGCTCCAATAAGGTCACATGGCGTGTGGACGATTCCAAACTATAGTCGGGCAAATCTTCCAAATATTTTTCTTCTAAGCCCTTAATACCTGGGCCGGAGGCCGGGCCGTTGGGATAAGGATACGGCACTTCGGTAAGGGCAGACAGCGCCGCCTTGGCACCGCAAAGGTTAGCCCCTGTGGCGCGTATAACCTTACCCTTGGTATCCAGCACAAAAGCCTGATAACAAGGCACGCCAAATTCCGTTGTTAAATCCATAAAATGAATATGAATACCACGCGCCGCATAATCTTCCAATAAAGCAGCAATGCGCTCATCGCGCGAACGCAAAATAAAGCAACGCGCCCTATCATAAGGCATGGTAGCCTCAGCATCGCGCTCTATAATTTCCGTTAAGGCCGCCACCTTGGCTTCGGCAAGGCTATTGCCCGAAGCAAGCCCCGTGGAGCCGGGATTCATCATCAGAGTAATTTCATCTAAATTGCTAAACAAAAACACGCATTGCGCTGGCACAAATTGGCTTTTATCGCTGCCATCAAGGGTGGCTTCACGCGCTTCCACCCAGTGCAAGGGCGCATCATGATACGGCGCCTCTAAGGGCAAGGTATTTGGATCAAGTGCAGCATGCCCAGCAGCCACAAGCTCACTATAACGCGCCTTAAATAAAGGAATACTGCCATCACGCCCTGTGATATGTGTATCCGTTGCGCCGGCATAGGCAGAAGCCCGCTCTATCATTTCCATGGAGTACGAAGCCCTGGCATCGGCCACAGAAAGGCCTCGACCATAGGTATTGGCTTGGCCTTGTAAGTGAAAAGCATTGCGCCCATTGTTCACCTGCATATCAATGGCCCAAGGACGGAGCAAGGCTATGGGTGATAAAGAAGCCTCATGGCGCATCTCCACGCCATCCAGCACAGCATTTTCCACCAGCAAGGTCAGGGCGCGCTGAGCTGTATCCAAAGCAGGTGGACGCGACCACGCAGGGCCGGGTTTGGCAGCCAAGGCCGCATGCAGTTCGCTTATGGGAGTTCCCTCTATTTTACAAGGCTCTTGCCCCACAAATAAGGGCACAAGGTTTTCATCTTCCACGCCATCTTCTATTTCGTCGGGATGGGGCAATTTTTCATGCTGTATAATATTGGCGGCAAAAACCTTTGCCCAGGCCTTATGCGCCTCTCTTTCACCTTGAGCATGCCAAGAAAGATAAGGTAGCGGCGTGAGCTCTGCGTAATTTTTCGGCACAGCTATGGATTCTGTTATGGCCGCATGGGCAGAGCTAAATACAGCGCATTCCTTTAAGAGCACAGTGAGTATTTCTTGCGCGGGCCCAGAACGATCTTGTGCAGAACGCTCTTGTGCCCAAAGCTCTTGTACTTGCTCCACTGGCAAGGCTAAAAGTTGACGCAGCACATGGCGATGTAAAAAGTCATCCAGCGGCGCCGCAGCCAATTGCGTGAAAGAGTCTTCTAAGCTTAATTCCTTTTCGGGAACGCAAGCAAAATAGCCTGTGGTGGCTTCGGTACTTGTATGGGTATAGGTATAGTGCATATTTTTTGACATAGTGTATCCTTTGGGGAAGTAGTTTAGTTTGTGTACTAAAGAAGTAGGAGAAGGTAAAGGCTTTGCAGGCTGTTGAAAAAGTGCTGTCTGCTTTGTTAAGCTTGCTTTTTGCTCCAGTCACGTATGTCCAATACGCGTTGCTCTCGATTTGCGTAATTGCTCGTACCTCGCAAACGCAAACACCTTTGGCGCCCTTTAGGTCGGGCTCCCTCCGCAAAAAGCCACGCTTGCCTCGCATCCAACACTTTTTGAACAGCCTGTGGTAACTTTATATAAACAGACTTTTTTAAGCGCGTTTTAATACATTGAACTTTCTACAGTCTATTAAACTCCAAGCTCAAAGGTCAAGACCAAGCAATGCACTCCCCAACTCCCCTATCCTCTTGCCATTGCCAAAATACGCTTTATACTATATGCTCGCTCACTTTAGGGCGCCCAGTCCCTTATTTTACTATAATTTTATCTTAATTCTTGGAGTAGCCATGCTTGGTTTTCTTTTTAAAAAAATATTCGGCAGCAAAAACGATCGCTACCTTAAACGTAAAATGGCCACAGTGCAGGCCATCAATGCCCTTGAAGCAGAAATTGAAGCCCTCACCGATGACGAAATCAAGGCACGCATTGCGGAATTTAAACGCGAAGTGCAAGAAGAAGGCAAAAGCCTTGATGATATCTTAGTACCGGTATTTGCCTTGGTGCGCGAAGCCTCACGCCGCGTGCTGGGCATGCGCCATTATGATGTGCAAATGCTGGGTGGTATGGTGCTGCATAAGGGCAAAATTGCCGAAATGAAAACCGGTGAAGGTAAAACCCTTGTGGCTACCCTGCCCGTGGTGCTCAATGCCCTTTCCGGCAAAGGCGTGCACGTTATCACCGTCAACGATTACCTTGCCAGCCGCGACGCCGCGTGGATGAGCCAGCTTTACGGCTTTTTAGGTCTGAGCACAGGGGTTATTGTGCACGGCCTTGATGACGAACAACGCAAAGCCGCCTATGCTGCCGATATTACCTATGGCACCAATAACGAATTTGGCTTTGATTATCTACGCGATAATATGAAATTTTATGTGGAACAATTGACCCAGCGCAAGCATAATTACGCCATCGTGGACGAGGTGGACTCCATCCTTATCGACGAAGCCCGTACGCCGCTTATCATTTCCGGTGCCTCCGAGGATTCCGTGGGGCAATACCATATTATGGACGAAGTGGTACGCCAATTAAAGCAAGAAGAACACTTTACCATAGATGAAAAAGCACGCTCGGCCATGCTTACCGATGCCGGTGTGGCACGCTGCGAAGAGCTGCTTAAAGTAGACAACCTCTTTGATCCAGCAAATATCACCCATCAGCATCATATTTTGCAAGCCCTTAAGGCGCATACGGTTTTCCGCCGCGATATCGAATACATTGTACAAGATAACCAAGTGGTTATTGTAGATGAATTCACAGGCCGTCTTATGCCCGGGCGCCGTTTTTCCGATGGCCTGCACCAAGCCTTGGAAGCCAAGGAAAAGGTAAAAATCGCCGCAGAAAACCAAACGCTGGCTTCCATTACCTTCCAAAATTATTTCCGCCTGTATGATAAACTCAGCGGCATGACAGGCACAGCCGACACCGAAGCCGTAGAGTTTCATGAAATTTATGGTTTGGAAGTGGTCAGCATTCCGCCCAATATGCC
>CAYJAL010000185.1:0-4098 GCA_964367875.1 uncultured Desulfovibrionaceae bacterium | reverse complement strand
CCAGCACAGAGCCTTCTGCCTGCAAAATATCCAATTGATGCTGACTAAAATAGCCTAAACGCACCAAGGAACCATTTTGCACCACACCGCCGGTTTTTTCCAAACGCCCAGCCAAAATTTTTAATAAGGTGGATTTTCCACAACCATTGGGCCCCACCAAGGCAATGCGTTGCCCACGATAAATATTGAAGGAAAGAGGCGGCCATAAACGCTTGCCATCTTGCGGAAAGGCAAAATCCACATCCACCACACCTTGGACCATTTTTTCTGTGCGGGCAGCTTCGGGCCAGCTAAAATTCAAGGTGCGACGGCGTTGCTCTGGCTGGTAATTTTCCAGTTCTTTTTCCAGCTTTTTGGCCATTTTTTGACGCGAACCGGCTTGTCTTGCCTTGGTTGCCTTAGCCCTAAAGCGATCCACAAAGGCCATTTTGCGATTAATTTCATCTTGAATGCTTCTGGCTTCGCGCTCTTTTTGCGCCTCTAACTCTTCTTGCAATTGCAAAAATTGTGTAAAATTGGCCTTACGATAAAAAGGTCGAGACATGCCAAGATATAAGACATGCGTGCCCACTTTATCCATAAACATTCTATCGTGTGCCACAAATACCAACACACCCTTAAAGTTCAGCAAGAAGTTTTCCAGCCACTCCACAGCTTCAATATCTAAGTGGTTGGTGGGTTCGTCTAGAAGCAAAATATCTGCACCGGCCGTAAGCACGCGAGCCAACTTGGCCCTTTCGCGCCATCCACCAGAAAGCTTATCCATGGACATGGCCCACTTGCTTTGCGAAAAGCCAAGGCCGCTCAGCACGGCTTGAGCGCGGTGTTCAGGATTATAGCCATACACAGCTTCCAGCTCTGCCTGTTTAGCCATAAGCGGCGTGAGAGCTGCTTCATCTCCGCTAGCCACGGCCTTTTCCCACGCTTCCCAAAATTCACGCCAATCAGGTAAGGCCTCTTGCACATAGGCTAAAAGCGGTTTTTGCAAAGATTCTGCATCCAACTCTTGCTCCACATAGCCCATACGCGCCCCACGTGGCAACAGCACCCTTCCGCCATCGGCGGATTCCATACCGGCAATAATGCGCAATAACGTAGACTTACCCGTACCATTGGGACCGCACACGCACAAACGCACGCCCGACTCTACATCCAAGGAAAAGGCGTCCAAAATGGTACGCCCTCCAAAATATTTCGAAACTTCTTGTAAGGTAATTTTCATAATATATAACTATAACGCTCTCAATACTATAACCAACCGGTCTGCTTATACCAAGCAATGCTCTGCTCTAAGCCCTCTTTCAAAGCCCACTTTGGCGTATAGCCAAGCTCTTTTTGCAAACGCTCACTTTGGCACACCCAGCCCTGCGCGCGAGCTTCGCGGTATTTATCTCTATTCCACGAAGGAACTCGCATACCAAGGCGCTGTGCAAGCACTCCCCATGCTGTACTTAGCAGAGAAGAAATACTCATAATGGCCAAAGGCATTTGTATGCAACGGGCTTTTTTACCCATAAGCTGCGCCATAAGCTCACCCACATATTGTATGGTATGAGCCTTGCCCCCATCGCAATGATACACGCCTTGCGCCTGCGGTTGCAAAGTGCATATAATAGCCTCTGCCACATCTTGCACATGTATAATAGAAACAGGAAAATCACGCCTAAAACCTGGGCTCACCACAAGCCCTTTTTGTGCCATGGCAAAATAAGGGAAAAAACCTTTATCTTCCGGCCCATAAATAATGGGAGGGCGTAAAGTTACAAGACTATCACCGCAATAACGCCCTAAGGCTTCTTCACATAAATATTTCGACCAGCCATAAGCAGATACAGGCTGTGGTAAAACATCATCACGCACGCCGCTCATTTTGGCACAAGGACCGGAAGCTGCCAAGGAAGACACCAAGACTACGCGCTCTAACTGTCCTTTTTCTTGCTCTTTGGCTATGGCTCTTCCCAAAAGAGAAGCGGCCTGCACATTGGACAAGTAATCTGCCCAGCGCGCCCCAAAAAGCACGGCCGCCATATGCACCACCATATGCTGTCCGCACAAAGCTTGCTCTAAACCTGCGCCAGTGGCAAGGTCGGCTTCAAATATTTTCACAAATGAAGGCAACACGTTACGGCGAGAAGACGCACGAACAAGGCAAGAGACCTCCACCTGTCCGGCTTGCGCCATGGGAGTTAAAGCCTTAAGCACATGGCGTCCCACAAAGCCAGTGGCTCCGGTAAGTAAAATACGCTTGCCTTTTAGATGCTCATAAGAATGTACTACATGGGTTGTGGACATATTTCCGTTAACTCCCTACGATAAATACGGTAGCGTTTGGTCATAACGCCCCCAAAATCTTCCATTAAATCGTTGACCATATGATTACTTTCCAAGGTCCAAGACCCTTCCACAGAAGAAAAATGCGGTATTTTGCGCCCTTGCTCCACCATATAATTGAAAAGTAAAAGCGGCAGACCCAGCATACGATACTCTTCACGAATACCAAAAAGGACAGTACGATACGTGCCCTGAATTTCCTTACGCGTTTGCCACCAGTGCCACGGTGTTGAAAGCCCCAAGCGACCATTAAGACGCTTAAGTAAGGGATTCATATCCGGTAAGGCCAACATACCACCTGCCGGCGTGTCTCCGTGGAAAAAGAGCACAAAAAAGTTGGGATCAAGTACACTTTTTAAGCCATGTACATGGTTTTCCGCCTCAGCCAAGGACATGGGCGAAAAGCCCCAATTCTTAGCCCAACTTTCTTTAAAAATATCCAGCATAATATGAATATCTTCTGCCATGGTAGCCTTAGAAGCGCAACGCCACGTAAATTCTTTACGCTCCTCTATGCTTTGTAATTGCTCTGAAACCCATTGCGGCAAATGCAGGGTATCTTTACGCATTTCATAAGCAAATAAATCTTGCTCTTTACGCATGGCCCAGCTTTCCACCAAGGCTGGATAGTAAGGAAAGTTCCACGGCATCATAATACACGGAGCCAGCTCAAAACCGCCCACCAACATGCCGCAAGTATAGTTGGTAGAAGGGTTTAAAGGCCCACGCATAAAATCCATACCTTGCTCTTTTAGCCATAATGCGGCGGCATCAAAAAGACCATGAGCCGCTTCTTCATCATTATAGCACTCAAAAAAGCCCCACGCGCCGCAACGCTCACTTGCGTGACTATTATAGCCAGCATCTACCAAGGCCACTATGCGCCCCACAGGCTTTGAGCCACGGAGAGCTAAAAAGAGTTGGCGCGTGGCTTTTTGCCAAAAGGGATGCTTTTTTACATGAAGCAACTTTTTTTCTTCACTCAGCAAAGGCGGCACCCAAAGAGGAGCATCAGCGTAAATCTGCTGAGGAAGCGCGAAAAAAAGTTCCTCTTCTTGTGCGGTCATCACCGGTATAATGCGTAAATCGGTCATAGTACCCTCATACTGCCTAAAATAATCATCATTATATTTCTGTCCATGCGCTTATGGCATAATGCGTGTTCACGTAAAATCCGACGCAAAGACACTGGAAAAACCCTTACAATGAAGCTAACTATTTACCCTTTTCCCACCAAGAGGCATCAGGCCCATTAAACCACCAATAATACGATGGTGTTTGCATTACCACCTCAGCAATGCGTTGCCCATGTTCGGTGCGAATACGCTTCACAGCGCTGTCCATCCATTGCAGGGCAAAGGTATTACCCTTTTCACTTTCACGCTTCAAATTAAAGAGCATATCCAATTGATCGGCATCATGGGCCAATTGCGCTTCTAAGCTAGACTCTGCTTCTAGTTCATCCCAATAGCTTAAAATATCTTCCTGCAGGCCCGTCCCCTCTGTGGCATGCTGCATAGCAAGGCGAGCATTGGAGGAATTATACATTTTATTCACATAGTTAAAATCGCCGGTACGAGCTTCGGCCAAATCATGAAAAAGACACATAAATACTGTGCGCGGCACATCGGCGCCGGCAAGCTTGGCCAGCACAAAGCCTATAATGGAAACACGATGTGAATGCTCTGCTACGCTCTCCGCACCAGTACCTAAAAATTGATACCCAGTACGTGGCGTTAAGCGAAGCATGCCCACTTCATTAATAAA
>CAYJAL010000184.1:0-4107 GCA_964367875.1 uncultured Desulfovibrionaceae bacterium | reverse complement strand
GCACGCAGATGAATGTCATCTCCATGAACCTTGCCAATGCCAAAACCACACGCACCCCCATGGGTGGTCCTTATCAAAGGCGTACAGTGGTAAGAGCGGCAACAGATGTAGATGATCCTTTTTCCGTACACATGCGTTCAGCCCTTGATCGCGAGCTCAAAGGGGTGCGCGTTATGGCTGTATCCATCGACAGCCGTCCGCTTAAGCAAGTGTACCAACCCGGTCACCCCGATGCCAATGCCGAAGGCTATGTTTTTTATCCGGACATCAACGTTGTGGAAGAAATGGCAAATCTTATGACTGCCCAGCGCAATTATGAAGCCAACGTTTCCACCATGGATGCGGTAAAGCAAATGTACAATAAAGCCTTAGAAATCGGTAAATAACAATTTTTTGACACTGCTCCCCCTAGGTAAAAGAAGTTTTTTGAGCGGCATAAGGAGACGAACATGAGCATCAATAATGTAGGCATTCAAGCTTATAGTAAGGCTTTACAAAACTTTGGGCAAACCGAAGCTACGTTAAAAGAATCCACCATGGGTTCTTCCAGCAATAGCATGAGCTTTGCTAATGTTCTTGACCAATCCTTATTACGTGACAGTGTTGACCGCGGCGAAAACTTTGGCGCTCATGCAGACTTTATCAAACAGCAAGTAGCCAATACTTTGCCCACCGCCAATCCCAACACTTTTACCGACACCGTCAAAGGCAGCTTAAATCAATTGCAATCTATGCAAAAAGCTAAAGCGGCCGCCATTGATGACTTTGCTTCCGGACGTAATCAAAATGTGCATGAGCTGATGATTACCCTGCAAAAAGCCAGCGTAGCCATGAGCCTTACCTCTGCTGTGCGCGGCAAAGTTATGGAAGCGTATAAAGAGCTTAGTCGCATCCAATTCTAGCAATCTGCCCAAGCAGGGCCATCTGCTTCGTCAAGAAAAAAACACAGACTGCTCATGTATGTCACTATACACCGCGCAGCCTGTGTTTTTTTTCATTTCCGTAGACCTCACTACATCATACGTAACAACGCTTGCTGTCCATCAAAGCACTCACCGTCTAAAGTCACCACAAGCCTCTATCCATGTTTTTGGACGCCCCCCAAAACCTAATAACAACCTGCTGAAAAACTCTATTTCCAAAAAACATGTACGAAACATCTTTTTATAAAGCGCAACAGGTTGTTCAGAAAGAACAATATGCCACAGGATGTGGCTACCGCGCAGCGGAGCAAGCCAAAGGCAAGGCGAAATTCACTTTCGTCGTAGCCGACGCTTGCGAGAGCTTGTGTCGCATAGGACATGCGACCAAGCGTTATATATCCTGTTCAAAAAGTGTAAAGTGTAAGGAAAACGATGTTTTTTGCGCAAGGCACGTATCAAGACATACGTAACTGGAGCAAAAAACGAGTTTGACGACACAATTTGCACTTTTTCAACGACCTGATAAATAACGAGACTTTGGCACAGTCTATGCTTATCTAATATAGTTCTGATAATTTTTTGACACACGGAGTCCTTATGCAAGCACCAGACTTTAAACAATATGGCGAAAAAATAAAAGATATTTGGGAAAATTTCAGTATTACCCAGCGCGTCATTATTGCAACAGTGGCGGTGGCAACCATAGCAAGCTTCATTGCCCTCACCGTGTGGATGAACCAAACCAATTATCAGCCCCTGTACACCAAGCTTAGCCCAGAAGACGCTGCAAGCGTGGTGGCATCCCTACAAAAAGACAATATTCCCTACGAATTAGCCAATAATGGCAGCACCATCATGGTGCCTGAAAAGCAAGTATACGATTTGCGTATTAAAATTGCCGGTGAAGGGAATTTAGTAGGGCAAGGTATTGGTTTTGAAATTTTTGACGAAACCAAGGTCGGCCAAACAGACTTTGTACAAAAAATTAACTATATGCGCGCCTTGCAAGGCGAGCTTGCCCGTACCTTAAGCGCTTTCCCAAGCGTTGATACCGCACGCATCCACCTTGTTATGCCGCAGCGCTCCCTCTTTGTGGAAGAGCAGCAGCAACCTTCCGCATCGGTGGTTTTACGCCTTAAAGATCAAGCCAGAAAGCCCGATGCTAAAGAAATTCAGTCCATTGTTAATATGATGCTCATGAGCGTGGAAGGCTTAACCAAGGCGCATCTTTCTATCACCGATAGCCGCGGCGCGGTGCTTTTCCGTCCGGAAACTGACGCTCTTACCGGTATTTCCTCCACGCAAATGGAACATAAATTACGCGTGCAGCGCGACCTTGAGCGCCGCATTGATGAAATGCTCTCCCCTGTTTTTGGCCCAGGGCGCGTTATCTCTAAGGTTAACGTGGACATGGACTTTAGCCAAAAAACCATTCGCCGCGAAATTTATGACCCGGAGCAAACCGCCGTGCGTTCTGAGCAGCGCAGTGAAGAAACCCAAAAAGGCCAAGCTAATCTAGAAGCCGGTGCCCCCGATGTAAACTTCCGCGGTGATGGCATTACAGGTTCTGTATCTACACAGGACGGCAGCCGCGAAACACGCACCACCAACTACGAAATCAATAAAGAAGAGCAAAATATCATTTCCAATGTAGGCGATGTAAAGCGCCTCACCGTGGCTGTTATTGTGGATGGCACCTACCAAAAAGTGGAAGGCGCTTGGACTTTTGTGCCGCGCAGTGAAGAAGAAATCACCCGTATTGAGCAATTGGTGGCCAATGCTGTGGGTATTGATACCACACGCGGCGACGCCTTAGAGGTAAGCTCTGTTCCCTTCAATGATTCCGAGCCCCCGGCAGAACCCAATATTGCTGAAGTTATCGTAAACTATGCCGATCGCTTAGGCCAGCCCATTTTAAATGCCTTGCTCGCCTTCCTCTTCCTTATGTTGGTAGTTCGCCCTGTGGTATTGGCGCTTATCAGACCTAAAGTGGAAGCTGGCGAAATGGTAGAAGGCCTGGAAGGCTTGCCCTCTGCCGAAGAACAATTGGCTTTATATGAAGCCATGGAAGAAGCCGCACGCGCCGAAGAAATTGGCCAAATAGAAGCAGATGAAGTGGAAGATGAGCTTATGGTTTTCAAGGATGTGGAGTCCTTACGCGTAAACATCTTTAACTTATCCGAGCAACACATGGATCAGGTTATTGTAATTATGAGAGGATGGATTAAAGATGGCGAACGAATCCGTGCGTAAAATTGAGCAAGCCATCAGCGGTGATTCTGCCGCCATGGAAGAGCTAAAAGCCTTAAAGAAAAAGCAAAGAGAAACTTCACGCCGTGTGGAAGAATTAAAATTGCGCCTTTTACAGCTTTCAGAAAAGCATTGGGATCAAAGTATCAATATCCTCAAAGGCTGGCTTGACAAAGCTTAAAAGCCTTGCGAGAATGGCAACCCAATATGTCTTGCCATGCCCTTTGCGGTCTATGCCAAGAAAATGACAAGTTACACACAGATCTTTTATAAAAAAAGCTCTAATATCAGATATATCGGCCAGTAAAGGAGAGGTACATGGAGTTAACCGGTCAAGAGAAAATCGCTGTATTATTGTTGGCAATGGGGGATAAATTTACCTCTGATGTCTTCAAGCGTATGGACCGTCAAGAAATTGCCACCATCTCCAAGGCCATTGTTAATCTGGAACCTGTCCCCAAGGAAGTGGTAGAAGAAATCATGCGCGAATTCCACACAGCCCTCGTGGAAGGTGTAGATATGATTTCCGGCGGATCCGATATATTAAAACGTATGCTGGTCAAAAACGTAGACTCGGAAACGGCTAAATATATTATGGATGCCCTCAACTTAAATACAGGCCCGGCTCCTTTCCGTGAGCTTGAATCCGTCAGTCCGCGTCTTTTGGCGCAGATTTTGCGCAACGAACACCCCCAAACCCTTGCCCTTATCCTTGGTCACTTACACCCAGACCAAGCAGCGAACTTGCTTACCAATTTACCTGCCGGCGTACGCGCCGAGGTTTTATTGCGTTTGGCAAATTTAGAAGCTGTTCCTGCCGATATGCTTATAGAAGTGGACAGAGTTTTACAAAGCCAGCTCATTGCCATGGGCGGCAAAGAAGGCAAGAAAGTGGGCGGTACTGCCGCTGTGGCCGAAATCCTCAACGCTGTGG
>CAYJAL010000183.1:0-4139 GCA_964367875.1 uncultured Desulfovibrionaceae bacterium | reverse complement strand
GCGTAGATGGTGCAAGCTTTGATGGCAATATAGATTCCGGCGCAGGCTTTGACATTATCGTCTCTGAGGGCGGCGTTACCAGTGAAAATATGTCTGACATATTAAACTCTGCCACCAATACAGAAATGTTCATTTTCAGCAATGACGGTGACGTCAACGGGGCTACTTCAACCGAAGAAGCCATGAGCAATCTCGAAGGCGTGAATATGGGTGAAAATGGTAATATTACCCTGGGTGCCAATTGGTCTGGTGGAGATTCCATCACCAATGAGCAAGGACAAGAGTTCCAATCTTTCACCGATGAAAGTTCTGAGACTACCATCCTTATTGCCAAGGCTGCTTTAGAAAATACCACCTTCTAAAGCTCCATACATATAAAAGCAAAGCCCTCTTTACCTAGGTAGAGAGGGCTTTTTTTGAGGAAATATAGTTATTTTTTCTGTGTTTTTTTCCATACGCTAAATTGGCGTAAAGCCATACAGCCATGCCCCAGCACATAGAACACAAGCGCATAGCCAAAATAACGATGATAATCTAAAAAATCCACAGAAAGTGCCGTGTGTTTTTCCCATAAAAGGTACCAGATTAAACCCAACATGGTAGAGGCAAAAAAACACAAAAAGCCTAAGCCTTGCACGGCGCCGGGTAAGCCTCCCGGACGCGGCGGCGCTACGCCCCCTTGCAAAACCTTGGGTATATCTTTACGTAATTGCTCTGTATCGCCCCAGAGATAGGGAAAAAAATAGCGCAAACCGCGCTTAGATAGGCTTAAGCCCAAAAAAATACATACAAAGGGCACTAAAACAAGGCCAAGCTCAATATGCCAACTATCCACCGTAGGCGTACGTGCAACCTTAACCAATTGCGCCATCACCAGCACAAAGGCCAGTATATGCCATAGGCGCAGCAAGGGGCTTTGGAAAAAGCCTAAAAACTTCCATAATAAAAGCATTTGTTCAGTGAAAACGCGGATTATTTTCATAAAAAGCTCTCCATTTAGATTATATATGCAATAGAGGCAAGTACATTACGAAAACGCGAGGGGAAATAAAGATACAGGGAGAAATCCCTATTTTTTAGATGCTATAAGAGAAAGTAGGCTTTGTCAATGCAAAGAAAAAGAGCCTACTACATACTATACTCTTTCAAACTGCTAATAAAGTCCACTAGCTTTGCCCTTGCCAATAAAAAAAAGTTTTGTTACTTATTAATTATATAATTTAAAAGAGGAAAAAACATGAGCGCAAAAGGTTTTATCGAAACATTTGGTATGATAGGTGCCATAGAAGCTGCCGATGCCATGACCAAGGCCGCCAACGTGCGCCTTGAAACGGTGAACAATGCCGGTTGCGGACTCATTACAGTCACAGTATCTGGAGACCTTGGCGCTGTGCAAAGCGCTGTACAAGCCGGCTGCGCCGCTTTGCAACAAGTTCCTGGTGCTGTGCTCTACGCCAGCAATGTTATTGCCAGCCCAGCTTACGATCCTGCTGTTTTCACTTCCAAAAAAAACTGCTGTATCCCTCAAAAAAAACAAGGCATTGCCTCTAAATTTATTCCTTGCTAGCTTTTTTCCTTTCTCTCACCCATGGCAACTTACATCTAAAAAATTGCCCTCAAATAGCAAAATACAAAACCGCCATGAAATGCACTTTAATGGCGGTTTTTATAAAATAGCTTTAGAGCTCTATCTTATTTGTATCTTATTATACCCTAAAACTACTGTTTAAAAAATAGAGTATTACTTCTTCATGCTACGCTTAGATGCTTTAAGTGGGTTAACCTTAGCAGCAGTACTCTTGGGCATAACTTGAATAAGATGCTTATTTTCCTCAAAAAAAGCAGCATAATCAATACCAAGAGCCGAAATTCTCTGCTTCATAAGACTACGATCACTATTGCGATTAGGATCAGAAATATCCTTATCCACATAACGCGTCGTGGTAAGATATAAACCTCGCTGATCAATGGCAAGGTGATAAGTGGCATCATTTTCTGTAATATCTTGTACAATCATTTCCTTAGCTGTTCCAAAGCGTGTGATCATAAATATCTCCTTCTATAAAATCCCTTTGTGTAGCTGTAGGCCCCAAGGGCTTAGGAAAAGATGCAAAAAAGATATGTATTTGTCAAATCTTTTTTGCATCTTTGCAAGAAGTGTTTTATTAAAATTATTATAAAATCAATATACTAAAGAAATAATTTTTTTCACATTATGATTTTGAACACTCTTTTCATTTTCAATTATTATAAGCACCGCCGATGTCGCTGAAGAAGACTTCTCTAGGCTGAGTTGGTTTCATCTTCACCAAGACCTACATCGATGCTTGGTATATCTGTACCTCTTCCAATATCTACTAAATAGGTGTTTGCAGCGTTAATACTCACTCTGTCCGTGTGCCATCAACCACATCTAACTATAGATAAACATTTGAATATAAAAATAAAATACATATTCTTGTATTCTTATAATCTCTTGTGTTACATAAACAAGATATAGCACACCATAAATGCTCTAGCCACCTGCTAGGGTATTGTAAAAATTTTTTTATACGGAGCCTATCTCATGAATAAAGGTACATCTTTACTGCTAGCAGGGCTCACTGTGAGCCTGCTAGCCACCCCTGCTGTGGCCGCAGAAAAAATCAAACTTGGCGTAGCCAGTTCCCTTTCGGGTGATATTGCCTCTTATGGCATACCCACTCTCAATGCGGCGCAAATTGTCGCCGAAGAAATCAATGCTCAAGGTGGTATTGATGGCAAAGAGATTATTGTTGTGGCTCAAGACGATCAATGCAAACCTGAGCTAGCAACAAATGCCGCCACTAAACTCATTTCCGATAAGGTTGATGTTATCATTGGGCATATATGCTCTGGCGCCACCAAGGCCGCATTGCCCATCTACAACAATACAAAACTTATTGCCATATCTCCTGCTTCCACCACGCCAAGCCTTACTACCAGTGGCGAAAATCCCTATTTCTTTCGTACCATTGCCAATGGAGACGCCCAAGCCACCCTTTCTGCCTCTTTCGTAAGTAATACCCTTAAGGCGCCAAAAGTGGCCATAATCCACGATAATGGTGAATACGGTAAAGGCTATGCTGATAATAATAAAAAGCTGATAGAAGCTGAAGGCAAATCCACAGTGGTGCTTTTTGAAGCCGTCAACCCCGACGCTGTGGACTATAGCGCCGTGGTGAAAAAACTGAGAAGAGAAAAAGTAGACGTTGTTATCTTTGGCGGCTATCACCCCACAGCCTCCAAGCTCATACAGCAAATGCGCCGTAACCGCGTGAAAGCTCCGTTTATCGGGCCGGACTCCATCATGACCGAAACTTTCGTGGCCATGGCTGGTAAAGAGGCCGAAGGCGTATATGCCTCATCCCCTTCTGACACCTCCACACTGGACATGTATAAAAAAGCTCGTGAGCAACATATAAAGAAATTTAAAACAGAACCTGGCCCCTTCTACTATAATGCTTATGCTGCCGCACAAGTATTGCTCAACGCTTTGGATAAAGCCGATGGCGCAGACAGTGCCAAACTTGTGCAAATATTACGCTCTGAAACAGTGGATACTCCTGCGGGAAATATCACCTTTGACGCCAAGGGCGACGCCATTGGCGTGGGTCTTTCTTTGTATCAAGTGAAAGATGGTAAGTTTGTGGAAACAAACAATAAAATCTAAGAAAAATTCATATATAGCAATATTTTGAATATATAAAAAAATCCCCCTTACCTACCATACGTAGAAAGGGGGATTTTTCATTTTAAGGAAGATATATACACGATACGGCCTTTGAATATAGCAAGTATAAATACACATCTAAGGATAGCTCCGTAGTGAAGGTGCCCTAGTATGCAATTTTCTTTTTTGTAAGCTTGTTGTAAAGAAAAGAAATGACTGCAACTGGAGCTTGTGACAGCCATTTTCGCTCCCTGAAATGAAAAATTTTAACCGCTAGAAAACGCATATCGGGTCTTGTTGCCCCTATCTTTGGTGAAAAACCGTCTTATTGCCCCTATCTTTGGTGAAGACCCCCTATAAATGGGCAACCAGACAAAGAAAACACAAAAGGGGCACATACCCTAAAGTATGTATCCCCTTGTATTTTAATGGCGCGCCCAGGAAGATT
>CAYJAL010000182.1:0-4156 GCA_964367875.1 uncultured Desulfovibrionaceae bacterium | reverse complement strand
TATCTGTTCATTGATAGCGCCAAACATGGCAGGATCGCCCGTATGCAAACGCACCACCTTTTGCCCAGCCTTAGCCCCTTGCGCCATTATGCGCACTTGCTCTTGTAAATCCATGGAAGCCGTATCAAAGCACGCGCAAGACGCCTTGCATGCCTCCAAGTGCACAGGATGCACCAAGGATCCGGCATACAGCACCACATCTGCCTCTTGTAAAAGACACAATCCGCGCACGGTGATTAGGTCGGCAGCGCCTGGGCCTGCCCCCACAAAGGTTACGCTAGGCATACCATCTGTTACAGAATTTTCAGAAACATTCGTAGTAGTATCTATGGGAGTATTCATGCAGCACTCTCTTGACAAAAAGTAAAAATATAAATGGGATGTTGCGGCTGTAAATGATGGTATTTTCCGGCAATAATTTGCTCATGCGACATGTGCATGGAGGAAAGTTGCACAGTATAGCCTACTGTTTTTTGCGCATAGGCATATAAAGCATGATAGCTTTCCAGCGTCACCACACTCACCACCACCAGCCCTTGCGGAGATACAAGCTCAAGGCTCATCTGCACAAGGCGGATAAGATTTTCCCCGCCGCCGCCAATAAAAATTCTGTTCGGCTTACATAAAGCATCAGGTAAGGTTGAAAGCGCAAACGCATCAGAATTTTTTTCGCATGCCCCTTGTTGCCCTTGTTGCCCTTGCTGTATTTGTTGCAAAAGAAAAACCGCGTCCCCCTGCACAGGGTGATAGTTGGTGACGCCTAATTTTGCGGCATTGGCCTGCATATGCGCCACTCTTTCCGCCTTTTTCTCCACAGCCAGCACCTGCAAATGAGGGCATAAAGCCGCCGCTTCCAGCCCCACAGAGCCGCTTCCGGCGCCCACATCCCACAACACGCCCCACATGGGTAAGCGCAGTCGCGCCAAAATGACCGCGCGTACATCACTGGCTGTAATAAGATTTTTTTCCTTGGTATAAAAGCTTTCGGGAAAACCTAAAGCCAATAATGGGGGTAATAATGGCGCCGCAAGGTGAATATCTTCTGCCGCGGACATGCACATATTTGGGGGACTTTTTTGAAAGGCCTGTAACAAACCATAATATTTGGGCGGCACACGCAAAAGCATGGAGGTAGCATGGCAATGCTCCTCGGCAAGCTGCGCCAAGGTGCCCACCACAATACGCTGCTGTTCACTGCCAAGACGCTCTGCCAAAACGCCCCATTGCTCAGCGCAAGGCGCATGAAAAGAAATAAGCGCCTGAGCAATGCCTACGGCCGTATATTGCGTACCGCCATAAATAAGGGCAAAGGGCGCCTGCGCCATGGCACGTAAGGGCAAAGGTTCTCCGCCATGTACAGAAAAAAGTGCCACCTGAGCCCAAGGCATGCCCAGTATATGAAATAAACGCTGAAAGGCTGTAATATGAGGATGAAAAGTCAAAGCTTCTCGCGGAAGAATCTCTACGCCCTGCGCTTTGCTGGCCTTATAAAGATTTTGATATACATGCAGCAAGGTGGCGCCTATGCCGTGATACAGGGCGTCGCCGGAAGCCAGCACCACCACCTCTTGTCCGGCGCAGCATAATTCCAAGGCCAAGGCAGCGCTTTCTCTGGCTGTAGCCGTTAAGGGGTAAAAATCTTTGCCCTGCGTTTCCATAGAGTCCGCCAAAGCCTGCCATAAAGCCTTAGAAGCAAAAATGGCCTGCGCTTTTTTCGCATAGGACAATATATGGCTAGAAAAAGGCTGCGCCTCAGCCACGCCGCAAGAAAGTATATGTATGTGTCCCCATGGGGAATTGTTCAGCTCTTGCATGGCTCTTCCTTGGCTAAAAAATACATGGCATCAATATGCGCCTCAGTAATAATGGATACAACACCTTCTTCTGCTGGCATATCTAAAGAAAGCGATTCTACAGCTTCTACAGTATGTAGCACTTCCTGCACGGCGCGGCTTTCTTGCAATAAAAATTGTCCTTGAAAATCAAAGACCATAAGTGTCACTTGCGCCGGCGCCGTTAAAAATCGGCGTAAAGCCACTAAGGCCTGCTCTGCCAAGGTACGCAATAAGGGCAAAAGCATGACCTTGGGTACAGCCAGCAGGGCTTCGCGCACGGTGACGCTTGCAGCCACAGCTTCATGCACAGCCTTATATTTTGCATGCGGCATATGCACTTGCAAGGCCTTTTGCAAAAAAGCCAAATCTTGCGGCGTATTATGTGCATGGGTATTGGCATGCCCTGCGGCATATTTGCATAATTTACCCGGCATACAGGCCACCACAATTTCCTCCATGCCCTGGGCACAGGCACTTTGTAAACTAAAGGCTATAAAATCTGCCATGCAGGCAAAGGCTTCTGGGGGCAGATGCGCCAGCATTTTTTGAGCGCCATTTTTTGTGCGCCCGCCGGTGCAAAAAACCATACTGCGCCCCCCACTTTGCCGGCGCGAACGCACACATATTTGCAAGGTGGCCTTATAAGCATCATGGCTAAAAGGACGCACCAAGCCTGTGGTACCTAAAATGGAAATGCCCCCTTCAATACCTAAGTGCCCATTGAGGCTATGCTTTGCCAGCACTTCCCCATGCTGCACACCGCACGTAAAAATCCACACCCCTTGCTGCATTCCGGCCTCTTGTAAATTTTCCGCCAGCATGCGACGCGGCCCCACATTTATGGCCCATTTGCCTTGCTCGCAGTCAAGGCCTTGCCGCGCACAAAGGCCAATGCCTTCCACGGCCTGTATAATAAGGGTGGCCTGCCCCACCTGTACTCTATAATCCTGCGCCGTGGCCTCCTGCAATTGCCCCCGACGAATACGCCCATACAATAAAGCCTTATGGGTGCAATCGGGGTCATGGCCCCCATCTTTTTGCACTGTTACCATGCCTTGCACGCGCTGGTCATACAGAGGGATATAACGCCGCCGCCCATCTAAAAAAAGCACGTTCACAGGCTGCAGGTGGCGAGCTTGAGAGTCTGCCATTTCTGAATTTATACCTTCCGGGTCTGCCACTTCTCGCCATGCGCCCAAGGCCACAGCGCACAAAGCCGCCCCTGTGGAAAAGCCCCAGCGAAGGGGCTGTGTTCTTTGCACACGAGCCATAGCCTGCACCTTACAAGACAGCGTGGGCGTCGGTAAATTCTTCCATAAGGGCATGTAAGGTGGTCACCGCCAAGGCCGAACCGCCACGGCGCCCCGACAAAAGAATATGCGGCACAGGGCAGGTGCGCAAAAGTTCTTTAGATTCCACCACATTCACAAATCCCACCGGCATGCCCACCACCAAGGCAGGGCGAATATTTTCTTCTAAAATATAGCGTGCTATACGAGCCAGAGCCAGCGGCGCATTACCTATAAGCACTATGGCACCCTGCAATAGGGGCTTGGCTTTTTCGGCACTTATAAGGGCTCTGGTGCAGCCACGCTCTTGTGCCGCCGCGCGAACATCGGCATCGGCAATATAACAATGCACATCATCCTTAGAATAGTTCGGGTGCATAATTTGCAAGCGCGCCAAGGAAAGCCCGGCCTTTATCATATTTGAATCACAAAAAATGGGCGCTTTATTTTGTAAGGCCTTTTGCGCTGAATCTATAGCATCATGGCCAAAAACAAGATAGCGCCCCATGCTCACATCGGCTGTGGTATGAATAAGACGACGCGCCACACGCCACTGCGCCAAGGGCATGTTTGCATGTTCAGGGCATTCTTGCTCTATAAGGCGAAAGCTTTCTGCTTCAATTTCCGCGGCTTGCATATTCCAGCGTATGGTCATGCTTCTCTCCTAAGCGGCCTGTAGCAACTTCATAAAAAAGATTTTTTCCAACAAGCGTTTACAACTTACCACGACGTTTTTTCACCATCATTAAGGATAAATATGTATCCTCACGCTGGGCAATGGCCTCTAAATCTTGCAAAACGACTTCCCCTTCCATGCCCAAGTGCTCGCCATAGGTTACTTCCAACCCCTCTTCTTGGCGCAATCGCTCCAAAAGGGCTGTGCGCGTGCGATAGGTTTTAAGCAAAATGGTGGTAGAATTTTCCTCAAAGGTGAGACTTTGCACAGCGTCCGCCGTAAAGGAAGGAACAATGCGTAAAACTTGCCTATTTTCCACGAGTACTTGTTGGCTTTTGGCAGCCAAGGTAGCAAAG
>CAYJAL010000181.1:0-4215 GCA_964367875.1 uncultured Desulfovibrionaceae bacterium | reverse complement strand
GTAAAATGTGAGAAAGACGAAGTTTTTTACGGAAGGCGCGTATCAAGACATACGTAACTGGAGTAAAAAGCAAGTCTGACGACGCAATTTGCACTTTTTCAACGGCCTGTTAAATACACTTGCCGCTATTCAAAGCCAAAGCACCTTTGGCAACACGGTAAATATACCACACAACAAAGAGCAGCCAAAGCGGGAATACCAAGAAGGAAAGAATCACGGTAATGCTTAATATAAAGCTGAGAATGGCCACAGCAATGATACCTATAAGGCTTTGCCAAAAGGTGGTAATTTGCCAATTTAAGTGGCTTGCGGTAAGAGCGTCATTGGCGTCTTTACGTTTAATGTGACCAATGATCAGCGCCACTAGTGCGGTGATACCACCGCAGATAAGGGCTGCGCCGTAGAGGCCATAGCAAATCCAGAGTAGGGTGGTGTTACTTATTTGTGTGTTTTGTTGTGACATATTAGCCTTCTATATGTTTAAGTTCTGCAGAAAGTTGCCCTTGGTAGCTGCGCAAAAGCACATAACCGCCGGCGGCAAAGTTTCCGGGATTGATAATAATGGTGCGGCCTATGGTATCCATATTACAAGCTTCGTGAATGTGTCCACAAATGCAAATATCGGGCTGATGCTCTTCAATGAATTCACGCACTGCCGTGGAACCCACATGCACACCGTCGCCTATAACATCACACAAGGTATCCTTGGGGGGATTGTGTGAAATAAGTATTTGTTTTTTAAAGGTACGTGCCTTGCGCCAGCTTTGCTCCAGCCAATCGGCAAAATGCGATTCGGGGAATTCACTGGGGGTGCCGAAGGGGGTGAAGGTAGAGGCGCCTACACCAAAAACGCAGACTTCTGGGGTGAGCTCGCGCACTTCGGTGTGTAGGTTCCAATTATTTTCTTGAAGCCAAGTGGTGACTTCTGCTCTATCCATATTACCAATTTGTGCTAAAATATGGGGATTATGCTCTTGAATGGCAAAAAGTACACGCTCGGCCTGCTTTACGCCGCCGCCAAAGGTCATATCTCCGGTAACGATAACGCCATGGGCGTGGGGAAGCTCCGGAATTTCGTGAAGGCGGGTCACATCATCATGTATATCACCAAGGGCAATCCAAAGGAAATCTTGTGTTTTTTCTTGAGTGGCTTGCATAGGGGGCACTTCCTTGTTAAATGTTGTACACCATATTTAGCATATCTTGCCCACGAGGAAAAGAGGGCGCGGTATACGGCTAAAAGTAGAGGTATAGATGCAGGCTTTAGAAAAAAATACCTTGCGAGCGCATATGCTTGCTCGCAGAAAAGAGCTTTCGGCAGAATCATGTGCTGAGGTAAGCCTTGTTATTCAAGAGCATTTACTGCAAAGTGAAGTGTGGCAGCAGGCGCAGCAGGTGGGCTTGTATATGGCCAAGGGCAGAGAAGTGCAAACACAGCATGTGGTGCAAAGGGCGTGGCAAGAAGGGAAAAAGGTTTTTTTGCCTCTTTGCCATACAGAGCTACGCGGCCATATGGATTTTGTGTACTGTGAAAATATGGATGACGTAGCTTTGGGCGCTTACGGTATTTACGAACCTACCCCCGAAGCTTGGCAGCGCCATAAGCATGCTTATGCTGCACAAGGGCACTCTTTGGCTTTAGATATACTCTTGGTGCCCGGTGTGGCTTTTGATACTTTGGGCTATAGAATTGGTTTTGGCGGCGGCTATTATGATCGTTTTTTACAGGCCAAACAGCAGGGGTATATAGGCTGCTGTATTGGGGCAGCTTTTTCGTGGCAAGTGGTGGAACGCATTTCCTGCGAAAGCTGGGACATGCCGGTACAAGCTTTACTTAGTGAGGAGGGTTTACGGTGGATATAAGTTCTATTCCTTTTTCTTTTCCGGGCATTAAGCAGGTGCGTTGCCTTTTTCAAACCCGCCCCGGTGGTAATTCTGCCAAAAATTACGCTGGAGGTAATATTTCCTTTGTGACAAAGGATACGCCGCAGCATGTTTTTGCCAATCGTAGGGCTTTGCAAAGGGCTGTGGGCTGTCCTTTTAGTGAGCTTTCTCAGGTGCACGGTAATACTTTGATTTTTGAGCCAAAACCCACGCCACCAGAAGGCTTTAGGCAACAAATGGATGGCTGCTTACCGGAAGCTGACGGGCAGGCTACCTCGCAAAAAAGCCTTGCTCTTATGATTAAAACAGCAGATTGTCAGCCTATTTTATTTGCCCATAAAAGCGGGCAATATATCATGGCCTTACATGTGGGCTGGCGCGGCAATAGAAATGATTTTATCAGCACGGCTGTGGCAGAATTTTGCGAAAAATATTCTGTGCAAGCGCAAGATCTTTTTGCTGTACGCGGGCCAAGCCTTGGGCCGCAGGTAGCAGAATTTATCCATTTTGATGCAGAATGGGGTGAGGAGTATGCGCCATGGTATAATGCTGTTGAAAAAACCATGGATTTATGGTCGCTTACAAGGTCGCAACTGCAGCAAAGCGGTATTCCTTTAGCGCAGATTTTTGGTTTAGACATGTGTACTTATAGTATGCAGCAGATGTTTTTTTCTTATAGGCAAGAGAAAGAATCGGGGCGGCAAGCTTCGCTTATTTGGATTAAGGCATAGCTTTTCCTAGTATTTTGAAAGGAATTTCTTTTTTATGGGCTCAAGGGGTGAAAAAGCGGTTGCGAGCTTGGCAGTGCTTTGGTAGACTTAACCAGTTGACACTTTTATTCACTTAAAACCCAATTCGTATATATGAAAGAAACAAATACTTTGCATACGCAAATTCTTGCAATAATTTGTAGTGTTTTTGATGCCTATTCGGCAACATTGTACCTGCCCGAAGAAGATAGCTCCTCTTGTTTGCTCGCTGCCACCTTTAGCCTTGGAGATGGAGAAGCGTATTGTGATGCCATTGACCAAAGCTCTGGCCTTGCGGGGGAAATTTTACAAGATAAAAAACCTAAAGTTATGACTAATTTTGACAAAAATACGTATAGCTTAGGGTATTATAAGAATGGAGAAGAAAGCAGTATAAAGTCTTTTATGGCTTGTCCTGTGCCGTCTGGGGGCATTATTTGTGTAGATAGCAAAAAGATATATTCTTTTACAGAAAAAGACAGCAAAATTTTGCAGCTTTTTGCCGACCTTGTGAGCGTGCGCGAAGCGGTAGAAGAGCCCATGCCTACAGACCCTGCTTCCATAGCAGAATATTTTGCGTGTTTAAGTATTGTGCGTTCTTTACGTTTTCAATTTAAGGCATGGCCTGTTTTTTTACAAAATTATTTAAGTACTGTAGCCCATGCTTTACGCTTTGATTATTGCGCCTTTGCTTCCCTTGACCCTTCGGAAGAGTATTATGTTTTAGAAGGGGAAACCAAGCCCTATTTATTAAAAAATCATCAGCAATTGGCTTTTCCCATCCAAAGCGGCATGGTGGGCTGGGTATTTCGTGATGAGCAACAAGCTATTTTTTCTGAAGGACTTTCCGGCAATACCACCTAC
This sequence comes from uncultured Desulfovibrionaceae bacterium, assembly GCA_964367875.1. Classification (GTDB taxonomy): domain Bacteria; phylum Desulfobacterota; class Desulfovibrionia; order Desulfovibrionales; family Desulfovibrionaceae; genus CAYJAD01. Next base: position 718 of record CAYJAL010000181.1, on the reverse strand, counting down.
TCTTTGTTTGGAAAAATTCCTGAAATGCCGCATTATCAAGCCCTTATTTGCGTGCCGATCATGGTAAATAAATCTGCTCGTGGGGTGCTGTGTTTGGCCCATAGCGAAGGGCGCGAGATGGATGAGACTTTGCGTTCTTTTGTGTATCAATGTGTGGATTATTTGGGACTTTTCTTAGAAAATCTTTATTTGCGCAGTCGTTTGCATCAATATTTGCCCAAGGCAGAGCTGCATGACTATCCTGCCAATTATGAGAATGACCCTTCAAACCATGGTGAGGAAAACTAATGTTTTCACGCTTAATGGGTAAGCTTGGCAGAAGAATTGCCATGGACCTTGGCACTGCCAACACCTTACTGTACACCAGAGAGCATGGCATTGTGCTTAACGAGCCTTCTGTGGTGGCAGTGGATGCGGTGAAAAATACCGTATTGGCTGTGGGCAATGAAGCAAAGACCTATATTGGCCGTACGCCTAAAAATATTCGCGCCATTCGTCCCATGAAGGATGGGGTTATTGCCGACTTTGACGTCACCAAGGAAATGATTTCTTACTTCATTCGTAAGGCCGTCACAGGATTGCGTTTTATTAAGCCCACCATGGTGATTTGCGTTCCCACAGGCATTACCCAAGTGGAAAAAAAGGCTGTTATTGATGCAGCTTTTATGGCTGGCGTGCGTGAGGTGCATCTTATTGAAGAACCCATGGGAGCTGCCAT
>CAYJAL010000180.1:0-4219 GCA_964367875.1 uncultured Desulfovibrionaceae bacterium | reverse complement strand
CAGCAAATAGAGGCTCTATGGAATCTAAAAATTTACTTCTCGCCATTGCACTATCCTTAGTGGTTATGGTTGGCTGGACTTTTCTTGCCCAAGAAATGGGCTGGACACCTTCTCCCGAAGAGCTTGCCGCTCAAGAGCAAGCCCGCATAGAACAGCAACAAGCCGCCGAACAGGCCGCGCAACAATCTTCCGCTCAAAATACTTCTTCTACTCCTGCTGCGCCGCTGGCCACTTTTACTCCTGCTCCCGGCAAGGACGTTATAGTAGATACTCCTTTATATAAGGCTGTGATTTATTCCGGCGGTGGTATTTTACGTTCTTTTGAACTGAAAAATTACGACCAAGGCGTAAGAAAAGAGCCTCTCTTTTCCATATTGGGCTTTCCCATTGGAGAAAAAAATCCCTATGCTGACGACCTTGAGCGTCCTAAAGTAAACCTTGTAACGCCCACAGCAGCAGCAGTGGCTCCTTTAGGTTTAATGGTTAACGGACAGCCCTCTTGGAGCACTGGAAAATGGGCTTTTGCTGGCGAAAATATTAACCTTACCAGCGGCCAAAAATCCCTTACCTTCACCGGTGAAGTGGACGGCTTGCGTCTGGTTCGCGAGCTTATCTTTGCCGCTGATACCTATCAAATTGTGGAAAAAATACGCATTGTAGGCCTTGGCGATCAAGCTCGCTCCGTGCGTATTGGTTATAGCGTGGGTGAAGATGCTTCAGCTTCTGCCGGTGGTTATTATGACGCCATGCGCGTAGCTTGGGGCGTTACCGGCGAATATATTGAAGAAAGCGACGCTGACACCTTGCTTGAAAGCGGCATTCAAGAAAGCGGCCCCATTTTGTGGGCAGCAGCTTCCAGCACCTATTTTATGTCGGCCATTGCTCCTGCCAATGCCAGCAATGTGACCTTAAAAGCGCGTTTGCAAAATGAAGTGTATCGCGTGCTCGTAGAGCAAGCTGACATTGTGGTGCAACCCAATACCGAAGTGCAACAAGATGTGACCTATTGGATTGGGCCCAAGGTAGCTAACCTTTTAGAAAAAGCCCCCAATGAACTTATCAATGCCATTGACCTTGGTATGTTTAGCATCATTGGCTCTGCTTTATTGTGGTGCCTTGAATATTTACACAGCTTTGCCCATAACTGGGGCGTGGCCATTATTTTGCTTACCGTGGGCATTAAGATTTTGTTCTGGCCTCTTACAGCAAAAAGCTATGCTTCCATGGCAAAAATGCGCAAATTGCAACCCATGATTAAGGCCTTGCAAGAAAAATATGCCGATGACAGAGAAGCTCTTACACGCGAAACTATGGCTTTACACAAAACCTATGGCATTAATCCTGCCAGCGGTTGTGTGCCCATGCTTGTGCAGCTTCCTGTATTCTTTGGTTTGTATCAAGCATTGCTTACTTCCATCGAATTGCGCGGCGCTTCTTTTGTAACCTATTTGCCGGGCACCGATATTTTGTGGTTGGCTGACTTATCTCAAGCGGATCCTTTCTATATCACACCTATTATCATGGGCGTGAGTATGTTCTTTATGCAAAAGATGAGTCCTCCCATGGGCGATCCTATGCAACAAAAGATTATGATGTTCTTGCCGCTTATCTTTACCTTTATGTTTTTGTCATTCCCTTCAGGTCTGGTACTGTACTGGCTTGTTAATAACTTACTGTCTATGTTGCAACAATGGCTCTTATTGCGCCAGGCCGAAAAGCAAGCAGCATAACACCATAGGAAAAAAAGTATGGAAGGCTTTAAAGAGTTTACAGGCAAAAGCCTTGATGATGCCATTCATGAGGCGTGTTCTTATTACGATAGTTCACGCGAACGCTTGGAAATTGATATAGTACAGGATGCCAAATCCGGCATCTTTGGATTGGTGGGCGCGCGTAAAGCAATTATTCGCGCTCGCCGCGTACAATTGCGTGACGCCGTGGAAGATATTTTGGGTAGAAATAAAAAATCTTCCAAGGAAAAAGCGCCAAAAGATAAAGCTGAGTCCACGGCTCAGCCCACATCTGAAGCATCTTCTGGGGTCTCTTCTGAAACTGCTTCTAAACCCACACCTAAGCCAGCCCCTAAACAGGAAGAGCGTGCTGACAATGAAGGCGCAAGCCAGCAGGAACAAGTGCGCGACCAAGGTCGTGAACAGGGACGCGAGCAGGGACGCCAGCAAGGCCGTGAAAAATCTGCGAAGGGTCGCCGAGATGGGCGCGAAGGGCGCGAAAATCGTGAAGGCCGTGAGCGTCAAGGCAATCGTCCTGAACGCAATGGTAATCGCCCAGATCATCGTTCTGATAATCGTTCTGAGCGTCATGGCAATCATGCAGATGTGGATGGTAATCGCGCCGACGTTGATGGTAACCGTATAGACAGCCATGAGCGCACAGAAAGAAAGCCACGCCGCGATGCAAAGCCTGCTCGTGAGCATAGGGACAATAGGGAAGGGCGTGAAGGCCGTGACAATCGTGAAGGGCGCGACAATAGACGACAACAGCCCAAGCGCCAGCATGCCAAGCCTGCGCCTACAGAACATATGGAATCCATGCCCTTTGATGATGTGGAAGAAGTAGAAAATGTACGCCGCATCCCCCTAGAAGAGCTGGATCAAGAGCGTTTGCAAAGTGTAACCTTAGAAGCTGTGGGCGTTTTAACCCGTCCCATAGTGGGTGATGTTCCTTTAGAAATGAAATTACATGAAGGGCGCGTGCATGTGCATCTGGATTGTGATGAAAATTCCGGCTTGCTCATAGGCCGCGAAGGGCAAACCTTAGCTTCCTTACAATATATTACTTCGCGCATTGTTTCTCGTGCCATGGACGCCGCGGTACGTGTGCAATTGGATGCCGGTGATTACCGCACCCGCCAAGATGAAAAATTGGTGGAACTGGCCACGGCCTTGGCAGAAAGAGTTCGTGCCACAGGCAAGGCGCATTCCACAAGACCTTTGTCTTCGTACCATAGACGCATTGTACATGTGGTCTTGCAAGAAGCCACAGATCTTGTGACACGCAGTTCCGGCGATGGCCCTTTAAAGCGTGTGATTATTCAGCGTAAACGTGGATAGGTTTTTACGATTATAACAGCCTGTTGAAAAAATACATGAAATGTTTATTTTTGTGAAATTGCTGCAGGCTGTTCAAAAAAGGTAAAGTGTGAGGAAAACAAAGCTTTTTTACGGAAGGCGCGTATCAAAACATACGTAACTGGAGTAAAAAGCACGTTTGACGAAACAATTTGCATTTTTTCAACGGCCTGCTAAGACTTTACCATAAGCCACTCTCTTACTTAGGAGAGTGGCTTATGTGTACATAAAATCGAGATATATATGCTTTATGACGATACCATAGCGGCCATAGCCACCCCCTTAGGCTCTGGGGGTATTGGCATTGTGCGTATTTCCGGCCCCAAGGCTCAGGAGATATTACAAAAAAGCTTTGCTTCCTCTTCTGCCTCTTTTACAGATTTTCGGCCTTGGACTTTACACCGTGGGCACTTTATAGATATCCATGGCGCTAAACTAGACGATATTCTGGCTGTATTTATGCCGGGGCCTAAGACCTTTACCGGCGAAGATGTGGTGGAAATCCATGCCCATGGCGGCCAAATGCTTATGGCTACAGTGCTGGAAACCTTGGTGCAGCGTGGTGCGCGTCTGGCTGAAAGAGGGGAATTTTCGCGTCGTGCTCTTATGAATGGGCGTATGGATTTAACCCAAGCCGAAGCTGTGGCTGAAATGATTGCTGCCAAAAGCAAAGCTGCTTTGCATTTGGGCTCGGCCAAGTTAGAAGGCCTGCTCAGTAAAAAAGTCTTGGTCTTACGCGAAAAGTTAGAGCATTTGCGCATGGAATTGTGCGTGGCAGTGGACTTTCCCGAAGAAGAGGTGGAATGTCTTTCACCGCAAGCTTTTGGGGCTGTTATTGCTGAGGTGCAAGGCGCTGTGGACGATTTACTTGTGGCCTACGCCAGAGGTCGGCATTGGCAAGAGGGTGCCTCTGTGGTGCTGGCAGGGGCTGTTAATGCCGGCAAATCTTCTTTACTTAATGCGCTACTAGGCTATAATAGAGCGTTGGTGACGGATATTCCCGGCACCACAAGGGATTTTTTAGAGGAAGGCCTACATTTAGATGGCCTTGCCGTGCGCATTACCGATACAGCAGGCTTGCGAGAAGCCTTGGATACGGTGGAGCGCATGGGTATTGCTCGCAGTCGTGA
>CAYJAL010000179.1:0-4222 GCA_964367875.1 uncultured Desulfovibrionaceae bacterium | reverse complement strand
CTTCTACGGGGCAAACGTCTACACATTCGCCACAACCTGTACATTTGTCTGCATCAACTGTTACATTCCAGCTCATAACTTCCTCCGATGAGTTTTTTTAGGACAGTCATATATATACTGCCAAAATTAGGGTTTAACCAATTCGGAATTACCTTCCGTGACCAATGGCATAGCGTTTGCCCCCAAGAAGTGTCAAGCACAAATGCAATTTTTCTTCTACTCTTTGAAAAGATAAAAAAGCGCCGCGAAGGTAAAAAACAAAGTATGTTTTCTAAAAAATTAGCATTTTTTCAATACAGGGGAAAATAGCATTGTCATATTGCCAAAACATAAGGAAAGGCCTATTCTTGCCACATCAAAAAAAGAGGATTGTATGGAACATCTACTAAGCTCCACCATTGCACGCATTACCCCTGTCCCTTTGCATTTACTGCCGCAAGCCGAGGCGCATTTGGATAACCTTACTAAACCCCAAGGCAGCCTTGGACAATTAGAAGATGTGGCAAAGCGTCTTTACTGCATACAAAATGGGCAAAAACCGCTACGCTTTGATCCTATGCATATGTATACTGTTGCCGGCGACCATGGCGTTGTGGAAGAAAAAATAGCAATCTTTCCCCAAGAAGTAACACGCCAAATGGTAATGAATTTTTTACAAGGCGGCGCAGGGATTAATGTTTTATGCAAAAGCGTGGGTATTAATCTTTCTGTGGTAGATGCTGGCTGCGTAGGTGGACCTTATCCTGCCCATAAAAATCTTATAGACAAAAGATTGGGCGAAGGTACCAAGAATTTAGCCAAAGAAGCAGCCATGAGCCGCGAAACCTGTATTAGGGCCCTATGTTATGGTATTGGTATTGCCACCGATGCCGCCGCTGAAGGTTATGCCACTGTCGGTATTGGCGAAATGGGCATAGGAAACACTACCCCAGCCACAGCGCTTTTCTCTCATATATTACGCTTAGCTCCTCATGTGGTGGCAGGCCCCGGAGCCGGCGCTTTACCTGGTGGCGTCGTACATAAAGCACAGGTGGTGCAAAAAGCCTTAAACTTGCATGAAAAGGCTTTACATGATGGCGATGCCATAGACATTTTAGCCATTTTGGGCGGTTTTGAAATTGCCCTTATGGCAGGTATTGCCCTTGGCGCAGCTCGCAGTGGTTTAACCCTTATGGTAGATGGTTTTATTTCCACCGCTGCTTACGTGGCTGCCAGAAATATTTGCCCCCATGTGGATGGCTATGCCATTTTATCTCACACTTCCGCCGAACCCGGCTACGGGCATATTTTGCAGGCTCTTGAAAAACAAGGCGTGCAAGCTCTGCCCCTTCTGCATTTAGGCTTGCGTCTTGGCGAAGGCACAGGAGCAGCCTTGGCAGCCCCCTTGGTACGCGCTGCTGTAGACGTTTTTAACAATATGGCTACTTTTGATACGGCCAATATTAGCGGTACCATTACCCCCTAAGGAAAGTATGTCCCACACTTTACATATACAAAATCTTTCGCGCACTTTTACCGTTCGTCGCGGTATATTAGGGGAAAGCCAAAGCCTTAAAGCTGTGGATGGCATTGATATTTGCCTAGCACAGGGAGATATTTTGGGTCTTGTGGGTGAATCTGGCTGTGGCAAGTCCACCTTGGGGCGTATGGTGGCAGGTTTGCTCACACCAAGCCAAGGTGCTGTAATGGTGCAAGGAAAGTCCTTGTACTCTGCACAAGGCACAGTGCAGCATGATGGCTCCATTCAAATGATTTTTCAAGACCCCTACTCTTCGCTTAATCCGCGTTTATCCATTGGGGCTTCCATTGCAGAGCCGCTTACGGTACAAAAGATACCTAAAGCAGAAAAAATGCGTCGTGTGTATGAAATGCTGGAGCTGGTGGGCTTTTCTCAAAGCCAAGCAGAACGCTATCCCCACGAATTTTCCGGTGGACAAAGACAGCGCATTGCCGTAGCCAGAGCTCTTATCACCCAGCCTAAAATACTTATTTGCGATGAGCCCGTTTCAGCCCTGGACGCATCAGTACAAGCACAAGTATTAAATTTACTTTGTGAAATACAAGAGCGCTTTTCCCCCACTTGTATTTTTATTTCACACGATTTAGCTGTGGTGGGATTTTTATGTCCGCGCATTGCCGTTATGTATTTGGGTCGCATGGTAGAAGATGCACCAAGGGAAGAGCTTTTTGCCCATGCAGCCCATCCATATACACAAGCATTGCTAAGCTCTATCCCTTCGCTTGACCCTAGCCAAAATATACATATAGCCCCTTTAAGCGGTGAATTGCCAAGCCCCCTCAACCCTCCCACAGGCTGTACTTTCCATACGCGCTGTCCCAAAGCTTTGCCCCTATGTAGGGAACAAAATCCGCCTTGGAAAGAACTTAGCCCTGTGCATAAAGTACGTTGCCATTTATACAGCTAGTTTTTGATTGACTCACTCTATGCAGTAGTATATTATTTCTTAGTGAAAAACTTTGTTTTCTAAAACATGCACCACGTTTTTCTCTTTCATACTTTTTCTTTGTTAAGGCATATAGGACTTTTCTTATAACGTGTAGACGGAGGAATATCTATGACCATTGCCCCCACTGCAGATGCAATTAGCCCCTTAGGATTAGGCAAAAAAGTTCCCGATGGCTCCTTACAGGCCATGGACGGTAGCCAAACTACTCTTTATGAAGCATTACAAGAAAAACCCACCATACTTATATTTTATCGCGGTGAGTGGTGACGTTTTTGTGTCGCGCAGTTAGCGGGCATAAATACCATTTTACCCACCTTACAAGAACGCGGCTATACTGTTATAGCCATAAGTCCAGACACAGCACAAAATGCTTCCAAGCTTCATGAAGCCCACAAATTAGACTTTGCCCTCTACTCTGACAGCAGTGTGGAGCTTGCTGCCGCTTTTGGCCTTGCTTTCCATATGGCTGACGAAATGGTGGAGCTTTACCTTACGCAGTACAATATTGATCTTGAAAAAGCCTCCGGCCAAAAACATCACAATTTACCAGTTGCTGCTGTATATATACTGAATAGTGACGGAACAATACGTTTTGCACATACCAATGCAGACCATACCACACGCCTTAGCAATGAAGAGCTTTTAGCTTTAACCGAATAAGCAGACACTGTACCCCTCTTTATGCGTAAAAAAGAGGGGTATTTAGCTCTTCAAGTATACATATTTAAACAATATTGAAGAAAACATATATGCAAATCTTGACATCCCCCTAAAGACATCTTATCTTCTCCACACGCTACTTTATAAGCGTGTGAGTTATTTAACTCCTCTATAATTTGCAAATTTATTATAAATTTGTGGGTCATGCACCCGAGACAATAGTCTCGTCGTTACAGTTCATGTCGTTTTGTAACGCCTCATATCCCCTTTTTTTGTACACTACTTTGTACGTCGTTCACTTTTACCTTGGGCGCACCCTTGTTTTTTGTCGCGCCTAAAATAAAAAAAGGATTTTCCCATGGCTGATATTACCCTCGTAAAACCCCAAGCCGGCTTAGTCACCACCATTACTCCCAATGCTGATGACCGCATCGTCTTTAACTTTGCTGCCGATGAAGCAACGCTTTCTCGTGATGGCGACAATCTTCACTTCCATTTTGATGATGGTTCAAGCATTGAATTAAGTAATTTCTATGCAGCATATTCTTCTGATAATATGCCAGAATTTATTATCGATGATTCGGTTATTAGCGGTGAAGATTTCTTTGCTCTACTTGGTGAAGACCTTATGCCTGCTGCCGGTACTACCACCTCCGCTGCCAGTGGTTTCCGTTCGCGCGACTTTACCGAAGGCTCTATCCTTGGCGGTATTGATAGCCTTGGCCGTGTAGACCAAAACTACGATGCCAAGAATGTGGATTCCAGCTTGAGAAGAAGCACCAGTGAAGGTTCAGAAGAAGATGAAAACACTGAAAGCAATTTGCATACTTCCTATGATGGCACTGAGCCTAAAATTAACATAACCATTGGCGGCGATGCCAATAATGATGGTGTCATTTCCAAAAATGAACTTGGCGGCCCCAATGGCAATCAAATTCAAGTGGAAGTTACCTTAGAAGAAGGTATCGAGCCCGGTGAAGATATTGTCATTAAGGATCAAGATGACAATGTAATTTTTGAAGGTCCTGTTACCGAAGATATGCTGGAAGAAGGCCTTGAGCTCTGGGTAGATCCTCCCAAGGATGAAAGCGGCA
>CAYJAL010000178.1:0-4307 GCA_964367875.1 uncultured Desulfovibrionaceae bacterium | reverse complement strand
TGGTGCCGCCCTTCTCATCATAGATAATTTTCATATCTTTGCGGCCCATTTGGCGGATAACCACCTCAGAACCATTGTCTTTTTGGTAAACATACAATTTATCTGGGGTTACCTTACCCCCTACCACGGCTTCGCCAAGACCAAAGCTAGCATCAATGCTTACAAGGTCTTTACGTGCTGTACCGCGGCAACCTGTGGCGGTATCGGCAGAAAAGGCTGTACCGGAAATCACAGGATTAATCATTTGCATCATACAAACAGAAAGAGAGGTGTTTTCAATGGCCCACTCTTTCTTGGCTGTTTCAGCAATGCTTTGATCGCCCACTTCTTCAGCTTTAGCTAAAGCATCTAAAATAGCTTCGCGGCGATAGGTCATGGAGCGTAAGTTATAGGCAGAAGCGCAGTCCCAATGATAAGCTGTGACAACTTTATCTTCACCTACCATATTTAAATAGGTATCTTGGAGACCTGCAAAGGCTTTTTTACGTGAATCTTCACCGGCTGCAGAAGAACGCACAGCCACGGGAACAATTTCACCTTCATTTTCAGTGCAAATTTCTTTATAGGCATCGGCAACAGCCACTACCACTTCTTTGGGGATTTCAACAGATAAAATAGCTGTTTGTACAAGCACAGAGCGCAGGCGTAATTGGTCAATACCTTCTGGAGATGTGGCAAAGCCATCCACCACATTGTTAATAAAGGTACGTAATGGAATACGCACATCACTTAAAGATGCAGAAGCTTCGCGCGCCATACGACCAAGGCTACGTACAAATTTTTGTAAAAATTCAGGATCTTGGTTAATTTCAGAGTCTAGCCAATCAATACGCTTATATTCTTTATCCACCACAGAGCGAATTACAGAACCGATAACGCTGGTTTCATCCAAAAGTTTATGAAAAGCGTCAGAAGATATGGCACGAAAGTGCGGGGCTTGAATTCCTGGAATTTCAGAAATCAGCGCAGTATTATAGTTCTTACCACCCACAAGTAACTCTGCACTTTCTCCCATGGCCACAATATCGGCACCAGTGAGAATAAGTTTTTGTACTTGTTTTGTTGCAGTTGCAGGGGCAGACTTTGTTGCAGGCTGCTTCTTTTCCATTCCGTCCTCCATAAAATTGATAGTACTGTTATACAATTGTAAACCATTAAAACATTACATCAGTAAGCCATATACATAAATAAACTTTTCTTTTGCCTCATACAAAAATACTATCTCTTCCATAAAAGACGATACTTGTTCTGTTCAAAGCTTTTTATCTGTATCAAGTTTTTTGTATACTGTCTACCCATTTTATACATTTATGGGTATTGAGAAAAGTGTAACATACTCATTATATAGTTTTTATTTCTCTGGTATAAAAAAGCTATAGGCTTTTTGTGAAAGCGTAGCCGCTAAGGGCTGAAGAGCTTTTCCGCAGGCCACTGCCCCAAAATAATTCAAGGGGATAGCCGTTATAAGGCTTATAATACACGCGGCTGTATAACCTAAAAGAGCGTGGATTTCTATGAATATCCATGCAGAAAGGCTGAAAAGTATGAGAATATGAACAGTTATATATTCAAAGCAATACCGTGCGCAGTGTAAAAAAATCTTGTGATTAAGAAGGCTTTGCAATTTTTGGTTTTGGCATATGCTTAGCAATAGTGAAAAAATGCCTAAGCTTTGCAATATATAGGGTATGGCAGTGCCCAGACCAAAACTTTGCCCCATATTTATGGTAGACCACGGCGCTTCACCTATACAAACGCATATAAGACCCACACAAAAAAGAGCTTTTTGTTGGAAGTGTGTTAGCTCTTTTTCAAGATGTATATGCATATCGGCAGCCATAATACCTACAAGAAAGAACACATAGATAGGGCTATGGCTGAGAAGAATCCACAGGAAGAGATATATAAAAGTGCGATGCTGCATTTTCCCAAAAAATAGCAGGACAGCATAAGAAAAATAGGAGCCTATAAAAATAATGTGCATGCACCAAAGAGAGGAAATATACTCCCCTGCTCCCACCATCATGGCGCCAAATAGGCCTGACCATAAAGCTGCTTCAAGCTTCATATTTTGAGAAAGCACAGCCGTATTCCATGGTTCTTGTAAAACTTCCCCTAATTGCAGATGATAATACCACCCTTGAGAGGAAATAAAATACGAGGCAAGAATGAGCACAAAAGTGTAGGGAACAAAACGAAAGTAACGGATAAGGGCTTGTTTTTTAATCCATTGGGCATTTTTATTTTGAAAAAACACCGTGGCAGGAATAAAGGCAATAATGGCAAAAAACATAAACAGCACATAGGAGGCATTGGAAATGAAGGAAAGTGGGAAATAGCTCCAAAAATGGCTCCAGCTGTCGTGCGGCGCTATGCCACTGTTCCACCCTACATAGCCTTTGAAGTCAAAGGCAAGAATATAGTGATAGATAATAACACATAAAGCGCAAAAGCCCTTGAGTCCATCTATATACTGTATGTGCTTATTCATAAAACTGCCTCCTTCTAAACAAAAAAGCCTTTCTAAGCAACACTTAGAAAGGCTTTTTATTCTTATGCTATGGCATCGCCGCAATAGGGGCAGAATGCTATTCCATCTATGGGTATGGGGTGAGCGCAGGCTTCATTGGGGCAGACTTTAGGCACAGGCCCAAGTTCCACAATCAGTTCTCCTTCCACCACAGATACCATTTGCTTGCTTTCTTTATAGTCAGCAGTTTTCAGTACTCTGGTGACCATGCCGTCCATGGGGGCAAGCACGGCTTTTTCTTGTTTCATAATGGAGACGTTAAAGAGCTCTTCACCCTTTTTCACCACATCACCGGGATGCACGTACATAACCCATAAGTCACCATTACTTGGTGCTGCCACATGTTGCGGATTGTTAGGATCAGCCTTGGCTACGCCCTTGGCACCGCCGGTGCTGGGTTCTTTCACTTGTACATCTGTTACCATGATTTCTGAGTCTAATACATAACGGCATACAGAAATGCCGGCTGCATTGGGCTCAGAGAAGGATAAGAACACCAAGTGGTGCGGCTTACCATGGCTATCTTCAAAGTACAAATCTTGGCCAATGCTTAAACCTTCAAACCATACGTGCAAGGGTAAGTTATTGGGATCACCATACTTTACCTTAAACTTCACGGTATTGATAGCATCACCGGGATGGTTAAGATACAGGGCAAACTCTTCGTCGGTGGGTTTGCGGCGCATAATATCAATGAAGGCTTGTTCTTCTGCGGCAAGATTAACATCTTTGAGCACTTCTAAGGGAGATACTTCTACCCTTTCGGCAATGGCTGTTTTCCAACTATTACCAAAGGCGCTTTCATAAACCCAATCTGCAGGGAAGCCCAAGGGCAATTTACCAAATTTACCCAACAGTAAATTACGGAAAGCATCGTTGCAATCTTTATAGATATTCAAACGTGCTGCGTGCATTTCTGGGCTTAGTTCGCTATCTTCATGGGTGGTTATTTCTTCAATAACTTGCAAGAGATAGCGTACTTCTTCTTCGCCGCCGCGCTTCCAGGCATTGGTCACAGCCAAGAAAGCCGTATTCCAAGTAATTTGCGAGCCAGGTGTCACATCATGATAGCGAACTATTTTACGTGTGCCGGCAAGGAATTTCAGCATATAAGGCAAGAGGTGGATATAGCCTTGCTTTACAGCGCCTTCTTGCGAAGAAGAGGTAGCACCGCCGGGCATGGCATGTTCAACCACATCATAATCAATTCCTTGGAAATACGGAGCGCAATAGCGATCGTAATAAGGCATAATTTGCTTGCATACAAAGTTCGCGTCGCGAATGGCGGCTTTATTGAGATGGGTTTTTAAACCTAATTCATCTTCTAAATAGGCAGCCATGGAAAGCACTTCGCCTTGACCATAGGAGCGCACGGCAGAGCCTAAACCTACGTCTAAAATATGCGCACCGGCTTTGGCAGCAGCGCCGCAAGCAGGAACAAAAAGACCGTCGGTATAGTGTCTGTGATAATGCAATACAAGGTCAGGCCAGCGTTTACGTAAAGCGCCTACAAGTTCTGCCATAAAGCGTGGCGGACATACACCGGCCATATCTTTAAGACCTAAGATGATATTGCGCGAAGCTTCTTCTAAAGATCCGCCCATGACACCTGCCACCATGCGTAAAATGGATTCTGTAACACCCATATAGTGGTGCACATCAAAACCCTTGGCATAGGAAAGGGATAAAGCTGGCTGGAAAACCACATCTTTGCGCGACATAATAACTTCTGCCAAGGGAAGCATATTTTCCACATGGTTTAAGAAGTCAAAGCAGC
>CAYJAL010000177.1:0-4322 GCA_964367875.1 uncultured Desulfovibrionaceae bacterium | reverse complement strand
CCCGGCATGCAAAAAGAAGGCGTGGACGGTATCATCACCGAAGCTTCCTTTGTTTTACATAAAAAGCCCCAGCATTCTAAAGTGATAGTTTTGGAATTTTTTGGCAGATCCATGCACACCGCCGCCGTGGTCATTGGCGAGCTGGTAAAATTACGTGACCAAATTCGCCAAGATGGGGATTATGCCAGCATTTCTGCCTTAGAAGAATTTAATGTAAAATACGTGCAAGCCATTGGCTACAAAAGAAAATCTACCATATATGAAGGCGATCCCATTTCTGTCATCATAGTACAGGTAGATGGTGATGATGAGCTTTTACTGGAAAAATGTATGCAAGCCATTGTGGCTGTGGTAGAAAAACAAGAAAATGTAGATTGCTCCGTGGCAAAAGACGCCAAGGAAGCTGAACTTTTCTGGGAAGATAGACATAAACTTTCCGCCATTGCCAAGCGTACTTCCGGCTTTAAAATCAACGAAGACGTGGTTATCCCCATGGCGCGTATTCCAGATTTTGCCCTTTTCCTTGAGCAGCTCAATCTAGAATGTGTGGCCTCAGCTTTTCGTTATGCCATGCAATCGGTGGGACGTTTACCGGGCTTCCCCATGGAAGATAAGGAGTTTAACCGCGAATTTTCCTATATATCCAAGGTTGCGCAAGGGGGCGTGCCTGCCTCGGAAGTAAGCGATGAAGAACTCTTCATCCGCGCTGTACTCTTCCTTAAGGATATGGCCAGCAAATACGACACCTTAGAAAAGAAAATCCTTGATATCATAGAATATATGTATGCCAGCCGCATTGTGGTGGCCAGCCATATGCACGCCGGCGATGGCAATTGCCACGTGAATATTCCTGTAAACTCCAGCGATCACCATATGCTGGAAGAAGCCGAACATGTGGCCGCTAAAGTTATGCACACAGCCCAAGAGATGGGCGGCGCCGTTTCCGGTGAGCATGGCATAGGCATCACCAAGATAGCCTTTTTACAGCAAGAAAAAATTCAAGCTCTGCGCGAGTTTAAAGAGCGCGTTGACCCACGCGATATTTTAAACCCTGCTAAGCTTGTCAATAGAGAATTACCGGTGCGCCCCTTTACCTTCTCCTTTAACGGGCTCATCAATGATATTAAGCAAAGCGGTTTGCCAGACAAAGAGCAGCTCATGGATTTGCTCAGCCTTGTGCAAAACTGCACGCGCTGTGGTAAATGTAAGCATGTGTGCTCCATGACCTACCCAGAGCGCTCCATGCAATGGCATCCACGCAATAAGAATATGGTGCTGGGCATGCTCTTAGAGGCCATCTATTATATTCAGGCCAATACAGGACGCATGGACGAAAGATTGTTGCAGCATATCAACGATATTTTTGAGCATTGCACAGCCTGTGGACGCTGTACTGCCGTATGTCCGGTGAAAATCCCTTCGGGAGAAGTAGCACTCACACTGCGTACCATGCTGGAATCTAAGGGCAATGGTGGACATCCCATAAAAACCCGTGCTTTGCGTTGGCTTATGGTAGACCCGCAAAAACGTATACCCAAGGCCGCCAAATTGGCTTCAGTGGGGCAAAAAACTCAAAATAAATTTGTGGGCTTTATCCCTGCCAGTTGGCGCAAAAATATTCAAAGTCCGCTTTTTTCCGGTAAGGGAGCCAAAATTGGCTACACCAATATTTATGAATCCCTCAAGATTCAGCGCGGACATATATTTACGCCGGCCCATATGACAGACCAAGAGCAAAACAAGCCCACAGTGCTGTACTTCCCCGGTTGCGGTGGCGGTCTCTTTTACGATCGCATAGCCCAGGCTTCACTTATACTCTTACTCAAAGCCGGCCATAGCGTGCTTATACCGCCCAAGCATTTGTGCTGCGGTTACCCTTTGCTCACAGCCGGTCTTGAAAAACCCTTTAAGCGTAATAGCGAAAATGTGCGCAAGATGCTGGCCGAGCTTTTGGAAGAAGCCTGTGCAGCACATTTTGATACCCATTATGTGGTCACTTCTTGCGGTACTTGTATCGAAGGTATTGAACCCCTAACCAAGCAATTGGGATTGGAGCACAAAGACGCCGTGCAATTGGCCTTGGAAAGCTTACAGCCCCAAGCGAATTTAGACGGTGCGCCACGCCTGTATCATGAATCTTGCCACACAGAGTGGGCCGGAGTGCATAAGGTAAAGGGACGTAAAGCACTTTTACAAGCTTTATCGCGCTTCACCGGAGCTAGTTTTACCACATCGCCCGGCTGTTGCGGTGAATCCGGCATGGGCGCCATGACCTCGCCGCATATTTACAATACCCTGCGCCAGCGCAAAAGCCATCATATAGCCGAAGCCCTTGGCAGCTATGCCGGCCCTGTCATTGTGTCCTGCCCTTCCTGTAAGGTGGGCATTGGGCGCGTTTTGGAAAATCTTTCCATATCTCGCCCGGTCTTGCACAGCGCCGAATGGCTTGTACAACATCTTGATGGGCCCGATTGGCGGCAAAATTTTAAAAAGAAAATTATCGAAAGCCGCGGACATGTGCGTAGGATAGAAGTATAAAGGCAGCTTTTGCTTGCAAATAAAGTTATAAGGGGAATAGAAATATTCCCCTCAGATTGCTGACAAAGCCTACTGGTGGGAAACCTTTTTTGAAAAAAAGGTTCTCCCCCCAGACCCGCTTTGCTCTCGATTTGCGTATTTGCTCGTTTCTCGCAAACGCAAACGACTTTGTCGCCCGTTGGGTCGGCCCTTCCAAAAAACTTTCATTGCGGCAACACCTTACCCTTGAAAGAAAGATTTTGCCGCAATGAAAAACCATAAAGTATATTTTGGGGCGCCTTTTACGAGACGAAATACAAAAAGCAACCTTTATCTTATGCTTTTACATTTTTTGCAGCTTTTTTTGTCAATATTCATAAGGGGAATAGAAATATTCCCCTTTTTTTCTTCCCTACAAAGCCTCTCATGGCCTCGTAAAAGGCTCTCAAATACTTTGAACAATAACTCACTAATTCCTATTGCTATTATATAAAGGATTTTGTACAATGAAATTGCAAATCTAAGGGAGGTATCCTATGCCTGAAGAACAAAAGACCCCAACGCCACCAGCATTTTTTCTTATTCTAGGTCTATTTTTGGTATTCTTATTCGGTTCCGGCCTTTTTGCCATGGAAAAACACTTTACAAAGCAAAAAAGTGTGCTCAGCGCAGTAAAGCAATTGGCTGTGACTATGCCCAGCGTGAGCAGTATAGATAGCGCCTTTAACGGCAAAATCATACAAGCACAAGGCATGGCCACCACCACGCAAACTTTACAAGATGCACGTTTTGGCATTGATGTAAAAGCCTTAGGCCTTGTGTATGAAGTTGAATATTATCAAGATATTGATACTGGGGAAGGTTTTGAAAAAGCCTGGACAAACAGACCGGCAAAATTTCTCAACCCCCAAGATTATGCCATCAACTCTCGCGTTATGCCGGAGCTTGAAAATAGCACTACCTATGTAACAGCGGCAAAGCTTGGTGTATACAATATCAGCCCTGCCCTTTTGCAAGCTTTGCACGATGCAAAACCCTTAGAGCTTAGAATTCTGCCCAGTCAATTGGAAGCTTTGCATACGCATATTTTGGAAGCCGGAAAAAAGGCTTTAAGCACACCAGATAGCGTGGAGCTCTACTTACGCGCCTTACAACGCGGTGATACACCACGTTTACTGGCTAAAATAGTAGATAATTCTTTATATCTGGGCTTTGACCCCAGCAACCCGGAATTGGGTGATATGCGCCTATCCTTTGCCATAGTACCCGAGCAAGAAGTGAGCATTGTTGCTCAAGTAGAAGGGGACACCTTCTATGCCTACAAAGACGGCCATGACGACATTTTCCCCTTAATTTATGGCGGAAAAATAAATACAGAAGAAGTTATTTCCTTACGCACTTCTGAGGATAAGGGAGATATATGGCTTTTGCGTACGCTCTTTACCTTGCTCATTATTTTTGGCGCGCGCATGATTATCTCTTATTATAGAAGAAGCGCAGTGGAAAAAGCACAGCCCAATATGCTTTCTTCCATCAATCCTTGGGGGCCAAGCCTTGCACTGGGCATTGTTTTAACCATTATCATTTCTTTTTCTGGCCAATTATTTGCCTAAGAGTTTATAAAAAAGCCTTACATCGTGTGATGTAAGGCTCAGATTGCTGACAAAAAATTTTGTTTTTTTTAAAAAAACGTATAAAAGCATTTTTTTAATTTCATTGCGGCAAAATCTTCCTTCCAAAGATAAGATGCTGCCGCAATGAAAGTTTTTTGGAAAGGGGGTCTGGGGGAAGAACCTTTTTTTCAA
>CAYJAL010000176.1:0-4357 GCA_964367875.1 uncultured Desulfovibrionaceae bacterium | reverse complement strand
GACATCCGCCTTGTAAGGGCGGCGCTCTACCAGCTGAGCTAACTGCCCGCGAAGAGTGTTCTATAAGAAAGTCTTGTCACAGTCAAGGTAAAAAATGCTTTTTTGTGAAAAAATTTTCTTCGTAATGAACTTTGTTTGTAATATTCAAATGCTAGAATAAAAATTTAATCTAGGGTATTGCGCAAGATACCTATATTTTCTATTTCCAATTCCATAAGATCGCCGCTTTTGAGGTATTTAGAAGGAGTAAAGCTCATACCAACGCCCGCTGGGGTGCCAGTGGCGATAATATCTCCCGGTAAAAGCGTGCTACCTTGCGAAAGCAGATGTATAAGCCTTGCTACAGAGAAAATCATGAGTGATGTGTGGGAGCTTTGACGTACTTCTCCATTGATGCGGCTTTCAAGCTTAAGCTTTTGCGGATCAGTAATGGTGGCAGCGTCTACAATACAGGGGCCAAAGGGGGCAGATTCGTCTAAAGATTTCCCGGCATACCATTGTGTGGTGCGTCTTTGTAAATCACGAGCGGAAAGGTCATTGATAATGGAATAGCCAAAAACATGCTCAAGGGCTTTGTCTTGTGGAATATTCTTACCTTTTTTGCCAATGATAACAGCAAGCTCTACCTCATAGTCGTATTTTTCTGTCTCTTTTGCATGGACGTCAAGAGCGGTATTGGGGTGAGCAATGGCCGTGCAAGGCTTGGTAAATAAGAAAGGAAATTCAGGGATTTTACTTTCAGCCTCTGGGCGCGTAAATTCTTCCAAGTGAGCTACATAATTGATACCTGTGCAAAGGATATTCCGCGGCGGATTGGTATAGGGGGATTGCAAAGTACATTGGCTTAAAGCAAGGCAATGCTCTGGCTGGGCGTTTGGTATAAGCTTTTCCAAACGAGGAAATATACCTGTGCCTTCCTCGACGGCAAGGCGCAGGCTTGGGGGCAGGCTGGTGTCGGCTTTGCACACGTCTATAATGCTATCGTCGCTTTGCCATATGCCCCAGCGTAATTCTTGGGGATTGTTTTTGGGAATAAATGAAATAAGACGCATGAAAACTCCTTTCTATAACTGAATTATACTTGCTGCGCGTTTTCGGCTTTTTCGCCGCTGATAATGCGTACCAAGGTGCGCACATTGCGCAAGCCTATAACGCGCCAATGCCCATTTTCTTGACGAAGCCACGCTTCCACAGGGTAGGAACGACCATTGCCATGATCTTTTAAGGTAAAGGGCACCCATACAGCGCCGCTTTCTTCTACAGGCTGGCCAATATCTAAAATTTCTTTACGTCCCATGGAGGCATCGGCAAAAAGGGTAGAGAGTAAACCGCCGGGTTTTTCGGTGGCAATTTCTTTACCGCTAAAGGCGCCGGAGCGCACGCCGTAACGTACAAAGGCGGAAGCTTCGCCCACTAAAGTGTCACGTAAGGTTTTTCGTGCGCTTTCGCTTTGTGTTATAGTGGAAAGCATCAATGCCAGCACGGGGTTTAAGGTTTGTTGGTCGGCTTTTTTGGCATCTTCAATGAAAATATCTACGCATTGCCCCACAAGGCTTTCCATATTCACGGAGCTGTCAAAAAAAGCTTGGTCGCCTGTGTCTAGGGCTTGTTGTACATCTTGTAAGGTTTGCACAGGGCTAGAGCCGGCCAGGGCTTGCGTGTTGCTAAGCAAAAGAGTGCAGATGATATATAAAGGAATAAAAAATTTCATGTGAGTCTCTTGTAAGTGGTTTTAAAATACTGTGTTTTACATTTGAGCGCTTTGCACAGCAGGCAGGGGCGTTTTTTGAAGCTTTTGGGCTAGGTCTTGTAAAAGTTTACCGGCTGTGGCGGCGCTTTTTTGCACAGAGCTTAGGCTTTGTCCTTGATCAATGCGTCTTTCCAGCCATTGTGCCAAAAAGACAATGCTATCGCCATCCATGCGGCTGGCGGCAGGGGCTTGCTGGCGCACGGCGGCTAAAAGTGATTCAGATGCCAAGGTTCTATTATGTAAAGAGCGTTGATATTGGGCATTAAGGCCATCAATGCGTAATTGTATGGTGTCTGCCACATCAGTTTTTTTCTCTTCTACGGCGCTGTCAAAAGCAAAAATGGCTTCGGTGAGCTTATCATGCACGCGTAAGGTTTCTTGTACGCTTTCTTCCATGGCCTGCATGCGTTTAGAAAAATCCGGCATAGTGCCAAGACCCTGTAATACAGAGCCTAAAGACGTAAACTCTGTCGCGTAGCCTTGCAATATGGTTTGTGCAGGGAGATTTTTCTTCTCTTGTGCCATGTGCTGCGCTGCATGGGCCATGCTTTGCACAAAATGCTCAGCATACAGCTTATAGAGAGCCGACATCATGGTACTATTGAAGGCATAGCGCAAAAGGCTGGCGCGGGTGCTTTGTATATTAGCACTGCCTTGCGGATTCAAGGTGCGTAAATTTTGCCCATAGCGTAAATTGGCCGCAGAAAGGTGGCGGCTGATGCCTCCCTTGGGGCTATAGCGTGTCACCAGCCATGAGGCCATATCGTCCACAAAGGTCAAAGGCACAGTGCTGTCTTGCTCTACTTTGGGCGCCACAGGGGTGGGGGCTAGGGAGGTGCCCTCTTGTGGTAGCGCTGTGGTTTCAGTAGATTCAGCGTTTTGTGTGTCGCTTGCCTCTGCTGCCTCTGTGGTAACATTTTCTTTTTCTGTGATGCTGGGCGGTGCAGACATTTTTGCCTGCACATTCTGTCCGGCCAAGGTGCCCGGTGCTGTCTGCGGTTTAGTTACAGAAAGATGCAAGGGGGCTGTATCTTCCTGAAGATAATTTTCCACCACATTTTGCAAAGGGGTGTCCTTTACGACGGTTTCCACATTTTCTTTTACCGTGGCAGTAATATGTTTTTTATCTTCTTCATCGCGAGAAAGCCAGTATATGCCTGAGCCGGTGATAATAAGGGCTGCTAGGGTGTATAGGCCAAGCTTAGCCGCGCCGCCGCGACCCTTGGAAGGCTTTGGCAATGCATGTAAATCATGGTTTTTAAAATCTGTCATGCTATCCTCGATATACTATATAGATAAGGTGCGCAAATAGTGTGAAGTATTTTCTAGACTTTGTCTATAAATAATTGGGAGAAGAGTTACTGAGCTTTGTAATTACGTAAAAGTACATAATAAGCTTTTTACCTTCTTCTGGGTAGAAATGTTATGCTTGTATTCTTTTTATACAAAGGTCTATGAGTTAAATAGTACATCGGAAAAGGCATTTTTATGAAGAATTTTCTGCAAAAAGGTGTTTTCTCTTGACCCTATAGCCTAAATGCGCTAGGTGCAAGGGAGTTTTTAATTCTTTGCAGCGCGTGAGCGAGATGCAAAAGTATGGAGGGATTATGTCTAATATAATGTATTTTTTTGCAGCCATAGCAGCACTCATTGTGGGCTATATGGTGTACGGCTCCATTGTGGACAAAATTTTTGGTGCAGACCCTAATAGAGTAACACCTGCTAAAGCTAAAGCTGACGGTGTAGACTATGTGGAAATGAAACCTGGCAGAATATGGCTTATTCAGCTCTTGAATATTGCCGGTGTGGGCCCCATTTTTGGGCCTATCTTGGGTGCTTTATACGGTCCTGCTGCCTTGGTTTGGATTGTAGTGGGCGCTATTTTTGCTGGTGCTGTGCACGATTATCTTTCCGGTATGCTTTCCATGCGTTATGGTGGCAGTAATATGCCTAATATCGTAGGTTATACTTTGGGCAATAGCGCTAAGCAACTTATGCGCGTATTCTCTGTAGTCTTGCTCTTGCTCGTGGGTGTGGTATTCGTTTCTGCTCCTGCTAAGCTTTTAAGCATCATGACTCCAGAATGGATGAGCTTTAATACTTGGCTTGTTATCATTTTTGCTTATTACTTCTTGGCAACTATTTTGCCCATCGATAAAATCATCGGTAATTTATATCCGCTGTTTGGCGCCGTGCTTATGATCATGTCTGTGGGTATGATCAGCATGCTTGTAATAGACGACTATACCTTCTATCCTGCCTTAGAGTGGACCAATCAGCATCCTAAGGGCTTACCCTTATGGCCTCTTATCTTTATCACCATTGCTTGTGGTGCTATTAGTGGTTTCCACTCCACCCAATCCCCCCTTATGGCGCGCTGCTTGCCCAATGAAAAATTAGGTAAGCCTGTGTTCTACGGCAGTATGATTGCTGAAGGTGCCATCGCCTTGGTTTGGGCTACTGTGGGTATGACTTTTTACCAAGACCCTGCTGCCCTTGGCGAAGCCCTTGGCGCCGGCGGCCCTGGTAAGGTTGTAAGCGATGCAGCCTATACCCTTATGGGTAGCGTAGGCGGCGTATTTGCCATGCTTGGTGTTATTGTATTGC
>CAYJAL010000175.1:0-4362 GCA_964367875.1 uncultured Desulfovibrionaceae bacterium | reverse complement strand
TTATGGCTGGCGTGCGTGAGGTGCATCTTATTGAAGAACCCATGGGAGCTGCCATTGGCGCCAATTTACCCATACACGAACCTTTAGGAAATCTTGTGCTGGATATTGGCGGCGGTACCTCAGAGGTGGCTGTTATCACCATGGGCTCTACGGCCTTTTCTGAATCTGTACGCATGGCCGGCGATGCCATGGATATGGCAGTACTGCGCTATATCCACGATGTTTTTCAATTGGATGTGGGGGAAAATACCGCAGAAAATGTGAAGAAAATCTTAGGTTGTGCTGTGCCCATGCCCAATGCTCCTTTACTGGATGTTTCCGGTAAGGATTTGGTGCAAGGGGTGCCCAAGGTGGTGCGTATTTCTGAGGGGCATGTACGTGAAGCTTTACGCGATTGCTTGCGCGTTATCGTGAAAGCGGTTTTCACAGCTTTGGAAAAAACTCCGCCGGAACTTGCCGGAGATATTTATAGCAATGGCCTTCTTTTGGCCGGCGGCGGCGCTTTACTCAAAGGACTTGACCAACTTATCGCCCAAGAAACGCGCTTAAAAGTGGTGGTGGATAATGATCCTCTTACCACGGTGGTGCGCGGCACAGGAAAGACCTTGGACGATTTAGACTATTATTCTGATCTTTTTATTAACTAATTGTCATACTGTAAGAAAAACTTAGGCATTGTAGAGGGTGTGCAAATGTTTACCCTCTATGAGCTGCTGGGTGCTTGGTGAAAGCATATCGGCAAAATGTGTGGCAAGGCCTTGCATTTCATCAAAATCAAGCCAGAGCAAATCTTTGTTTAAAAGGCTCTTTTCTTCTTGTGTGAGTTGTAATGTGTACAGGGTCATGGGATTTTGTCCGGTAAATGGCGCTGTAAAGCTTTGCAGGCGCATGGTGATGCCCTGCATGATGGAGAGCTCTTCTGCCATGCGTGGCACGAGTAAGAGGGATGGGAGATGCTTTTCCAGTAGGCGTATAACCACGCTTTCTCTGGCTTCCCCGGCATGTACGTGGCTGTATAGTAAGCTCATGGCTTCCTGCATGGCGCGTTTTTTCTTTTTATTGCGCCATAAAAGAAATTTACCCTCTTTATCACGCACAATGAGCACCACAAAGCGATGGGGCAGATGCTTAGCTTCCTTGTAGGGTGTTAGCAAGAGGGGGCTGTCGTCATTATCGACGATTTCAAGCATATCCTTGGGGATAGGCTGCATATAGGGATAATATTTCATGCAAAAGACCTTCACAACCATGCAATTTCAACGCGTCAATATTCACACACAGCCGCATATTGTGCCAGATCTTGTGGCATTAGAGCAAAAGTGCTTTAGTACCCCTTGGGGGGAAGAGCAATATGCAGCGGCCTTTAAACAAGATTCCTTTGTGGCCTATGCCTTGTATGATCAAAGCTGCCCTGGAGAAGAACATGAGGGGCAAAAAGGGACGCTTATGGGCTATATTTCTTTATATCATGCCCTAGATGAAATGGAAATATTGAATATTGCGGTGGATCCGCTTTATAGGCGCCAAGGTTTAGGCGGTTATCTTTTGGGCAAAGCCTTACACGAGCGCAAAGAATTAGGCGCACACACTGCCGTGCTGGAAGTGCGCGAAGGCAATGAACCTGCGCGTAAGCTTTATGAAAAGTTGGGTTTTTCGCAGGTAGGTAAACGCAAAAAATATTATGCCGATACGGGGGAGGATGCTTGCGTGTATACTCTTGCTTTAGAGGGCTTTTGTGTGTTAGCGTCATAAATTGCAAGATAAAATTTTTTGTAGGAGAAAACTATGTCTAAACTTATGGCTGCCAATTGGAAAATGTATAAGACTTGTGCTGAAGCGCAACAAACGGTGACGGATTTATGTGCTCTTTTACAAGATTCTTCTGTCATGCAAGATAGAGAAGTGGTGATTTTTTCTCCCTTTACGGCTCTATCTGCGGCGGTAAATGTCCCTAAAGGTCAAGTACCTTTAGCAATTGGGGCGCAAAATTTTTATCCTGCTCCTGAGGGGGCTTTTACGGGAGAAATTTCCGCCGCCATGTTGCAAGAGCTGGGCGCTACATGGATGCTCGTGGGGCATTCTGAGCGTAGAAGCGTTTTTGGCGAGTCTTTGGCTTTGGTGCAAGAAAAAACTGCCTATGCCTTAGAACAGGGCTTTAAGGTAGTTTTTTGTATTGGGGAAAGCCTAGAGGAACGCGAGGCCGGAAAGCTTGAAGCTGTGCTCACAGAGCAATTAGCCGCTTTAGCTACTTTAAAAGAGGGTATTACAGGACAAAACTTTGCCGTAGCTTATGAGCCTGTTTGGGCCATTGGCACAGGCAAGGTGGCCGGCGAGGAAGAAATTTTAGAAGCTCACGCTCTTGTGCGTAAAATTTTAGAAAATATTTTTGCTGAAAAAGGTTCGCAACTTCGTGTTTTATATGGAGGAAGCGTAAAACCAGACAATGCAGGCGCCATTGTGGCACTTGACAATGTGGACGGAGTACTGGTAGGAGGTGCTTCTTTACAAGCAGAAAGTTTTGCTCGTATTGTTACGGCATAACCCAATTTAGTATCATTGCCCCATCCGGGCTGGGAGGTTTTTTGTGCAAACGCTTATCTTGACGCTGCATATCATTGTTTGCGTAATGCTTATCATCCTTGTATTGCTTCAAGCCGGTAGAGAAGGAATGGGCGTAATTTTTGGCGGCGGCGGCGGCTCTGTTTTTGGCAGTGGCGGTGCTGGTGGCCTTTTGTCTAAGTTGACAGCCTTTATGGCCGTACTTTTCTTATTTACTTGTTTGAGTTATACTTATGTGAGCGGTGTACGCTCCGATGATGATTCTGTGGTGCTTGATGTGCAATTGGAAGAAACAGCTCCTGTAAAGCCAGCTGCCCCTGCACAAGCAAAACCTGAGTAAATTACACAGGCACAGTTATTATATTAAGATATGAAAATGAGGGGGCTTTGGCTCCCTTTTTTTTTGCTGAGGTACTGTATGCAGGAAAAGTTAGATCATAAGCCCTTTGCCATGCTTTTAGAGCCTAAAGCGCAAAAGAAAAGCTCGCAGACAAAAAGCTCCCAGAAGAAAAGCCAGCATGGGGAACAGGCTACTGCGCAAGGTGGGGATGCTGTTGGGTCCAAGGCTTCATTTGTAAAGCCTGCACAGGCCAAGGATGTATCTGCGTGCGATGATGCTGGTCTTTTTTTACAAGCCATGGATACCTTGGTTTCTCCTTCGCAGGGGAGAAAGGGCGCTACAAAATCACGCTCTCTTTCTCACGCATCTCTCCCTCATGCATCTCTTTATGAGGCCTCTTTTCCTACTGCTATGACAGAAAAGGCCTCTTCTTTATGGCGAGGCCAAAACCAGAATTTTGGCCAGCGCTTTGGGCAATCCATGGGAGAGCGTTTTATGAAAAAAAAGTCTCATTCTAAGAAACAAGATGTAGTGCAGTCAGCGCCTACGCAAGAAAAAGGCTTAGGGGAAAATCCTTCAGAGTCTTTATCGTCTGTTACGCTTTCCATGCAGCCAACTACACAACCGACTATGCAACCGACTATGCAAGAATTATTACAAGCGGAAGAAGCCATGGCCACAGGACAAGATGGAGCCGGCATGGATGCTTTTTTTACGGCCATGAAGGGAGTGAATCCTTTACAGGGTAAAGGGCGTGACATTGCCCCTGAGGTGCAGCCGGCGGTAAGTAGCGAGCAAGGGCAAGATGTCTTTGCCTTAATGCTGGAAAAGAAATTGGAATTTTCCTTAGCTCTTAAAGGTGAATATATAGAAGGGCATGTGGTGGGGCTTGATGAACTAACCATGAACAATTTACGCGCCGGTGTGTACAGCCCGGAAGCGCATTTGGATTTGCATGGTCTCAATGCCATGCAGGCTTACACGGCCATGGTGGGCTTTTTTAAAGGCTCGTGGTTTAAGGGCTTGCGCACGCTTTTGCTTATTCCTGGTCGTGGTAAAAACTCCCCCAACGGCATTAGTGTCTTACGCGAAAAAGTGCAATTATGGCTTACACAAGAGCCCTTTAAGCGCGTGGTCTTGGCTTTTTGTACGGCGCAGCCTGTGGATGGCGGGCCGGGTACTGTTTATGTTTTATTACGTAAGTATAAGAAAAAGGGTAAGGTGTGTTGGGAGAGATTGCCCTCTGATCCCGATTTATATTAATAGGTCGTTAAAAAAGGGCTGCTTGCTTCGTTAAGCTTGCTTTTTGCTCCAGTGGTTTTGTTGCAGGCTGTTCAAAAAATGTAAAGTGCGAGGAAGACGAAGCTTTTTTGTGGAAGGCGCGTATTAGACATACGTAACTGGAGCAAAAAACGAGTCTGACGACGCAATTTGCAGTTTTTCAACAGCCTGCTGGCCAAGCG
>CAYJAL010000174.1:0-4431 GCA_964367875.1 uncultured Desulfovibrionaceae bacterium | reverse complement strand
TTCTGAACAGGTAAGCCATGGCGGCGGCATGACCTTTAATTATAGTTTTTAATGTGTAGATAAAGGGGATAGTGAAATGCTATCCCCTTATATGAGCAAGTCTGACGACGTAATTTGTACTTTTTCAACGGCCTGTTACGGAGTAAGGCGTAAGCGCCCTTCTTGCATATGGGCCTCATGCTGCATGCAAGAGAGGCGATCTTCGCCATAATGGGAAACCATAAGCAAGCCCACGCGCGGGCTCATTTTCTCTAAGAGATCACGCATATGCGTATAGGATGCGCCATCAAGGCCGGAAAAAAGCTCGTCTAAAAGCAGTATTTGCGGCGATCCCATAAGGGCGCGCGCTAGTAAGAGGCGGCGTAATTGCCCTGTGGAGAGGGTACGAATGCTACGCTGTGCCAAATGGCTGAGGCGGCATTCTTTAAGCAGGGCATGGGCGCTTGCCTGTTCTGCTTCGCTATAATCGCGGTACAGCCCTTGGCTTTGCTCTAAGCCGGAAAGCACCATCTCAAGGCCGCTCACATCATAGGCATAGCTCATTTGCTCTTTATCGCTTATAAGGCGCACGGCGCGGCCTATGCTTTCTTGATCTTGTAAAAGCTTGGGCGCGTGAGGCTGTGTGAGGTCATAACGCTTAATACTGCCCCCAAAAGCCGGATGTTCATAGCCTGCCAAGAGGCGCAAAAAGGTGGACTTTCCTGCTCCATTGGCGCCGCATAAATACCAATGCTCCCCTTGGCGCCATGTCCAAGAAATATCATGGAGTAAGGCTTTTCTATCTATAAAAACCGTGGCCTTGTCTATATGTATGCGCACAGGCTGAGTTGTATCTTTTTCTGTTAAGGGGCAAGGTTTTTTTTGTTCACTGCTTACCTGCATATGCGCTACAGTATTCGCTTCAGCACCCACGACATTAGGTACTTTTATGAGCTTGCCCCCTTGTAGGGTATAGATATCTTGCACCCACGCAGGCACAGAGCAGGTGCGATGCCCGGTAAAAACCAAGGTGGCGCCGCAATCTTCCAAGGCTTTAAGCAAAAGCTCACGGCTGGGGGCATCCAGCCCTTCCATATATTCATCTAGCAGTAAAACCTTGGGCTCACGCAAGAGGGCGCGCCCCAGCATGAGTAAGCGCAACTGCCCTTGGGATAGGGTGCAGGCTTCTTGCTGTAAAAGGTGCAGACAGGAAAGCTTTTTTGCCATGGCATGCACGGCTTCTTTTTGTTTTTGCTCGGGGATAAAAAAGAGCAATTCGCTGTCTGAAAAGGCCGTGAGTAAAATATCTTCCCCATGCAATCGCCATTCATGGCGTACATAGCGCTCTTGCCCTGCGGCGGAAACCAAGGCCGTGAGTTTGCGTCCCATGATGGGCGAAGTTTCGGCCTGTGCATTTACATGCCATGTGATGGGAGGGGCTTTTTCTGAATCTTGTTCATTTTTATCTGGCCAAATTTCACCGCGTAAGAGTTTTAAAAGCGTGGACTTGCCCGCCCCATTGGCACCCAAGATGGCGCAATGACGCCCCTCATGCAAAAAACAATCGACACCTTGTAAAATGGTGTTTTTTTGCCCTTTATACAATAAGGATACATGGGCATTGCGCAGCTCAATGAGGGGGGCAGACATTAAAATTCCAGCTTGTGCATGACGTTTTTACAAAAATACACCGAATGCTCATAGCCAAAGGAACGCGCATAGTCGGCCAGCTTGTCAAAGTCTGCTGCCACGTCGTTAACGTTATGGGCATCGGAAGCAAAGGTAATGGGCACATGCAGTTCTTTGGCTAGCGCCATAATATGCTGACAGGGGTAAATTTCATTGCACATTTTACGCAAGCCTGCCGAAGAAATTTCCATGGCCATGCCGTTGAGCATCATGGCTTGTAAGGCTTCTGCCACCAAGATAAGGGAGTCGCGCTGTACAATCCACTCTCTAAATTGATCGATGGAGAAAATTTTAATGAGGTCAAGGTGGGCGGCAATGTTAAAAAGCCCGCTTTCTGCCATGCGGCGTAGGGTTTTAAAATAGTTTGCATAATGCTCGTCACAATGATTTTTCTTTAGGCTCATCCAATCGGAAGATAAATCGTCATAGCCCCATGTATCTAAAAAATGCACGGCTCCGATAACATAATCAAAATCATAGCTTTTGAGAGCTTCTTTAATGAAGGCCTCTTCCTTTTCCATCCAGTCCATTTCTATGCCCAGCAGCACTTGCCCGGGGAATTGCTCTTTGAGGGCTTGTACTTCTGTCACATATTGCGGAAAGTATTTGCTCAGCTTTTCGCGGTATTCATTGCTATAGGTGTAATTGGTGGGGCGGGGGGAATGTTCGGTAAAACCTAAGAGGCGTATGCCTTTTTTTTGGGCAGATTCCCACATGGCAGCGGGGGTATCTTGTCCGTGAGAATAGAGGGTGTGAGTGTGTAAATCGGCTGTAATCATGGCTACCTCTTCATGTAAGTGGGCTGTAAGCAATATTTAAATGGGGATATTTTTGACTATTACATACTATACGGCCATGCCCTTGATCTTGCTATTATGCTAAGTTCCAAGGCATGGCCACAAAGTAGTCTGCTATTTTTTTGCGTGTCCTAAAGGCTTGTTATTCAATAACGCTGGCCTTGGTGATAACCACAGCTTCACGGGGCACATTTTCATGCACGCCACGATTGCCCACAGCGGTATTTTCTATTTTATTCACCACTTCTTGGCCTTTAATAACTTTGCCAAAAACAGTGTAGCCCCAGCCTTGTGGAGTGGGGGATTTGTAATTGAGGAAATCATTTTTTGCGGTATTGATGAAAAATTGCGCGGTGGCAGAATCCGGGTTAGAAGTACGCGCCATGGCAATGGTGTATTCATTATTATCAAGGCCGTTGGCGGCTTCATTCTTAATGGGAGCCTTGGTGGGCTTCATTTTCATATCGGGGGTCATGCCACCGCCTTGAACCATAAAATCTTTTATGACGCGATGAAAAATAGTGCCGTCATAATGGCCGCTACGTACATATTCCAAGAAGTTTTTCACGGTTTGCGGTGCTTTAGCTTCATCAAGGCGTACTACAATATCGCCCATGGAAGTTTGTAAAAGCACTGCTGTGCTGGCAGCTTCTGCTGCTGTGCTCAGGCCTAAAAATAAGCCCATAATTAAAGCAAGACTTTGTAAAAATTTCATAACTCACCTCATATATAAAGTATTTTTTTTCTAAGTTATGCCCTTGTCAGGGCAAAATAGAGTTCTTGTTTTACGCGCAAAAAGGGCTCTTGCCAAGTAAAAAAGGTAGGATCTCGCCCCTTTTGCCCTTAAGAATGGCTAGGCATAGTCGATAAGTCTTTATAGAGGATAACCTTGCCAAACCTGCTGCGCCTTTGCACACTTTTTGCAAAGCATTATGCGTTAGGCTTTTTCGGCAAGAATTTCCCCATGAGAGGTTTATTATGTCAAATACCATATCCGGTGGCATATCTTTTTCAGGCATAGGTAGCGGTACCGACTTTAGCGCCATGATTGATCAGCTTTTAGAAGTTGAATCTTATCGCTTGTACTCCTTACAGGATACACGCGACGTGGCCACCGAAACTTATGAAGCTTTTCAAGACCTTCTCAGCACCGTAAGCGAAGCCCAAGAAGCCCTTTCTTTGCTTAATTCCTACGAAGAATTTCTTACCAAGATCGCTTCTAGTAGTAGCGAAGCTACCCTTGGCGTCAAGGCCGATGCCAATGCCGTGGATGGTACGCATAAAATTGAAGTGAAGCAATTGGCTTCCAATGCCATTTGGGCCAATAAGGGCTCTTATGCCGAAAAGACGACGGTTATCAATAGCTCCGGTACAGCGCAGGAATTTTCCTACACCTATGCCGGCACTACGCGTACTCTTTCTGTGCCTGCTGGCACCACGCTGGAAGGCTTTGCCAATATGGTTAATCAGGATAAGGCCAACCCCGGCGTTACCGTAAGTATTTTACAGGTAGCTGGTGGGTATACCTTCCAAGTGGCCGGCAAAGGCTCCGGCGCAGAAAATTCTTTAGAAATCCATCCCTCTAATTTGTCGGGTCTTAGCGGCGCCGGCGGTACGTGGGAATCTGCCGCTTCGGTGGACGCTAGCAGTGTTTTGGGCGGCGATGGTAATATCAATACCTACGACTACACCTTGAATATGCGCGATGCTAGCACAGGCGCTAGCTCTTACAATATAAGCATGGAAGGTGATTTTACCAATCAAGATTTGGTTGATGAAATCAATGCCACCGTGGGTTCAGATATTGCCAGTATTGTGGACGGTAAAATGACCATTACCGGTCTTGACTCCATGGATATTGCTACCACCCCTCCCGGCGGCACTACGTCTACGCAAAATGTAGATGTGCAGCAGCAAAGTACTATTGATTTTGCAGGCAATCTTACAAGCCATACCATAGCTGGCC
>CAYJAL010000173.1:0-4486 GCA_964367875.1 uncultured Desulfovibrionaceae bacterium | reverse complement strand
GCTTCTTGTTGTAATTTTTGCGCTGTCCAAGCCACACCGCGCCCATGATTGCCATCGGTGGTGGAAGTAAAAACCATATTTCCAAGCGCATCGCGCACTTCTTGACTGCATAAAGATTGGGCATCCACTTGCGAAAAATCCTTACTAAGGGCTTTGGCTAAATAGCGTCCCATGGCATGCGATGCCCCCAGCACCTTAAAAGCCTTGAGTCCAAAGCGTGTGGATTCATCTTTAAGTAAGAAGTTTTTTACTCCTAAATAGCTGGCAAAAGAAGCTAAAGAATGCAGTGTTGTAGGAGCATATTCTGAAAAGGAAGCATGATAAGCACGTAT
The DNA here is from genome assembly GCA_964367875.1 of uncultured Desulfovibrionaceae bacterium. Lineage (GTDB taxonomy): Bacteria > Desulfobacterota > Desulfovibrionia > Desulfovibrionales > Desulfovibrionaceae > CAYJAD01. Next base: position 4,154 of record CAYJAL010000173.1, on the reverse strand, counting down.
TTCTTGTGCTTTTTCCAAAGTAAAATGCGCTAATGCCGGTTCCACATCTGCAGACGAAGCTACAGATTTCCTCTGAGGATTTTTATAAAATTGCACAGACATGTAAGCTGCTCCAGTATATATATTATTGTGCTATTTCTTTCCAATCTTTCACCCTAAGCTCCACAGAAGAAATACCATTATAGGTATTAATAATAGGGGTATAGGCTAAAGATATATAGGTGTTTTGCAAAGGTTTGGTAAATTCTTGGCCTTTTCGCCACGCTTTGGCATGCAAAGTTATACCTGTACTTTCATCCAAAACTTCTAAAAATACATGCTCTTTTTGGCTACCTACGTAACGCATTTTCTTAACTAATAAAGCCGGTGAAGCAAAAACAGGCTCTGCATTACCGGAACCAAAAGGTTGTAATAGTTCCAATTCGCGTAAGAAAATAGCATTGCTGGCAGAAGAAAAATCCACCAAGGCGTCCACTGTGAGGCTAGGCTGCGGTAAAATATCACCCAGAGATTGGCGCACAACATCATTAAAGCGCTGGCGCAAGGCGTCTAAATGCTCATGGCTAAGGCTCAAGCCTGCGGCCAATTTATGCCCGCCATAGCCCAGCAATATATCCGCCACCTGGCCTAGACCTTCATGCAGGTGAAACTCTTTTATGGATCTTCCGGAACCTTTGATACCACTAAGACCATCGCATAAAATCAATGTAGGTTTGTAAAATTCTTCCACAATGCGCGAAGCTACAATGCCTATTATGCCCTGATGCCAATCATTGCCATAGAGCACCAAAGCCGCTTTATCTTTTTGCGCAAAGGCTTGCTCACGGGCTTCTTGATGAATGCGCTCTTCATCCTTGCGTCTATCGGTATTAAGGGTGTCCAGTTTTTCTGCAAGGGGTAAGGCTTCTTCTAAAAAGCTACTGCGCAAAAGTTCCAAGGCTATGCCTGCATGTCCCATACGCCCTGCGGCATTGATACGCGGCGCCAAAGAAAAAACAATTTGGCCGGAACCAAGCTTGGCCGCGGCGTCAAATTTACAAACTTTTTTCAAAGCTGCAAGGCCGGGGCGCAAGGCGCTCCCAATGGTAAGTAAACCATTTTTAACTAAAATTCTATTTTGCCCTTGTAAGTTCACCACATCAGCCAAAGTTCCCAAGGCCACAAGGTCTAAAACAGAACGCATATCATACTGTTTTCCATTGTATTCTTGTAAAGCTTTATTAACAGCGCACATAAGAAAAAAGGCCACCCCAACACCGGCAAGATCTGGGCAAGGACATGCACCCATGCGAGGATTGCATATGGCATGGGCAGAGGGAAGTTTTTCTGGAGGCAAGTGATGATCGGAAATGATAACAAGCATGCCTAAAGATCTGGCATGGGCAATGGCTTCACAATCGGAAATACCGCAATCCACAGTGAGTAAAACTTCTACACCCTGCGAAGCTAAAATATCAATATAGGGAATATTAAGACCATACCCTTCCACTTGACGTTCGGGAATATGCGCCACGGCCTCATAGCCATGGGCGGCAAGCACATCAAGCACCAAGGCTGTGGATGTAATGCCATCCACATCATAATCCCCCCAGACAGCGAGCTTTTTCCCTGCTTGCAGCGCTTCAACCATAAGGCTAGCAGCTTCAGGAAGGCCAGGCCATAAGTCTAAAGGAGCTAAAAGGCGTAAATTGGGCGAAAGAAAATCTTGGATATTTTCTTGGTCATGTAGTCCGCGCAATTCTAAAATATGTAATAATAAAGGAGAAATTCCTAAATCATTCGCCAATGCCATATGCTTAGCGGAAAAAGTAGAAGGTGCAGAGCAGGTTTGTTTTGTGGCATAAGTAAGGGGCATGGGGGAAGATGACTTTGCATCATGAATACCACTGCGCAAGAACCAATTTTTCACTCTGTACCTAATGTCCTATATCTTATTGTTTAAATTTAGCAGCTTGTGCAGCATACTCTGCCGGCACAAGATTTTTCTTCAGCATCCAGTCCAAAAATTTCTGACCGGGATCATTTTGCGGCGCCACTTCAAGCATTTTCAAAAGGTAGGACATACAGTTGGAATAGTCTTTCAATTCTAAATAGGTACGAGCTACGTTAAAATATAAATTTTCATCACCTTGAGTGAGTTCTAAGGCTTTATTATAATATTCAATGGCTTCATTCAGCATGGAGCTTTTACGCAAAGAGATACCAAATTCATTAAATAAGTGCTTGTGTGTAGGCTGAAAAGTTCCTTCCAGCTTCACGAGCCTTTCAAAGATATTTTTTGCCTTATCCCCTTCTCCGCGTTCCAAATAAGTAAGCCCTATGCCAAAATTGGCGCGTACATTATCTTCATCAATGGTAAGGGCTTGGGTATATTCATTTTCAGCAGAAAAGTTTTCCCCTTTTTTTCTATGCTCATCCCCATTTTCAATGGCTTCTTGTACCTCTTGCATCTTGGGGTACACAGAACTCATATAAAATTCTGGCTCAGGAGAATACTTTGTCATAAGCTCATCACGCGTGATGATGCGCTTATTTCCTGCAGGAATGAAGTTTCCATTTAAGGGTTGGCACTCTAAAGAGCCATCCTCTAAGCTTTCAATAAACCAATAGCTTTTTTGCACAGTACGCCTTGTGGTGGTGCCTGTACCAATTTTCTTGATTTCCTGAGTGGAAAAAACCCCTTTCACAAAATTAGGATCTCTTGAACGACGCATACTCTTCCCTTACTTTTACTCAGCGTATTTATTACACTTATTGCATTTGCTGCAAAATGTCTTGTGCGGCCTGTGCCGGATTTTGTGCCTTGGTAATGGGTCTACCCACCACAAGAAAACGCGCTCCGGCCTGTACTGCTTGTTGCGGTGTCATGGTGCGGCGTTGATCATCTTTAGTTCCGCTGTCAGGACGAATACCCGGTGTTAAGCACAAAAAGTCACTGCCGCAAGATTCTACAATAGTAGCCACTTCATGTCCAGAACAGACCACACCATCAAGACCCCAGTTTTTGGCTCTTTGCGCTAAGTCAGGCACAAGGTTTTCCACTTTTTCTTGCGATAAAGGCAATTCCCCTTGCGCCATACTGGTAAGTACCGTCACCCCAAAAACCAAGGGGCGTGCATCGGAGGTGTTTTTCTCATACTCATGCACAGCTTGCATGGCAGCTTGTGCCATACGCTCTCCGCCTTGCGTATGAATGGTGAGTAAATCCACTCCCATTTTACAAGCAGAAAGCACACCGCCATACACGGTATTAGGAATATCATACATTTTTAAATCAAGAAAGACCTTAAAACCCAGCTCTTTAAGGCGAGAGATAATGCTGGGTCCACCTTGCACAAAAAGTTCAAGTCCTACTTTAACCCATGGCGCTGTGCCTTGTAAGCTTTGAGCCAAAGCAAAGGCTTCTTCCACACTTTGTGTGTCCAAAGCCACCACTAATGCTGCACCCATTTCGTGACGCATTATGCATTACCCTCGTCGTTTTGGCTGTCCTCATGAAATAATTTTACCAAAAGGTCAGGCCTTTGATGCGGCTGCAAAGTAGCTGCAATATATACGGAGCGGAATTGATCATAAGCCTTTTCAAGATCATCATTAACAATAAGAAAATCAAAAAGGTGGGCTTCGTGCATTTCGTGCAAAGCATTGTTTACACGCTGATCAATTTGCTCTTGTGTATTGCTACCGCGCTCATGCAAGCGACGTGTAAGTTCCTTTATAGAAGGAGGTAAAATAAATAAATACACCGCAGAAGGTAAGGTTAGGCGCAATTGCGTGGCCCCTTGTACATCTACATCAAAAATAAGATCTTGCCCTGAATTTAAAACATCCATGGTAGCTTTTAAGGGGGTGCCATAATAATTGCCATGCACCTTGGCCCATTCGGCAAAATATTCCGAATCTCTTTTTTCTTTAAATTCATTTACAGAAATAAAGTGATAATCTTTACCATCCACTTCTCCGGCGCGGGGAGGACGTGTGGTACAGGAAATGGAATACCCAAAATTGGGGAATTCTTCACGCAAGCGCTTAATAAGGGTAGTTTTTCCTGCGCCGGAAGGGGCGCAAATAACAAGTACCGTACCTGTACGTGATGTAGACATATAAACTCCTAAAATAACGTAATCTAAGCTTCTGCAATAAGTTCTGTTTCT
>CAYJAL010000172.1:0-4511 GCA_964367875.1 uncultured Desulfovibrionaceae bacterium | reverse complement strand
GCATGGTGAAAAGGGAAATGGAAACCTGTTCGCCGGTGGAGACCAATTGGTCGCACTCTGCGGCGTCGGGTTTGGCTGACCATTGATCAGCAAGGGCCAGCAAGGCATTGGTATCTCCGGAGCGAGCCGAAAGAACCACCACCATTTTATAGCCACGTGCAAGTCCGGCCATGACCTTTTCTTGCACTTGCTTCATACATTCAAGATTGGCTACAGAAGTGCCGCCAAATTTTTGTACAAGAATTTTCATAGTATTGCCTATGGTTGGGGGAAAGCAGTTAATAAATATGCCTAAGCCATGCCCTAAATATGCTAAAAGCATAACCTCAGAGTCATGCCCCAGAATATAGCCCTAAAGTAATGACTTAGAGTAACACTCGGAGCACAGCTTCAGCTTTAGAGCCAAAGGCGCTTACCTCAATAAGCCTGGATTCATGGCATATTTTTAAAGAGATGTCTAGAAAATCCTTGGGTAAAGCCTCCTTGGGTAAGTGTTCAGACCATTCAATAAGGCTGAGAGTGCCACTGTTATCAAGGGCTTCCCACACTTCTTCGGGCAAAGAATGTGCGCAGCGGTATAGGTCGGCATGCAGCACAGGGGGCGTGGTTTTATACATATTACAGAGGGTAAAGCTGGGGCTGGAAACTTCGGCCTGCATACCGCCGGGCAATGCTTGCACTAAGGCGCGGGTGAAGGTGGTTTTGCCGCTGCCAAGATCACCTTTAAATAAAAGAGCTTGCACAGGTATATGCCCCTGTTCTTCTTGATGTTGCACAAGTATTTTTGCCAAGGCTTGCGCCAGCGCCACGGTGTCCTCAAGGCTGGCTAAGGTTTTAGAGCGTGTGGTCAAGGCTGTAGACCTCCCCTTGTAAGGTAGAATGAGCGGCATCATGGAGATGCTGTAAAGCTTGGGGTAAAAGATGGGCAAGCTCTGAGGCCATGTGGCCGCGCTGTGGGTAGAGCTTTTGTGCCATGGCACCGCATTGTTCATGCACGGCAGCGCCCAGCAGGGCAATATGCAGGCTTGGCTCTTGGCTAAGACGCGCTGCCAAAGCCGCCATGCAGCCTGTGAGTACATCGCCGGAGCCGGCAATGGCTAGGGCCAGTGTGTCGTGCGGCAGGATATATATGGGGCTCTCTTGCTGGCAGACTAAGGTTCCTGCCCCTTTAAGCAGCCATACACAGGGTATTTTTTGTGCTAGCTGCTTTATGGCGTCAAATCTTTGAGCTTGAATTTCCTTGGAACTGCATTGCAAAAAACGCCCGGCTTCACCGGGGTGCGGCGTGAGAATATCATCATGGCGAACCAGAGCTTGTAGAGCCGATGAGGCGGCTATGAGGGTTAGGGCATCGGCGTCGAGAATGGCTCTGGGGCGCTCTGGGTATTGTAACAGAGCTTGTAAAAAAAGCTGGCTATCTTGCCTTGTGCCCATACCGGGCCCTAGGGCTATGGCATGCACTTGGGAAAGCTTGTCGGCTAAAGTGCGGGGTAAAGCTTTAGGCCAGTGCAAGGGGTCGCTTTGGGGCGGCGTGAGGCTTAAGGTCATTATATTGGGGCAGGAATTTTTAATACTGCTGCAGACGCTTTTGGGCGCCGCTGCCGTGACCAGTCCTGCGCCAGTGCGTAAGGCCGCTAGGGCGGTTAAATGCGCCGCGCCGCTCAAATCTGCTTCTTGTATGGAGCCGCCCATAACCAAGACATGACCCCAGGTATTTTTATGACTATGAGCTTTTTCCCCTTGCAACAATGCGCCAATTCTTTGCTTTTGTAGCAGGCGAAAAGAAGGGGGGATTTCTTTTTGCACCGGGCGCGGTATGCCTATGGAGCGTACAAAGAGCTTGCCCACATAGGGCGCGGCTTGCGGTAAAATAAGGCCGGGTTTGGCGGCGGCAAAGGCCACAGTGGCATGGGCTTGCACAGCCACGGGGCTACTGGCATGGGGCAGGCCTGTGAGCGCCTCGCAGCCACTGGGAATGTCCAAGGCCAGAATGTAGGCATGTTCTTTATGGCTATTGATGTGGGCAATGTATTCTTGATACTCGGGGCGTAAAGCGCCTTCAAAGCCTGTGCCTAAAAGGCCGTCTACTAGTATATGTGGCTTATTCCAGTGTTCTTTTCCGGGCAGGTCAGAAATTTTTTTCTTGCCCATGTGCAGAAAGGGCACGCCGCATTTTTTCGCCATGGTAATATGCTGCTTGGTGACGCCCTTGTAGTGCGATAAAGGCTTGGTATGCAAAACCAAGGGGTGAGCGCCGGCGTCCAGCGTATGGCGAGCCAAACAAGCCGCGTCGCCGCCATTATTGCCGCTACCCATAAAGAATAGTATAGGTGTATTGTCTAAGGCGCCGTATTCTTGTTGTAAAACAAAAAAAGCTTCTCGGGCGGCATTTTCCATAAGCAGACATTCCGGCAGGCCATAAGCTAAGGCGGCGCTATCCCAGCGGCGCATTTCTTGGGCTGTAGGTAGGGGGGCGCAAAGATGCTGTGTCATTATACACGCTCCAATATGACCACGGCGCAGGCCGTGTCTCGACTGTGCGAGATGCTTATATGGCTGTGGTTGGCGCCAAGGGCTTGCATGGCCTCAAGGGCTGGGCCATAAAAATGCACTTGCGGTTGGCCGGTGGGGGCATTGAATATGGCCACGTGATGCAGGCCAATGCCATAGTTAAAGCCTGTGCCCAAAGCTTTCACGGCGGCTTCTTTGGCGGCAAAGCGCGCCGCTATACTATGGGTGGGCAGATTTTGTTCAAAATGAGGGTATTTATTTTGTAAATGCGCCACTTCCTCAGGGTTCAGAATTTTGTTTACAAAACGTAAACCAAAACGCTCCAAAGAGTGCTTTATACGCGAAATTTCAATTATATCAGTGCCTAGTCCGCAAATCATGTGCCCTTGCCATTTAAAAAAATTATGTGTAAGCTGTCGCTTCATTTATGGAATTATTTTTCGCCGTTCTTAGGCATACTAAGCTACGGCTTTTTTTACTGTAAACATGCCTGTTCTCCGCGTCAAGCCATGGGGAGAGGGTAAAATATTTTGCTGCTTAAATAGAGGATTATATGAATCTTTGTATTGTTGGAACCGGTTATGTGGGTCTTGTGAGCGCTGCATGCTTTGCTGAAATGGGCAATCATGTGACATGCGTAGATGTTAACCCTAAGGTTGTTGAGCGTTTAAAAGCCGGCTCTGTGCATATTTTTGAGCCTGGCCTTGAAGATATGGTACAGCGTAGCTATGCCGATGGGCGTTTGCGCTTTACCACTTCTTTAGAAGAAGCCCTTTCTAATGCGGATCTGGCCTTTATTTGCGTGGGTACGCCTTCCGGTGATGATGGCTCTTGCGACTTAAGCTATGTGGAAAAAGTAGCCAGCGACATTGGTAAATATATTCAAAAAGAAATCATTGTTGTGGATAAGTCCACCGTACCTGTGGGAACGGCTGACCGTGTTCGCGCTCTGATTGAAGCCTCCTTGGTGGAGCGTCAAACGGTGATTCCTTTTGAAGTTGTTTCCAATCCTGAATTTTTGAAAGAAGGCGATGCCATCATCGACTTTATGAAGCCTGACCGTGTGGTGATTGGTACTTCTTCCGAAAAGGCCGCCGCCACCATGCGTGAATTGTATTCGCCTTTTGCACGTACTCGCGATAAAATCATCGTTATGAGCGTGCGCAGTGCAGAAATGACCAAGTATGCCGCCAACTGCATGCTGGCCACAAAGATTTCCTTTATTAACGAAATTGCCACCATATGCGAAAAAGTAGATGCTGACGTGCGTGATGTACGCGTGGGTATTGGTTCTGATTCGCGTATTGGGTATCAATTTATCTATCCCGGTGTGGGCTATGGCGGCTCTTGCTTCCCCAAGGACGTAAAAGCTCTTATTCACACTGCCGGTAAGGCCGGTGTTGTGCCCGAATTGCTCAATGCTGTGGAAAGCGTCAACGCTCGCCAAAAGAAGAGCATGGCCAAGCGCATTATGGAATATTTTGCGCCTCAGGGCGGCGTGGCCGGTAAAACCCTTGCTTTGTGGGGTCTGGCATTTAAGGCCAATACCGACGATATGCGCGAAGCAGCCGCTTTGAGCATTATTAAGGAACTCACCGACGCAGGCATGAAAATTCGTGCCTTTGACCCTGTGGCTCATGAAAATGCCGGCGAAATCTTAAAAGATAATAGCTTGGTGGAAATTGTGTCCAATCAATATGATGCTTGCCAAGATGCTGCAGCATTGCTTGTGGTTACAGAGTGGAACCAATTCCGTAATCCAGACTTTGAGCGCATTAAGGGTCTGCTTTCTGCCCCCATTCTTTTTGATGGGCGCAACTTGTACAGCCCCGAAACCATGGGCTCCAAGGGCTTTGCCTATTTCTGCGTAGGTAGAAAATAATTCTTGGTAAAAAATACCTTGCCAAGGATGGCGTATTGACATAAATAGTCTTTGCACCGCAAAGTGCCCCCTGTGCCGGGGTGGTGGAATTGGTAGACACGCTAGATTCAGGTTCTAG
>CAYJAL010000171.1:0-4560 GCA_964367875.1 uncultured Desulfovibrionaceae bacterium | reverse complement strand
TCAAGCCCTAATAAAGTAAGTGTATACTCTTGCATGGTGTCCATGAAAACATTAGGTGTCTAAGCCATTTAAGCGTTGCAACACAGCATCTACGCGCTGCAACATATGGTCCTTCACCTGTTTTTCTTGCGCCAAGACAGCTTTCAAGGATTGATTCTCTTCTCGTAAAGATTGTAATTCCTCACGTAGCTGCGCTACCTGACCATTACCTTCTTGGAGTATCCTCTCATTCTCTGCACGAACCCGCTCAATTTCTTCTACTAGGCGGGTAACGCGTTCTTCTAGCAAGTTAAGTATTTCCATGACTAAAAAATAACATTTCCTTAGCTCCTTGGCAAGGAGCACAGGGCAAATCTTTTTCATTTATTTCACAATTAAAGATTAAGCCCTTATATATTAATATATTATAAAAAAATAAATTTATATCTTTCTTGGCAGTGTTTTTTGGGGTGCGCGGCTAATACCCAATTGGCCTTCCGGTACATCCTTGCTAATAACAGACCCTGCGCCCACAAGAGCTCCAGCGCCCACTTTTACCGGCGCCACCAGGGCCGTATTGCTGCCAATGAAGGCATTTTCGCCTATTTCTGTTTTGTGCTTATTTTTGCCATCATAATTACACGTAATGGTGCCCGCCCCCACATTGGCGCCAGCGCCTACGGTGGCATCACCTATATAGCTTAAATGGCTTACCTTAGCGCCTTTTTCAAGGGTAGCTTTTTTCACTTCTACAAAGTTTCCTACCTTGGCATTTTCTTCTATGCGTGCGCCTGGACGTAGCCTTGCATAAGGCCCCACACTGGTGTTTTCACCCACATAAGCCTGCTGAATATGGCTAAAGTTCTGCACCCTTGCCCCATGAGCAATATGCGCATCGCGCAATACACAATGGGACTCCACCACGGCGCTACTGGCTATAGTGCTTTTACCATAGATTTCGCAGGGGCCAAAAATCTCTGCGCCGGGCTCTACTTCCACCTCTGCGCCCAGAACCACATTTTGCGGCGAGTGAATAAGCACCCCGCGCGACAAAGCATGAGCCACGTGCCGCTGAATCATAAGCATTTCTGCCTCTATGAGCTCTGTAGGTGTATTTACGCCCAAAAGATTAGAGCCTTGCTCTTGCGCACTGCCACACAAAATGCCGCGCACGCTATGGCCATGCTTAACAGCCAGCTTCACAAGATCCGTAATATAAAATTCCTTGCTCTTATTTTTGTCTGTAATCATGGGAATAAGCTTTACCAATGTAGGCACATACAGCATATATAAGCCTGCATTAACCTCACCTGTGGGGAAGCCATACATCTCTTCGTCATAATCTTTAGCTTCCACAATGGCCAAAACGTCGCCGCTCTCTTCACCCACAACGCCGCCCACTTCACCAAGACGCACCACACGGCCATAATTATTGGTATAGGGCACAAAAATACTGGCAAAAGCCACTTCAGTGCTGGCAAGCTCCGTTTTATGCACAGGCTTTAAAGCTTCATCTATAAAGCCTTGCACCACTTCCGTGCTCAGCAGCGGCGTATCGCCATTGACCACCAGCACATAGGAAATTTTCTTTTCCACCAAGGTGGGCATAGCTGTAAGCAAAGCATGCCCTGTGCCCTTTTGCTCAGCCTGTACAATAAAGGATAAATTTTCATGGGCAAATGCGGTACGAATTTGGTCAGCTTTATGGCCAATCATGGTCCATATGCTTTCTTTAAAAATTGGGCGCAAGGCGCGAAGCACATGCGCCAGCATAGGTTCTGCCAAAAGATTTTGCAAAACCTTAGGCTTATCAGAATTCATGCGAGTGCCTTTGCCAGCTGCCAATATCAATGCCGCATTTGCCATATATTCTACCTTATTATGTTATATAAAAATAAGTGCATCATCTTGCACGTCCACAGTGACCGTTTGCCCAGGCACTATGTCCGCGCCAATAAGCTTACGAGCCAAAGGCGTTTCCACATAATGCTGCAAATAGCGCCGCAGAGGACGCGCCCCATACACAGGGTCATAACCAGCCTCAGCCACAAATTTTCTGGCTGCTTCGCTAAGAGTAAGATTAACCTTACGTTCCTGTAATCGCTTATGTAAACGCTGCAAAAGCAGATCTACAATGCGCTCAATTTGTGCTAAACTTAAAGGAGTAAAGAGCACGGTTTCATCAATACGGTTAAGAAATTCCGGCCTGAAATGCTGACGCAATTCGTCTAAAACCTGCTCCCTTGTATCTTCTGCTAAGTTGCCTTCGCTGTCAATACCCTCTAACAATCGCATGGAGCCTATATTTGACGTCATAATCACAATACAGTTGCGAAAATCCACCGTGCGTCCCTGATTATCCGTCAAGCGCCCATCGTCCAATAATTGCAACAGGGTATTAAACACATCGGGATGCGCCTTTTCAATTTCATCAAAAAGTATCACAGAATAAGGTTTGCGGCGCACAGCTCCTGTGAGCTGCCCCCCTTCATCATAGCCCACATAGCCGGGAGGCGCCCCAATAAGGCGCGATACCGAATGCTTTTCCATATATTCGCTCATATCAAGGCGAATCATATTATCTTCTGTATCAAAAAGCGCCTCAGCCAAAGCCTTAGATAGCTCGGTCTTTCCCACACCTGTAGGGCCTAAAAAGAGGAAGGAACCCGTAGGACGCTGAGGATCTGCGAGGCCCGCTCTAGCGCGTAACACCGCATCTGCCACAGCTTGCACGGCTTCTTCTTGCCCCACCACACGCTCATGCAGCTCTTCGCCAAGGCGCAAAAGCTTTTCCCTTTCTGATTCCAAAAGGCGCGTGGTAGGAATGCCCGTCCAATGCCCCACAATGGCAGCAATATCTTCGGGACGCACCTCTTGTTTTAACAGGCGCTCCGTACCCTCATTGCCATTTTCCGCCGACTGCAATTGCTTTTCCAACTCCAATAAAGTAGAATATTTAAGCTCAGCAGCACGGTTTAAATCATAGGCTCTTTCTGCCTGCTCAATGGCAAGTTTTGTCTGTTCAATACGCTCTTTAATATGACGCACAGAATCAATGGAGCCTTTTTCTCTTTCCCACTGACCGCGCAAAATACCTTGATGCACGCGTAAATCCGCCAATTCCCCTTCCAACTTTTGCAAGCGTTCCTGTGAGGCCATATCCGTTTCGCGGCGCAGTGCCTCACGCTCAATCTCCAGCTGCATAACCTTACGATTCACCGCATCCAGCTCTGCCGGCAAAGAGTCAATCTCTGTACGAATCATGGCCGCCGCTTCGTCCACAAGGTCTATGGCCTTATCGGGCAATTGTCTGTCGCTAATATATCTATGGGACAAAGTCACCGCTTCCACTATGGCAGAATCGCTAATACGCACCCCATGGTGCACCTCAAAGCGTTCCTTAAGGCCGCGCAAAATGGAAATGGTATCTTCCACCGTGGGTTCTTCCACCATAACGGGCTGAAAGCGTCGCTCCAGCGCCGGATCTTTTTCTATATATTTACGGTATTCATCCACCGTAGTAGCGCCCACGCAATGCAGTTCACCACGCGCCAACATGGGCTTGAGCAAGTTCCCTGCATCCATGGCGCCATCGGTCTTTCCGGCGCCCACAATGGTATGTAATTCATCAATAAAGAGGATAATTTGCCCTTCGGACTGCTCCACTTCATTAAGCACAGCCTTAAGGCGCTCTTCAAATTCACCGCGATATTTAGCCCCGGCCACCAAGGCGCCCATATCCAGCGCGTACAAGGCTTTACCCTTCAAGCTTTCCGGCACATCGCCATTAACGATACGAAAGGCCAGGCCTTCCACTATGGCCGTTTTACCAACGCCTGCCTCACCTATAAGCACAGGATTATTCTTAGTGCGGCGCGAAAGTATGCGCACCACGCGGCGAATCTCTTCTTCACGGCCAATGACAGGATCCATCTTGCCCTGTCTTGCCGCTTCCACAAGGTCACGACCATACTTACTCAAGGCCTCAAAGGTATCTTCCGGATTGGCGCTAGTCACCCTTGCCCCGCCGCGAAGCTCTTCCATGGCCATGACAAAGCGCGCCTTGGTTATATTATATTCTTTCCATAAGGAACCCAGCGGCGTTCCCGCCGGCTGATCGGCCAATGCCGCAAAAAGATGATCCACGCTTACGTAATCATCCTTCATACGCTTGGCCTCGGCCTCCGCATCGGCCAACACCTTGGCCAAGCGCTGCGTTATGACTATTTTATTCACATCCATGCCAGCGCCAGAACCACTCACAGCACCGCGCTTGCTTAAAAGGTTTTGTAAAGCCACCTCCAAAGCACGCACCTGAATGCCCATATGCTCTAAAATACGCGGCACTATCCCCTTTTCTTGAGAAATAAGCGCCAAGGCAAAATGATCTATATCACTCTCTTGATGCTGAAAACCAGCAGCAAGGCTTTGAGCTTCCGTGATGGATCCACGGGCTTTTTCGGTAAATTTACTGATGTCCATAGTAATCTCCTAAAGTATATTATTATATTTTTGATTTTTTTATTTTGGTTTTGTTTTTTGAGTTTTCTGGGGGGAGAAACCTTTTAAAAAAGGTTCTCT
>CAYJAL010000170.1:0-4618 GCA_964367875.1 uncultured Desulfovibrionaceae bacterium | reverse complement strand
GGAAAAGGTTTTCCCCTCCCCCACAAAAAATTGTTTTTGCAAAATTATCGCCTATAAATACGCTTGGCAAAAAAACAATAAAATACTATTTTTTTTTCATCGTAATATTTTCTTAAGATGCGCATGTTGTATTGTCTTCAACACAAACACTCATTAAGGAGAAATAAAATGAAAAAGAATACAAGTGTAATTTTGACAGCGTTATTTGTAGGTGCAGTAGCTCTTGCCCCCTTGGGCGGTGAAGCTTTGGCTAAGGGAAATAAAAATGGCGGCTTCAATGGCCCCACCGCAACAGGCGGATATACTGGCCCCGGCCCCAAGCTTATGACCATGAAAGAGGGCGCCACTCAAGCCGATGATACGTGGGTGACTTTTCGCGGTAAAATCGTGAATCACTTAGGCGATGAAAAATACACCTTCCAAGATGCCGGCGGCACCGGTACTGTAGAAATTGATCGCAAAGCTTGGCGCGGCGCGCAAGTTGGCCCCAATGATGAAGTGGAGCTTTTGGTAGAAGTGGATAAGGATTGGGGCTCCACAGAATTTGAAGTTAAAACTGTGAAAATAGTGAATAAATAAGCTATTGATGTAAAAATACCCACAAGGAGGCTGCTTGCAGTCTCCTTTTTTTTATGGAAAAAATTCGTTCAGCTTTTCTTAATTTTTTCTTAAGCTCATTGTGCTTTACTATGAGGAAAGAATAGATATATACCCATGGCATTGCTTATGAGGGAGGCTAAAATGCGCATTTTGCTGGTTGAAGATGATATACTTATTGGTGATGGTTTGGTGGTAGCTCTTGAGAAACAGGGCTTTACCGTGGACTGGCTACAAGATGGCGCCCTTGCGCAAGATGTTTTGGAAGATGGTCTGCACGATGTGGTGATTTTAGACCTCACCTTGCCCGGTATGGATGGTTTAGATCTTTTGCGTCTTTGGCGTAAAAAAGGCTTAACAACGCCTGTGTTGATATTGACCGCTCGCGGTGCTGTGGCTGAGCGAGTAGAAGGTTTAAATCTGGGCGCCGATGATTATTTACCCAAACCCTTTGCCTTGGCCGAAGTTGTGGCCAGAGTACGTGCCCTACAAAGACGTCAAAAGGGGCAACCAGATGTTTTGCTGCGTCACGGCGCTGTGGCCTTTGATCCGCAAAAACGCCTTGTTTTCAAAGATGATGTGGCCATAACCGTGAGCCCCAAAGCCATGGTGCTTTTAGAGATTTTTCTTAACCATGGTACGGCTGTGCTTTCTCGCGCCTCCCTTGAGGAAAAGCTTTATGGCTGGAATGATGAAGTGAGCAGCAATACTGTGGAAGTGCATATTCACCATTTACGCTCTAAGCTGGGCTCAAGTTTTATTAAGACAGTGCACGGCATCGGTTATACTTTGGGCGTAAGTGAAAGTAAATAATATGAAATATATAAGAAGATTTTGGCAATATGTGGGCACGTGGAGTCTTATTTCACGCTTGACCATGTTTTTTTCGCTTTTTGCCTTGCTCATATGGACCTTAGCCATGGGAACGGCTTGGCGTTTTGACAATCAGCATATTCGTATTTTTTATGATTCCCATATGCAATTTTTGGCTAAGTCTTTAGCTGAATTGGATTTTGAAAAAATACACGGTGAAATTGATGAAATAGGCGAAATTTTACCGGATAAGCGTAAGAAAAAATTAGATTCTGTCAATGAAACATTCTCGTTTGCCGTATTTACGCAACAAGGACAGCGCATTTTAAGTGATGACGATGATGGTAAATATTTGCCTTTTTTTCAGGGGCGCGGGCATAGAACTTTTGATAAAAACAGCCATGATGTGCGGAAAAACTTTGGTTTAACTGGTAATCGCGACGATGACTATGATGATGACCATGAGCTAGATGGTGATAAATGGCGTCTGTATGGCCTTCCTGTGCAAAAAGGGCGCTATATGGTGATAGTGGGGCAAAATCAAGAATATAGGGATTCTGTGGTGCTTAAAATTTTGTGGCGCCATATGATACCGTGGCTTATTATTCTTCCTGTATTTATTTTTGGTTTGGTGTGGATAGTACGCCAAGAATTAAAGCCCTTACGCTCTTTGACGCAAAATTTACGCGCTCGTGATGCCCATGATATTCACCCTGTGGAAATTCCTGTACTCAGCACAGAAACTCGTCCCCTTGTGCAGGCGCTGAATGCATTGCTTGAGCGTATTCAATCTCTTTTACAACAAGAGCGTGCCTTTGTGGCCAATGCGGCGCATGAATTACGCACCCCCTTGGCCGGCCTGCGTGTACAAGCAGAAGTGCTGGAAATGTGCATGGATGATGCCCCTGCAAGGGAAAATGCTTTGCAAAAAATCTTGGAAGGTTGCACGCGCTGCACGCATTTGGTGGAGCAATTATTGCTACTTTCTTCCTTAGAAGCCAAATCTGTGGCCAGTAGTCAGGAGCCTATTCCTTGGCCCATATTGATGCAAGATGCACAGGCTACGGTGCTCTTTGCCGCAGAGACTAAGAATATGACTTTACAATGGCAAAAGCTGGCAGAGCCCCAACTTTGCAAAGGGCATGGCGAGCTTTGGGGCATAGTTTTACGCAATCTTATGGATAATGCCGTACGTTATGGCGTGAACGGTGGCAAGGTGCAGGTTATGCTACACGCGGAAAAATTGGTGGTGGAAAATACCGCTGTGCCTATTCCGCAAGAAGCCCTTCGTCAATTGGGACAACGCTTTTTCCGCTTGCCTGGGCAGGCGCAAAAGGGCAGTGGGCTGGGGCTTGCCATTGTGGGGCATATTGCTAATTTGCATGGGGCAAGGGTAAGAGTAGAAAATAATGTGCTGGAGGGGCAGGAGAGCGTGCGCGTTTCTATACTATTCTAATAGTGCGCTGAAAATGGGTAATCTGCTTCGTCAGACTTGTTTTTTGCTCCAGTCAAGTATTATTTATACATTCCTTCCGCAAAAAACTTCGTCTTCCTCACATCTTACCCATTATGAGCGCACTATAACTAAATAATAAATATTATGCTTCAAGGAAAAAATATTAAAATGATTTTTGCAACGGATCGTCAAAAATAAGCATAAAGTCACTAGCGCGCGGCAGCGTGATTCAGCGGGCCATGGCCAATGCCTGGGGCATAGCTTTTTCTTAAGCCTAAATTTACATATTCTTGCGCCTTGGTAATGGCCACACGTAAAGGCATTTCCAGCCCTAAATAGGTAGCAATGGCGGCGGAGAGGGTGCAGCCTGTACCGTGATTATTTTGCGTGTTCACATGGGCTTGATGCAGGGCTTGTGGCGTAGTTTGGGGCAAGCAAAGCCAATCCGTAAGCATGATGGAAGCGTCAAAATGGCCGCCCTTAATGAGCACGGCCTTGGCGCCCATGGCTAGCAGGGCTTCACCGGCGGCGGCAATGCTTTCTTCACCGTCAATTTTTATACCGGTGAGAAATTCTGCTTCCGGTCTATTGGGGGTGAGCAGAGTAGCCAGCGGAATGATACGCTCTTTGAGGGTGCTTACGGCATCTTCTTGCAAAAGGGTATGACCGCTTTGGCTTACGCATACAGGATCCACCACCAAGGGGAAATCCACCTTTTCCAGCTCCGGCGCTAAAGCCTGCATAATGGGCGCAGAAAAAAGCATACCTGTTTTAGCAGCTGCCACCTTAAAGCCTTGCAGTATCGAGTGTAATTGCGCCACGGTAAACTCCGACTCGGGTGCATGAATGCCTTGTACGCCGGCGCCATTTTGCGCTGTTAAGGCCGTGATGACGCTCATGCCATAACCGCCAAGAGCCATGATGGTTTTTATATCTGCCTGAATGCCAGCTCCGCCGCCGGAATCAGAACCGGCAATGGTGAGAATATTGGGTGGCTGTAACATGCTCTCGAACCTCTTTATTGAATTTCTTTCCACCAAGGGGCAAAGCTTTGCCCTTCTGTATCAAGATTCACCTTATCGCCAATGATGGGCGTGAGCAAGGTATAATCTTTATTTTTAGAAGCTTCGGTAATCATATCCAAAGGGGCTTTCCAATCATGCAAAGCAATGGAAAATTTACCATTATGCATGGGGATAAGGCGCTTTGCACCAAGCTCTGTGGCGGATTTTGCCACGTCTTCGGGCAACATATGAATATGTGGCCAGCCTTTATCATTAAATTGTCCGCAATCTATGATGGCTGTATCAAAGGGACCCACCTTAGAAGCAATTTCTAGGATATGATCGCCATAGCCTGTGTCACCGCTAAAGAATATTTTTTCGCTGGGGCTAGATATGGCAAAGGCGGCCCAAAGGGTTTTGTTTTTGCTAAAAAGGCGGCTGGAATAATGGCGCGCAGGTAAAATTTGTACTTCAACAGCATTTTTCAAAGCAAAGCTTTCATACCAATAGCCTTCCAGTATTTGCTCTGGTGTATATCCCCACAACTCCAAATGCGCCCCCACACCCAAGGGACAAATAATGTTATTTTTGAGCAAGGGCTGCAAGGCTACCATGGCATCATGGTCTAAATGATCGTAATGATCGTGAGAAATAAGGATATAATCCAGCGGTGGCATGTCATCTACTGTGTACACATTGGTGCCGTCAAAAGATTCATTTAAGAAGGAAAAAGGCGCTGCATAGGGGG
>CAYJAL010000169.1:0-4671 GCA_964367875.1 uncultured Desulfovibrionaceae bacterium | reverse complement strand
TGCCACCGTGGCCATTGAAATTATGTCCATGAAAAAACGCCATAATATTGGTATTAGTGTTTTTACACGTCTTGCCTCCTTGGCACCTGCCATGGGTATGGTGGGTACGCTTATTGGTCTTGTACAGATGCTGGCAAACCTTGCAGACCCGGCCGCCATTGGACCGGCCATGGCTGTTGCTATTTTGACAACATTTTACGGCGCGCTCATTGCAAACCTTATCTTTATCCCCCTTGCCGGTAAGATGAAGGCAAGAAGCATGCAAGAAGAAGTACTCTTGCTCATTATTTTCGAAGGCGCCAAATCTATTTTAGAAAATAATAACCCTAACTTGGTATATGAAAAACTTTCCTCCTTTATTCCGCCAAAGCAACGCAAAGGCCCGGATAAAGGCGGCAAAGAGTAGTGGCCCTTTAACAGCAAATGCATAGGAAAAATCTATGAGTGACGATCCTTTACAAAGCGGCGATGATGATGTCGATGAGGGGGAAGGCTGGCTTGCCACCTTTGCTGATATCTCCATGCTTTTGCTGGTATTCTTTATCTTGCTCTTTTCTCTGTCTACGGTTGAGCAAAGCAAGTTTTTAGCCACAGTGGGTTCTATTAAAGGGGCTCTTGGTGGTGATGCTAGCTCGCTGGCGCACAGCGACCCTACCCAAACGGCAGGCTCGCTGCATGAAGAAGTGAAAAGACGTAAAGAGCTTATTGAAGCGCAAAAGCAAACCTTTAATGATATACGGTCTTTCTTGGTACAAAATGGCGTGGAAGGCCAAGTGGGTGCTGTGCTGGATGAAGGCACCATTACCTTGCGTTTGCCAGGCAAAGTGCTTTTTGCCCCCAATAGTACCGAGTTGACGCCAGAAAGTTTAAAAATATTAGATGTTTTAAAAGACATCTTTGTCAAAAGACGTGAACAGCGTGTGGATATTCGCGGCTATTCTGATGATACGCCCGTAGTAGATAACCCGCGCTTTAAGGATAGTTGGGATTTGTCTGCTTTACGTGCAGTAACCGTACTTCGTTATTTATTAACGCAAGGCATTGAAGCAGACAGGCTTACGGCCACGGGTTATGGTTCACTGAACCCGCTTATGCCCAATACTACAGAAGAAAATAGGGCGCGCAATCGCCGTGTAGAATTTGTCTTACAACGTGATGTAACAAAGAGTCCATAATGTCAGAATCAAAATACGATTTTTCTCTGGAAGAGGATGCACAAAGTGCAAGAAATGCTTATCGTGCCATGGTACAAGGCATAGAAGCCCGTATTAATGGCGGAAAATCTACCTATGAAGTGGTGGACATTAGTGTTTCCGGCTGTGCTATTCAGCTGCCTGCCAATATTAACTTGGCAGAGGGCGCCACGTTTACTGTGCAATTGGAAGTGCGCGGGCGTTCCATTTTGACAGCCCTTAGAGTTAAGGTTATTCGCGTAACCCCTAAAGGCATTGTGGCTTGTAACTTTATGAATATGAATGAGCGCCAAGAGTATGCCTTAGACAAACTCGTCTTAGAAATACAAAAGCGCCTTATTGAAGCAAGTAAAATTTAATACCGCATACAAGGCTTATTTTTTATAGGCCTTGTATTTTTGCGTGTAAAAAATAGTATATTGAAATCACCCAAAGGGAATAGAATGGATCTAAACAAAGAAAAAGTACTGGTGGCAAACCGTGGTGAAATTGCCATGCGTATCACTAAGGCTTGCCATAAACTTGGCGTGCCCTTTACCTGCATTTATACAGCAGAAGACCATGCCTCAGGACATGTGCGCCTTGCTCGCGAGCTTGGCGGCGAAAAAAGCCTTTATCAAGTGGCCTCCTACCATGATGCCAACGAAATCGTAGCCGTGGCCGATGATGCTGAGTGTACAGCCATCCATCCGGGCTATGGCTTTTTTGCCGAAGATTTTCGCTTTGCGCGCCGCGTAACCAAGCGCGACCGCAAGCTTACCTTCATTGGGCCTTCTTGGAAAATCATTCGCGAGCTTGGGGATAAAATCAATACCAAGCGCCTTGCCCGTAGCCTTGGCGTGCCCACAGTGCCCGGCTCTGACCGTCCCATCTATGATGAGATGGAAGCAGAAAAAGTAGCTCGCTCTGTTTTTGAATTCCAATTACAGCGCGGTATTAAACAGCCCTTGGTGCTGGTAAAAGCTTCTGCCGGCGGCGGCGGCATGGGCATTGAGGAAGTGTACGACATTGACAACTTCCGCTCGGTGTATCGTCGTATTCGTAACTATGCTTTGCGTCAATTTAAAGACGAAGGCGTGCTTATTGAGCAACGCATCATGGACTTTAACCACTTAGAAGTGCAAATTGTCTCTGACCGTAGCGGCAAAAACCCAGTACACTTTGGCACACGTAACTGCTCCATTCAGTCTACAGGCTTGCAAAAGCGTATTGAAATTGCTCCCGGTTTCGACCCGCATAATATCAAATACACCTTTGATGCGGCGCAAGTTTTGCGTGATATCATTCAATATTCTCTTACCATGGCGCGTAGCGTTGGCTATGACAATGTGGGCACCTGGGAATGGATTGTAACCCGCGACGGTGAGCCCTTCCTTATGGAAGTAAACACTCGTATTCAGGTGGAAAATGGCGTTTCTGCGCGTATTTCCAGCGTTAAAAATCGCTTAGAACTGGGCGAAGTAGACCTTATTGCCGAACAAATTCGCATTGGCCTTGGGGATCCCTTAGGCTATTCGCAAGAGGATATTTCTTTTGAAGGCGTAGGCATTGAATATCGTCTTATTGCCGAAGACCCAGACAATAAATTCTCCCCTTGGGTAGGTACCATCGACAGCTATGGCTGGCGTGAGCATGATTGGTTAACCATGTTAACCCACGTGCCCACCGATGCTCCTTATGATATTCCCACAGAATTTGACCCCAACTTAGCGCTGGGCATTATTTGGGGTAAGGATATAGAAGAGGCAAAAGCTCGTGGCATAGACTTTTTGGATACCATGACCTTGCAAGGGCATAACAATGCCGGACAAGAGCTTAAGTCCAATATTAACTTTTTGCGTAATAATACAGCCAGAATTTTAAAATTCTAGGGCTGATCACGCAACCATTTACAGACGATACCATATAAAGGTCTAACATGGATAATTCGATAGAAAAACGCCTACAAAGCCTCACCGAAAGGCTTACCTACATACAAGATATTTTTGTGGATAAACACCAAGATAAAATATCTATGCTGCGTGAAAAATTAGAGCAGTTAAATGAGCGCCTAAGCAGCGGCAGCGCTGAAGATCCCCATACAGAAATGGTCACCTTGGAAGAGTTGTTCATCTTTATGGAGCGCAAGTTAGAAGCCAAGATCACCGCCATGGATAAGGTGCGCATTGTGCGTCACCCCCAGCGCATGTGCTTGCGTGATATTTTGGAAAATGTGTATGACAACTTTACCGAAATTGGCGGTCAAGACGAATACAGCATTGACCCAAGTATGCTTATTGCCAGAGCCATTATTACTCGCCGCCGCGGTAAAAAGACCTATAACCAATCTGTTATGGTTATTGGTCAAGAAAAAGGTCACGGCGCAGAGTTTCGTAATGGTGGCTCTGTAAAGCCTTGGGGTAATGCTAAAGCATTGCAATATATGCGCGTTGCCGAGGCAGAAGGTATACCAATCCATACCTTTATCTTCACCCCCGGTTCTTATCCTGTGGAAGATTACCCAGGTGCTGCGCAGCAAATTGCTCGCAATATTTATGGTATGGCCAATTTGCGCGTGCCCATTGTGGCAGTTATTTCTGAAGGTGGTTCCGGCGGTGCAGAAGCCATTGGTCTTGCCGATAAACGTCTTATGCTTTCGCATGGTTATTATTCTGTAATCTCTCCCGAAGGGGCTGCGGCCATTGAAGGACGCATTAAAGCCGGCCAACGCGCCACCCCTGAGCTTATAGAATATTGCGCCGATGCCTTGCATATCACCGCAGAAGATAACCTTAATGCCGGATATATTGATCAAATGATCCAAGAGCCGCCCCTGGGCGCTCGTCCTTCGCATTTTGATTTTTACCGCACCTTGCGCCAAGAAATCATTCGCTCCACCGACGAAGTGGTTATCAGCAGCCGCAAAATGCCCGGTCTACGCGGTATTGCCATCTCTCGTCGTCGCAATCCGGAAATCAATTTGGAAGAGCGCTATATGCGCTGGGCTTTGTCCTCTTCCAATAAAGATCGCTTAGTGCGCTTGCGCCAAGAAAAGTTCTTAAGCCTTTCACGCTATGCCGCTCGTGACCGTCGTCCTTGGTATGTGAAAAGCTGGCGTAAGGTTACCGGCGCGGCTCTTATGCGCTGGAATAAAATTAAATACGATTTTTACCGTAACCATCAGCGTAAAGTGACATTCTTCTGGGAAGAAGTACAAAATGAATGCGCTTTGCTCAAAAGACGTGTTAAGGCGCCTTTTAAGCGTCTTGGCGGTAGCACCAGTAAGCCTGTGGATACCGAAGCCCTTACCAAGCTTTCCACGTGGAAGGATGAAGGACGCGTAAGCCGTTGGAATTATATTTCTCCGCGCTTTAAAAATGACCGCACCCTCACTTGCCCCAATGCGGCCAAAGACGGCTGCCTTGACCTGTGGGGTCCTGACTTATTTGGTGAATTTGCCGGCGTGTGTAGCTATTGCGGCCATCACTTCCCCATGGAA
>CAYJAL010000168.1:0-4680 GCA_964367875.1 uncultured Desulfovibrionaceae bacterium | reverse complement strand
TGGCAGAACTCTTTGTATGTATAAATATTCAAGAGCAAGCCCAAAAGATTTACACAAGCCTTGAGCCTGCGCAGAAAGAGGCCAAGGAAAATAGCGAGCAAGAGGCTGCGCAACTCACCGAGAAAAGCACTGGGCAAAGCACTGGGCAAAACACTGATAATAAAGATATAGCTATTATTGGTCTGGCCTTACGACTGGCAGATTACACCGATGAAGAGAGCTTTTGGTCAGACCTTATGACCCAAAGTGACAGAGTTTGCGCCCTTTCTCCAGCAAGAGAGCGTGAGCAAAGAGCCATGCTCAGCGCCGCCGGCGTGAACCATGAGGGCTTGCCCTTTCAAACTGCGGCCTATCTGGATGATATCTCAAGCTTTGACCCGCAGCGCTTTACCATGTCGCCCAGCGAAGCCCGTATTGTGGATCCAGAACACAGGCTTTTCTTTGCAACGGCTCTAAGAACGCTTGAAAATGCAGGATATGGCGGCGATGCTTTGAGAGCTAAGGACGTTGGCGTTTTTGTGGGGGCAAGTGCCCATTCAAGCTTTAGACAGGCCGTGGCCTTTGGTGTGCCAGAGCAAGCCGAACAGTCGGCCATGATTAATATACCCTCGGCCCTTACTGCTCGCCTAAGTTATTTATATAATTGGACTGGCCCAGCCGCAGTCATAGACACAGCCTGTTCTTCTGGCTTGGTGGCAATGCATCATGCGTGCACGGCCTTGCAAAATGGGGACTGCTCCGTAGCCCTTTGCGGTGCTGTGCGTGTGGAGGATGGCCTTTTACTGCTCCCCCATAAATTTGCCATTGTAAGTAATAATCAGCGCACCTATAGCTTTGAGGCCAGAGCCAGTGGCACCACCGGTGGAGAAGGCGCCATTGTCTTTTTATTAAAGCCCTTACAACAAGCTTTGCAAGATAATGACTCCATTCATGCCATCATTAAAGGCTCTGCCGTCAATCAAGATGGTCAGGGCACAAGTCTTGTGGCTCCAAATCCTGTGGCACAAGCAAATGTTATTACCAAAGCAGCGCAACAAGTAGCAAAATCTGCCAGCTTTAGCCTTAATGAGCTAAGCTTTATTGAAGCCCACGGCACAGGCACAGTACTTGGAGATCCTGCAGAAGTGGAAGGCTTGCGCCGCGCCCTTGATTCAAATCCCCCAAAAAAATCCATTCCCATAAGCTCGGTGAAAGGAAATTTTGGTCACTTGGATGCTGCGGCCGGCTCTTTGGGAGTATTAAAAGCCGTGCTTAGCCTAAAGCATGCCTTACTGCCAGCCCAAGCGCATTTTGAAAAACCCAATCCGCACATTGACTTTGCCAAGGCTCATGTGCATGTGCCGGCCACAGCAGAAAAGCTCTTGAGAGTTCATGGCCCGTTAAAAGCTGGCATTAGTTCCTTTGGGCTCAGTGGCATTAATGCCCATGTGATTATAGAAGAAGCTCCCAAAGCAGAGAGCACGCACTATGCACCGGCCTATTATTGCATCGCTCTCTCTGCTGCAAGCATGGAAAGCCTGCAAAGTTATGCCAAGGCCATGCTTATGCACTTAGAAAAATATCCTCAGCATATAAGGGATATAGCCGCAACCCTGACCCTTGGACGTACGCATTTAGCCGTGCGCGTGGCCTTTGTGGCACAAGACATAAAGACATTATGCCAAAAGCTATTGCATTGGCTGTGCATGCCAAACCTCACGCCAGCCCTCGCGCCAAAAAGTCCCAAGGAAAACAGTAAGGAAAAACTTACTCCTGCCCATATTTATGTGTGCCATGAGGATGAAGCACAGGCTCATACAGCGGCAAAGGCCTTTATGCAAGGAGCGACTCCCCTATGGATTGACGCCACACATAATCACGCCGAACACGAGCACTTTAGGCAAAGTTTCAAGCGTGTGCATTTACCGGCAGTTCCCATGGAGCGCGTCACGTGCTGGCCAAACTTTACAAATACGTCTCAAAAAAAGAGTACACAACATACTCTAAAAAATACTAATTTCGACGATTTTATAGGCCAGGCCATACATACGCCTCATGGGCAGCACTATGCACTTGATGTGGAAAATAAAGCTTTTTGGCCCTTACATGAGCACAAAATATTGCGTAAGCCTACCCTTGTGGGCATGGCTTTTCCTGCCCTTATAGCAAACATTATGCAAGGCAAAAACCATGCACATACTGCCTTACAAATACAGAATCTTGTTTGGCACGCCCCCCTATTGGCAGAAAAGTATACGAATATTTCCTTACAAATAGCTTCACAGGAACAAAGCCAAGACAAGCAGCACATAAGCCTTATGGGGCAAGCTGAGCAGATGTGGACAACTTTTGTGGAAGCAAAAGTACATACACTCTCCAAGCCCCATGGCATTACCCCCATTGATATTGAACACATTCATCAAGATATGCCAAAACAAGACTTGGTAGAATCTTCAAACTACGGCTCTAAGAATTCTATTCTTAATGTTCCCGTTCTTGATGTTTCTGGCCGTTGGCATTGTCGCACGGCTCTATGGCGCTCTAGCGATGGCAGTGTTACAGTGTCACGCATTACTCTTAAGCCTGAGTATATGGATGATTTACAAAGCTTTATCCTGCATCCGGCCATGCTTGATATTGCCACAAGTTCCGCCTTTGAAGCTACAGCAAACCTCTTGCCCGCAGCGTGCAAGAGCATAAGCGTATATCAGCCCTTGCCAGCGCAAATTTGGGTGCGTTGCCATAAAAAATCCAACGTCCAGTCTGAGCGGGCTAACCAAACTGAAGGGGCTAACCATGCCGAACGAAATCTGCGAATAGATTGCAGTATTTATGATGACCAAGGCCATATATTAGTTCATTTTGAAGATTTGGTATTTTTGCCCTTGCGTGAGGATAAAGCGCTTTTACACAGGCTTGATTGGAAAAATCAGCCAAGCCCCACTGTACATGGCCAGACGCATGGACAGGCACAGACACAAGATATTCTCCTCTTAGACAATGCTCCCTCAAGCATTATGCAGGAGCTTGAAAACTTAGGCCATACTGTTACGTGCATGCCCTATCCACAGGACAACAGCACATGTAAAGAGCTGGTCGAAAAGCTACAACAAGGTACTATTTCTCATATTGTTGCAGTATTGCCTCAAGACATTTCCCCTTGGCAGGGAATCTTGCCTATGCAGCATATTTTGCAAAATATGTCCCACATAAGCACGCCCCCATCTCGTCCTATAACGTGGCTTTTCCTTGCAAAACAGTACAACCCTGAGCATGCTGCCATACGTGGAGCTTTTATGGCTCTATGCCAAGAAGATGCACGATTGCGCGGCATATTTGTGGAAGCTGCAAACACAAACCTAAGTAATATAAGCCATGTAAGCATAAAAAACATTAGCGATTCTTTATTGTCGCCCTTGCATGACACGCCAGCCATTTGGTTGCGTCTTGACGCACAGGGAAAGCTTCTGACCCCAAGCCTTTCAAAAGCGCTTACTCCGTCAACACAGCCCATAAGCAGTACAAATAATTGCATTGTCATCACAGGCGGTCTTGGAAGTTTGGCGCTGAGCATGGCCGCGGAGCTTGTGCCGGCTTTAGGAAATACACTTGCCCTTTTGCATAAAAGTCCTTTTTCTCTAGACGTAAGCTCTTTAGATAATTCGCTCCTACCAGAACACAATGCTAAAATGCAAGAAAGGTTAGAAGCCTTAAGCAACCTTGACAAACAAGGCATTACCTACAAGCTGTATCAGTGCGATGTAAACAATGCCAAGGAACTTGAAGCCTGCCTTGAAAAAGTGCGTACGGATTGTGGCCCCATTGGAAGCATTATCCATACTGCCGGACTGTCCGGAGCTGGCTTTATGCTGCAAAAAGATCAAGAAACTTTTGAATCCGTGCTAGATGTAAAGCTTCATGCGGCGCGCTTGCTCTATGAATTCACCAAGCAAGACCCTATTGAATATTTCATCTTAGCATCTTCACGCACTGGCCTTATGGGAGCCGCCGGTCAAAGCGATTATACAGCAGCCAATGCCGCTCTGGATGCCTTGGCTCATGAGTTAAGGCAACATAACTACCCTGCTTTTTCCATTGCGTGGAACGCATTGGCCGAAGTAGGTATGGCCGCAAGGGCTGGCATTCACGAGGCACATATGCTTCATCCCAAACTGGCTGCAAAAGCCCTCTTAGAGGCTCTTGCCCATAATGAGCCTCATATTGTTCTAAGCCTTGCTGGTGAATTTTTAGAAGGTCAAGGACTCCATACAGGTTTCACAACAGTGCAGGCTGGCGTCCTCAGCGATAATGCACAAGACAGCATCACCGCAGGACTTAAAAAGCTAAGTGCAGTCGATGCTCTGTGCAGCATTATCCAGCGCGTGCTTGGGCATGAACATGTTACTATTAATGATGATTTCTATGCGCTTGGCGGAGATTCACTCTCAGGTATGCGTATTATTGCTATTCTCAATGAGCACTTCAATATTTCTTTAAATCTCTCTGATTTGCTCACCAATAGTAGCCTTGTAGAGTTTAGTAAATATATTACGGACAAAACCCACCATGGGAAAAAACACAGTGCTATACTCAGCCCAACCCCAGTTTTGGACGAGTATCCGGTGAGCCGTGAGCAACAAGCCGTCCTTTTAAAGGAAGCCCTTACCGAAGCCCATACAGGCTATAATCTGCCAAGCTTCT
>CAYJAL010000167.1:0-4685 GCA_964367875.1 uncultured Desulfovibrionaceae bacterium | reverse complement strand
GTAGATAAAAACTGTTAATCACTAGGTTGGCGGTTCAAGTCCGTCCCGGGGAGCCAGTAAGTTCAAGCCTTTACAATGAAAGTTGTAAAGGCTTTTTCTTGTGGTATTGCATACTGTACAACCGCTGCACAACTCTTTCGATCCTCCCCTCACCATATACTATCAAATTTAGGTAAAAGAAAGTACTCGCACTTTATGCAAAAATCGTTTACGTTCCTTTCATTGCATTAAAACATATATATTTAAGTAGAAAATTATTTATTTTTATATATTTATGAGGTTTTTCATGTCCCAAACACCCATGGTGGCAACAATTACAAAAGCTAGCGGATCCATTTTAGTGGAGCGGGCTGGTCAAGCTCTTACCTTACAGCAAGGCGATGCTTTGCATGTCACTGACGTTATTCATACACAAAATGCAGCCATCGAGTGCCTCTTTACTGATGGTTCTAAGGTGTTGTTAGGGCCACAATCTGTCCTTACAGTGCAGGAATTTATTTTTAGTAGTGAAGGCTCTTCTTGCGTGCTTAATCTTAGTTTGGGGATTATGCGTTCCATTTCAGGGGCCATTGTTGAGCAAAGTCCTGACTCTTTTAAGCTGATTACGCCCAAAGCTACTGTGGACATTTGTGGTTCTGATTTTGGCATTAAGGTCAATGCAGATAAAAGTGAAGCCTATGTGGTCTTTAGCATTGACCCAGGGCAGAATCTCGTGCTGACAATACCTGAAGGAAACGCGCTCTCTTTAACAGGTGCAGGCCAAGGCGCCCTTATTGACGTTGATGATCTCTCCACCATGCAGTCTTATATTTTTACTCCAGAAGAAATATACGATTTTTTGGGTGCACTTTTTAACCTTACTGACAGAACAGCCATAGAAGAAGCCCATAGAAAGCTTTGGGAAGAAGAAAATGCTAAGAGCGCAGAGCCCATATCCTTACTTTTAGAACAAAACAACCTCAGCTCCTGGGCTACGGAGGGTTCTTTTCAGTTTTCACAAGCAAATGTTGCTACGGTTCTTAGTTCAAGAATAAACGCAGGGCAAATTGTGAAGGCCGTGGCTCTTGGTACTGTGACCTTGGCGGACAATGTGCCTGCAGCAGGCCCTGGAGGCAGCAATATATTTTCTGTATCGGGAGATAATAATTATTTTGCCGATGGTGCTGCTTATACTAATGGATCACATGCGCTTATAAGCCAAACCTTTACCGTTTCTGGAGATATTCATACAGGTTCCGTTATTTCCGGGGATGCCCAAACCATTACCGGCGGAAATATTGTAGCCGGCAATGATACTATTGGCGGCGGACATATTAGCTCCGGCACCGTGGTGGGCGATGCGTATAGCATATCCGGCACTAACACCAAAGTACAAGCCGGCCAAGACTCTATAACTTTTATTTCTAAAACCGGTGGAAATAGTATTTATGGTGATGCCTATGAAGTGAAAGAGGGTGCCATTGTAAACTTTGGCCATGATACTATCACTATAAAGGGTGACTTTTCTCATACCACCATTGCTGGCGATGCCTTTACTGTAAGTGATGCCAGTGCGCACACATGGGGTAATGATGTTATTTCTGTGGGCCATATGACAGCCACCACAGCTCATACCACCATTTATGGAGATTCTAGCTCCAGCACGGAGTATGGCGGAGCTGATACCATTACGGTTCATAGCATGAGTGGCGCAGGTGTGGATGCCCATGGCGCACAGTTGACCAGCTCCATACATGCAGGTGGTGGAAATGATTTTATTACTGTGGGAACCTTAGGGGAAAATGCTTTTATTTATGGTGATGGTGGAGACGATATCATTACTGTAAACGCTTTTGCAGGCGGTACCATTGATGGTGGTGCAGGTGATGATAGTATTACTGTAACTCCCGGTAGTCATGGTGCAGGTTCGAGCGGAGGTGTTATTAAGGTAGATGAAGGTAATGATACTATCCATATAAAGCCTTTGGGTGACACTACCGTGATTATCGATGGTTTTAACTTGAGTAATGACGTTTTCATGGTTGATGGCGTAATTTTTGACATTACAGATATACTGACCACGGGCTCCGGAGTTATTTACCCTGATGATCCTTCCAAAGGCTGGGCTATTAATCTCACCTTTACCAATGCAAGTCTTAGAAGTAGTCCAAATCTCAATCATGGGCTTGATGAATCAGGGAATACAGGCTCTCACACCGAAATCTATACGTATGCCAGCCATGATAATTTTATAGAAAATACCTTTAGCGATGAGATGTCGGGAGATGTTCAGTCTATTAATGTTGAACAAAGCGACAACGTCTATTTTGGTAATGACACCTTATCCTTTACTACCTTTACCGGTACTGTCTATGGCGATGTGGAAGAAGCAGATGCAAAATCCCTTACCTTTGGCAATGATAGTATAGTAGTGCAATATATGCAGGGCGGTAATATTTACGGTGATACCACAGAAAATTACGCTCCCTCTGATTCGATATTTGCCGGTAATGATACCATTATCATTTCCCAAAGCATGAGCGGTGGTGAAATATATGGCGGATTCGGTAAGGATAGCATAGATATTCAAGGCTTTTTAAAAGGGGATGTCTATTTTGCCCATGGGGGTGAGGATAGCATTTCTCTTAATATAACGAGCACGACAAAAGATGATGCCAATATACATCTTGGTACAGAAGCAGGGGATACGACGCATATTACGCTGAGCAGTGCAGTAGAAAATAGTACGATTACCCTCCATGATTTTGATATAGATGGCAGTGATGGCTCTCGAGATTATTTGTACGATGCCACTGGTACAGGCATTGAAGTGACGCAAAGTGATTTAACTGCTGGCTCTAAAGATATTGATTGTAACGGCAATACCCTCACTGTGTATTTTTCTTAATGGTATAGTATCTTATAGTACTATACTGCACCCATCTAGGGAATCATAGAGTAGATGTGTACAGCATCCATAAGGCTGGGGTATGCTGAGTGTATCTTGCAGTGGTAAGTGTAGGTAATGTGCAAGGATAACACGGTTTACGCCGGCATGAGCCATTACTAGAAGTTTTTTTCCTGCATATATGTGCAAATAGTGCTCCATGGCAGGTAGTACTCTTTGCGCCACATCTTCAAAGCTTTCTCCTTGTGGAGGGCGAAAGCTGCCCATATTTTTTCCGCGTGCGGCATACTCTTGAGGGAATTGCTCCTTAATATGTGCTATGCTTTGTCCCTCCCATGTTCCAAGATGTATTTCACGTAAAGCTGGTTCTGTGATTATGACTATGCCTTGGGGGCAGAGTATTTGCGCACTCTCTTGGCAGCGTTGCAAGGGAGAGCAGAGGACGGCGTCCAGATTTTGCGTAGCGGAAAAACTTTGCCAGCCGCGTATTTGCTCTCTCCCCAGCTTGCTCAAGGGTAAATCGCTTTGTCCAATAAAGCTTTTTTGCTTGGGCTGCACAATATGCCCATGGCGCATAAGCCACACCTCAGTTATAGGCATAAGGCCTCCTGCGCCAGCGTATAGGTATCCTTGGCAATGGCATCACTCACACGCTTTTCCATGACTTTGGCACGGGCTAAGCGCGCTTGTATGGCTATACAAGCCTCCGGTATATGCGCGTAGAGGGCAAGTTTTTGAGCGAATCGCTGTTCAATGGGCACAGGATTTTTACCGTGCACATATTTATCGGCTAAATAGATAAGCTCTTTTTCTGTAATGGGGGCATGGGCAGGTAATTGGCAATCGTTGTGCTCTTCCACCAAGGGGGCCAAAGCGCCAAGCCCCATGTGGCGCAAGGCTTTTCCTGCAGCGGCTTCGTGGTGTTTTTCTTGCTTACACATATCGTGCAAGAGGGCGCCTGTATGGGTTAGCTGGGGGCAAAGGGGGGATTGCTTGCCTTGGTGCTCAATATTTACATATGCATGGGCAAAGGCCGTGGCCACGGCGGCCACAGCATGGGCATGAGCCAAACCTTGTGGCGGCACTTGTAGGCAATGTAAAAGTTCCAGCGCTTCTTCAGGCTGTAATATATGCTGCTCTAAGGATTTGCTTTGTAAGAGTTTATAATCTTCTTGCGTGTCCATATCTAAGAGGCAATGGCTGTCAGCAGTGGCAATGCTTTGCACAGGGAGGGAGCCCAAGACCCCTTGTAAACCTTGAGCGCCGTCATGGGCTATAATCTTATCTATATATGCGCTGGGAATAAGAGGCGGATGTCCGTTTTTTCCTTTATAGCTTGGCACAAGTACAGCCTGAGGATGAAGTGAACGGCTTTGCACTAGCTTTTGTAAGGTACATAGGCGCACCAAGGGAATATCCACAGGGTGCATAAAAATATGCCCTAGTGCATCGGACAAAAAAGCTTGCCGCACCGCCTGCATACCTTGGCATACAGAAGAAAACATACCGCGTTGCGCGTCTGGATTGGGCACAAGGGAGATTTTTTGCTGTGGGCGCAATTTCTTGTGCCATGTGCCAATAACCTGCGCTAAAGCCTCCTCTTCTCTTTGTCCTGTCACCACAAAAATATGATTTACGCCGGCCCGTAGGTGCAATTGTATGATCTGCTCTAAGGCCGTGCATGTATAGCTTTGCGGCCAAGAGAAATGAAAGGGAAGCAAGGGTTTAAATAAACCCTGCATACGCGTGGAAAAGCCCGCCGCAAGAATTATTGTGGCAAGATATCCCACGCTTCTCT
>CAYJAL010000166.1:0-4737 GCA_964367875.1 uncultured Desulfovibrionaceae bacterium | reverse complement strand
CTAGGCGCGTCCTGCGCCATTGTAACCATACATAACGCTTGGTCGTACGTCCTGTGTAGCAAGCAATTTTTTCCAACGGCCTTCAACTAAACACAAGTCACTTACAGTTCGCTCAAAAAGGGCTGGATGCGAGGCAAGCGAAGCTTTTTGCGGAGGGAGTGTATAAATAATACTCGACTGGAGCAAAAAGCAAGCTTAACAAAGCAGACAGCCCTTTTTCAGCGAACTGGTTGGTAATCCATAGTACGCTGCACCGCCCTAAAACCCGCCGCCGCAATGATTTTATGTATCTCAGCGCGGCTCAAACTATAAGACGTGCCCGCAGCGGCCACCACATTTTCTTCTAGCATAAGGGAACCAAAATCATTGGCCCCATAAAACAAGCCCAATTGTCCAATATGCGGCCCCATGGTCACCCAAGAGGATTGAATATTTTTAATATTAT
Organism: uncultured Desulfovibrionaceae bacterium; assembly: GCA_964367875.1. Taxonomy (GTDB): domain Bacteria; phylum Desulfobacterota; class Desulfovibrionia; order Desulfovibrionales; family Desulfovibrionaceae; genus CAYJAD01. The sequence goes on along the minus strand of CAYJAL010000166.1, from coordinate 4,292 downwards.
CCAGTACCAAACGCGATACAGCCAGCATGCGTAAGTAAGCCGGCGCAGGCAGGGTTTGGCATTGAATATTGGTAAAGCCCGGCTGAAATGTCCAAGGGATAAAGGCTGTAAAACCTTGAGTTTTATCTTGCGTAGCGCGTACGGCAAAAAGATGATCCAAGCGATGCGCGGGCTCTTCTTCATGGCCAAACATCATGGTGGCCGTGGTGCGTAGGCCAAGGCTATGCGCCTCTTCCATAATTTCCAGCCAGCGCGTGGCCGAGCATTTATTGGGCGAGACTTGCTTGCGCACATCATTATGCAAAATTTCTGCGCCGCCTCCGGGCAAAGAATGTAAACCGCTGGCCTTAAGGCGCTGTAAAATTTCAACGGTGCTCATGCCGTAGAGTTCTGACCAATAGGCAATTTCCGGCGGTGAAAAGGCATGAATATGCAGGCTTGGCCATGTTTCGCGCATCCAAGCCAACAGTTCTTCATACCAAGAAAAAGGTAAATCTGGGTGATGGCCGCCCTGCATAAGCACTTGCGTGCCCCCAAGAGCCAAGGTTTCATTGATTTTTTCTGTAAGCGTTTCGCGGCTTATAACATAGCCCTCGGCATGATCCGGCGCACGATAAAAGGCGCAAAAACGGCAAGCGCAAACACAAACATTGGAATAATTTATATTTCTATCGCCCACATAGGTCACTATGGGCTCCGGGTGCAAACGCAAGCGCATGGTATGGGCAAGGTAAGCCAAGGTGGGCAAAGAAGCTTCATAATACAAAGCTTCAGCCTGAGCGCGCTCTAGGCGCTGCCCTTGCAAGACATATTCTGCGGCCTCTTGTACGGCAGCGCTTTCCTGAAAGGGGGAATGACTGGGTGCAAATGACATAATTAGCCCTCCACTTCTTCAAAGCGTGCATTGCGGCGCACTGGCCTAAAGCCGGACATGCGTATCATATGTTCCAAATTGGCCACGGTCATGCCTTGCTCTGATTGCGCGCCGGCCATATGACCAATATGCTCTTCCACAATGGTACCATCAAGATCATTGGCGCCGTACCAAAGAGCCGTTTGTGCCAATTTTTCTCCCATCATAACCCAATAGGCCTTAATGTGGGGAATATTATCCAGCATAAGGCGCGATACAGCCACCGTGCGCAATTGCTCCAGCCCCATATGCGGCCCCACTTGGCTTTCCGGCAATTGCAATTTGCTATTTTTTGTCTGAAAGGGCAAAGGGATAAAACAGGTAAAGCCGCCGCTCTTATCTTGCTGCTCACGCAAACGGCATAAATGATCCACCCTAGCCTCTGGCCCTTCCACATGCCCAAAGAGCATGGTGCAATTGGTACGTATGCCAAGGCTATGCGCCTCACCGCACACTTGCAACCATGTGGCAGCGTCGGCCTTAATGGGGCAAATTTTTTGGCGTATGCTTGTATCAAAAATTTCTGCGCCGCCGCCGGGCATCATGGCAAGGCCTGCCTTTTGCAAACGCTGCAACACTTCAAGGGTAGATATGCCCTCAAGTTTGGCAAAGTGCGCAATTTCCACAGCGGTAAAAGCCTTAATCATAAGCTTGGGATACAGCTGGGTCACAGTGCTCAGCACATCTTCAAACCATGCCAAGGGCAAGGTGGGATGACAGCCGCCCACAATGTGCAATTCGTCCAGCCGCACAGAGCCGCTTAAACCGGCATGGGCTGTGTGGATTTTTTGTAAAATATCTTCTTTGCTCAGCACAAAGGCGCCTTCATCGCTTTCTTTTTCACGACAAAAAGCGCAAAAAGAACATTCATTAACGCACACATTGGTATAGTTTACATGCCTATTCACCACATAGTGGGTGGCATCACCATGTAGCTGCGTTCTCACATGATGTGCCAAGGCCGGCACGGCGCTTAAATCCGGACATCGAAAAAGTGTCACCCAATCTTAATAGCTAAGGCGTTCTTTTTCCATAACTTTATGATAGATGGCACCAAGGCCGCATTGAGTATAATAATTGACGTTATGCATGGTTTGGGATTATGTTCCCTCCTGTGCGCACTGTCAATGCCTCATAACACCTTTTTGTAGAGAAATTTATGCAAGATACCATCACCCTAGGCATCTCCCCTTGCCCCAATGATACCTATATTTTCCACGCTTTATTGCATGGTCTGGTGCCTGTGCCCTTTAATATAAAGTATATTTTGGCCGATGTGGAAGAACTCAACGCCCGAGCCGTGGCCGGTGAGCTTATGGCTACCAAGCTTTCTGTGGGAGTATTGCCAAAGGTTTTACCGCGCTATGCTGTGCTACGCAGTGGCGCCGCCTTGGGTTTTGGTTGTGGCCCCCTGCTCATTGCCCGCGAGCCTTTAAGCCCAGAGGCGCAAGCTACCGCCAGCATTGCCATACCGGGACGCATGACCACAGCCAACTTGCTTTTGCAATTGCATGGACATTTTCAAGGACAGCGTGAGGAAATGATTTTTGATAAAGTCATGCCCCATGTCCTAGAAGGCAAAGCTCATATGGGTCTTATTATTCACGAAGGGCGCTTTACCTATGCCGACCAAGGTCTACATAAAATAATGGATCTTGGTGAATGGTGGGAAGAGGCCTTTCAAATGCCCCTGCCCCTTGGCGCCATCACCGTACGCCGCGATGTGCCCAAGGAAACAGCCCTAGCTTTAGAAAAAGCCATTGCCCAAAGCATTGCCTATGCCCGTGCGCACCCAGAAGCCAGTGCGAATTTTATACGCGCCCATGCTCAAGAGCTTTCAGAAGAAGTCACCGCCGCGCATATTGCCACCTTTGTCAATGATTACAGTGTAGATTTAGGCACATTGGGACAAAAGGCCATTGAGCTTTTAGTGAATAAAGCCGTACCCAGGCAAGATATACCTCTCTTTTTAGAACACTAATTTTTATCCTTTTTACCCATTTATTACTATGCGACATTATACCTCTAGCTTTTTTTCTGCCCTTGAAGCCAAAAAACTTTTCAGTCTTGGTTTGCCCATTTTTATTGCTCAGCTTTCCGGCATAGGCATGTCCTTGGTGGATACCGTTATGACAGGGCAAGCCAGCTCTGTGGATATGGCCGCCGTGGCTGTGGCAGCTTCCCTTTGGAACCCCATTTCTCTTTTTGGCGTGGGTGTGCTTTTGGCCATTTCCCCCTTATGCGCCCAATTGGTGGGAGAAGGTAAGGAAGAAAAAAGTCCGCAACTGATGCGTCAAGGCCTTTGGTGCGCAGGCATGTTATCTGTGCCCCTTATGCTGCTTTTTTATGCTATTTCTCACCAGATGGCTTTTTTTAAGCTAGAAGACCACCTTGTAAACCTTTCCGGGGGCTATTTACGCGCCGTGCTTTGGGGCTTGCCTTTCTTTTATCTCTTTGTATGTGTGCGCGGCTTTGTGGAGGGTTTTTCCCTCACCAAGCCTGCCATGGTTATCTCCATGATGGCGCTTTTACTGAATATTCCGGTGAACTATGTCTTTATTTATGGGCATATGGGCTTTCCCAAACTAGGCGCTGTGGGCTGCGGTGTGGCCACAGCCATATGCTTTGCCTTTATGGGCATAAGTATGGTTATCTATGTATGCAAAGCGCAGAAGTTTGTCCATCTTGGCAGCCTGTTTAAGCCGCTTTTCATTCGCTCCCAAGAGGCTTTGCAGCCACGCTTTGAAGGCAAATCCGTGCGCCGTATTTTTCGTATTGGCCTACCGGGAGCCTTGGCCATGCTCTTTGAAATTACCCTATTTGCCGCCTCAGCCCTGGCCATTGCCCCCCTTGGCACCACCATTGTGGCAGGGCATCAGGTGGCCTCTTCGGTGGCGTCGGTGCTCTTTATGGTACCGCTGTCTATCGGTATTACTGCCACCATTCGCATAAGCCACTTCCTGGGCGCCGGCCAATATATCCATGCCAGATATACGGCATGGACGGCGCTGATTATAGGGCTTTTGGTGGCTCTTTTGGGAGCAGGCCTCACCTTTGCTTACAGAGATATTATTGTGGCTTTGTATAATGATGAAGCCGAAGTTATACAACTTGCCATGGCTTTGCTTGTATATGCGGCCTCCTTTCAAGTGGTGGACAGCATGCAAATTATAGGCATTGGCATTTTGCGCGGTTATAATGATACGCGTATTATTTCCATAGTTTCTTTTATTGTGTATTGGATTATTGGCTTTCCGCTGGGCTATATTTTATGTCACACCTCATGGATTGTAGAGCCCATTGGGGCGGCAGGTTTTTGGGTGGGCTTTATCGTGGCGCTTACTCTTTGCTCCATTTGTTTTTTATGGCGCATAGTAAC
>CAYJAL010000165.1:0-4808 GCA_964367875.1 uncultured Desulfovibrionaceae bacterium | reverse complement strand
TACCACCAAAACGGAGCCTATTGTACGGCCAAGTCTAAACCACTACAATTTATCCAACCGTGAACAGTTGATGAGCTAATGCCATATTCCTTAACTATGTCCCTAGAACTTTTGCCATTTTCATAAAGCTTGACTATTTGAAGCTTAAATTCATTTGTGTAACTTGTTACCTTACGTGTTCTCATCTTCATCTCCTATTTTATTGATATGACGTTTCGATGAAAATTTGTCCACATAAGTGTAGCCTATCCACTTCTTGACTTCGCGGGCGGGTCTATACAAGGGTGAACTACTTTAGTTTTTTCTGTTTGTTAAGAACTGCTCTATAACAGACTCAAGTTCATGGATCTTATTTTCAGACACTGTGATTTTTTCAAATAAATGCTGTATGATTGGTACAAATATGCGAATGATGTCTGAAGAATTTGGAGCGTCCAAAGATATGATATTTTGTGGAAAAGTATTATCAAAGAGTTCTTCACCATTTTTTCCCAAATATTCACGTGCTATAGCCCTATTGTCTTCTTCATATTGCGATAAAAATGCTCTTCTTTCGTCAGGATGCATAAATCCGGAATTAGAAAAGTTTCCTGTTCGCTCTAAAGTGAAAAGCTTATATAATATTGAATATTTGCATGCAAAATCATAATCTAGCCCCATAAGTAAACAGTGCTTTCTGAATGTATAGGTGTCTACGTCAAGTATTCCCGATTCAAGCTCGCTCTTGAGTTTATTTAATTTTTTATATCTTTCAGAAGAGTTCAATGTAAAATCATTATCAAATAAGTAGCGAATTCTTAAAGCTTCTGCGGATAAAGATGGATTGCTTTCAGTATAAATACTTTGTATGTTAATGTTTTTTAGGCCTATAATGTGGAAAAAGTCATTAACAGCGTCATTTCTATACAATTTTGCTTTTTCATACACACGAACAATAATATTTTCTTTACCGAAAAACTGTGCCCAGCTGTCAAGAAATTTTTTATAATATAAAGAACGTTGTAGTTTTTTTTCACTAAACATTCTCTCGTTAAGCATACCATATTTTGCCTTTTGTGCATAAAAAGATTCAAGGTATGTATCTTGCCTACGTAAGTAGACTATAATCTTTACAGAATGCCCCTTAAAAAAGTCGTAAAAAAAAGGTGCAAAAAAGCCTGATAGCTCGCAATCATTATCGCCCCACTTCACGCATAAAGTTTCACTGCTTAAAATAATATTATCTTGGATATTCTCTAAAGGAGATGTGGTATAAGTTCTCAATATAGTATAAAGTCGAGCAGATATGCTTTCCTTGTTTTGGGGAAAATGCAAAAGCTCGTGTGCAAAGTGATTTATAGTGTTTGTATGAGCTTGGAACTTATGTTTTCTAAGGTCGCCATTTATTTGAAAAAAATTTAATGCATTTTGTATAGCACTAGTGCCAGTTTTATGTAAACCCACATGAATGTATACATTTCTTTTTTTCAATTTGAAACCCCTTGTTGATTGTGTATTGAAAGTATTTATTTGTATTTGGTAGCTTTAATGAGGATAGTTGTAAAATTATTTTGACGAAAATTATATCCAATATTTTATGTTTGATAGAGCTATCGAAGTTTTAATTGTTTCAATATATTAAATATTTTTAAAAAAACATCGTTAGCAGATTCTTCTGTCCAGATGTCTTGAGACTCAGAAGGGTACATTTCAAAGTTATTACTAAAAATATCTTCATATTCATTCGAAATGCTAAATTTTTTGTTTAATTCGATATTACTTTTTTTATAGGCGTTGTAAAAAGCTTGAGCATCATTCCGAGCAGGTAGCATTTTTCCAATTCCGTCTAATTCATTATGGATTAAATTTCTCCATTCCAATGGGAGGTCTATTGCGTTAAATAAATGCCCTAATTTTGTTTGTTTAAAACCAAGAGAGGTGTTGAGTTTAATGTGTTCAGTTGGTAAAAAATGTATATCTAGGGTATGTAAAAAATCTTTCACAACATCACCATCTATCATTCGAGAGGGGTCGAAGATACGTAAAATAATGTTTTCTTTGCCAACAGCGTATGCCCACCGTGATATTATTTTATTATAGTCAAAATATTCATGATAAAAATCAGAAGGAGGTAAGGCGCGGAAATTTGTTTTCCTACTTATGAATTCAGTAGTTGTTAAAGTGGCCTTTGCCCCTTGTTGTACAAATGAAACTGCTTGTTGATCTTGTCTGCGAAGATAGCATATAATTTTAATATCAAAATGTTCTTTTAGAATGAGCATGCATCTATAAATTTCTTTTTCATTAAGATAACAAAAATGCTCTGCTGAGATTATAATATTATTTTGTAATACCTGACGCAATTTAATATTAAAAGAATGTAAGTTATTAAAAGTACAATCCATGGAATATTCACTATCAAAATTTACAGTGAGCCAAGGATTCAGGTTTTTTCTCTCGATGTTATGTTTAGCTACGGGATTAAAATAGCAAAAGTCATTTTTTGAAAGTATTTCTTTGTGCACAATAAGTGTGTTTTGAATAGAGGTTGTTCCTGTTTTGTGATATCCTATATGTATGTAAAGTTTTTTCATATATAAATCCTAGCCCTTATTTTATTATTTTATATTTAACACATATAATTGATTCATATAATAATTTTATTTTTTACAAATTCTAGTGCAATATTAATGCACTCTTCTTGTGATAAAGAATCTGTCTTTAAGCATAAATCAAAATCATTCGATATTTCATAAGGTGCTGATATTCCAGTGTAATTTTTTATTTTTCCTTCTCTTGCTAACTTGTAATAACCTTTCACGTCTCTTTTTTCACATTCTTCTAGTGGGCAAGAGATAAAAACTTCTTGAAAATCGTCTTGCAGAATTGTTCGAGCCAGCTCTCTATGCGAGCGCAAAGGTGAGATGAAAGAACATAGGCAGACCATCCCTTGCTGCGCAAATATACGACTTAGTTCAGCAATACGTCGTATATTTTCAGCTCTGCCGGCAGGGCTGAAAGATAAGTCAGAGCATAATCCATGGCGAATAATATCGCCGTCTAAAACAATTACTTGCACATGCTCTGAAAATAATTCTTTTTCGAGTGCATAAGCTATGGTGGATTTTCCTGCTCCAGAAAGGCCGGTAAACCAAAAAACCATACCTCTATGTTTGTTGCGTAGCTCACGTTCATTTCGGCTCACAGATATATGTGGACGTGTAAGGTGTGTGTTTAATTTTATTTTGTCATTACTCATAATGTTTTTAAGCTCAATAAATCTGTAGTTTAATATGTTACCGAAAAATTAAAATCATCTTCCCACATTAGCATCGTGTTTATATAGGGTGAAGATAAATAGAAAAGAGCAGAAAGAGCTTTCTCTCTATCAGATTGTGGGTTCATATGCATGTTGAGAAGCAAATTGTGTCCTAGTCCATGCTTGTTATCTTCACTGTATTTTACAAAAGTAAGTGTATTGTTTATTATTTCTACACATTGAGTATGGTTTGATAGTTTTGGTGTATTGAAGAAAGAGTCTTTACCCTTGGTTGGTGTTTCGATATAGCCGCGGTGAGCAATGCGCATTAGCTCTTTACACGCTTTTTCTGGGTCTTCTGTGTGTTCCAACACATGAGAGCAGTAGACAAAATCAAATTCCTTGTCTTTGAATGGCGTATTTTCAACACTACACTCATATACGGGTAAGCCGTCTACATGCTTAAAGGGAATTCCGGCACGTCCTACATTTCCATCGCTCAAAGAAATGTCAGCCAGGTGCGTTGCTAAAGGAAAAGGTACATGCCCACTGCCTAAATCAAGCACCTTGTCACCGGGTTTTATAGGAAAGTCATAAAACAGTTTTTGATATAAATTATATCGTGATCTATCTACAAAACTTTTTAAAATTTCATGGGCTAAAACGAGGAAGGGCAATGCCTCTTGGGAAAATTTTTCAGTAACCTCAATGGTCGCTTCAAGGGCTTTATGAAAGGCGTTTACTTTTAACATGGCCTGCACGCAAATAAGAGCCTCTTGAGTGTTTTTAAAATTATATGGTTGAAAAGTGCGCCTTTGTAAAATTGGCATGTTATATCCTTTTATTTTTTTCTAAAATTTTTTATGCAATTTCTAAAAACTTTTGCGCTGCACCTGTATATTCCAATCCTTAAGACAAGGCTTTTGCCTAGTTTTTAGTTATGTAACCTCTTTCAGCTTCATGCTTAAGATAGTATACTGTTTTTTTCACAGCTTCAAGGTGATTTTTATGGGTAACCATCTCTTTATCTAATGCAAAATAGAGAGGTACACCATTACATGTTCCGTAAGTGCCATAGAACCAATTCTTGTAGCCTCAAAAAGGTGCATATTAGAAGTATCTTCATCGCCCAGATCCATGGATTTCTTATTGCTCGGAAGAGTAACTCTCTATCAAGCTTTATTGTCCACAACGATGCGCCCGCGGTGTAAAGCCAGATCTTATACAATTTTGCGTGGATAAGGCGCAGAGTAAGCAAAATAAATATATGCCAGGATCGCATATTCCTGTATATGCACCGCATAAAATAGTTGAAGAACATCCTGATTTTATTTTAATTCTCTCCTGGAACATTAAAGAGGAAATTATGCAATCTCTAAGCTTTGTAAAGCAATGGGAGGTCGTTTTGTGACTGCTATTCCTAAGTTACATATAGCCCATATGCTTTGGAGATACAAAATCAAGCAAAAAAAATGTTAACAACTACGAACATTACAATACTCTAGTAAATGGAAGTTTGGATAGGCTACACTTATGTGGACAATTTTTCATCGAAACGGCATATCAAGAA
>CAYJAL010000164.1:0-4822 GCA_964367875.1 uncultured Desulfovibrionaceae bacterium | reverse complement strand
TTGATGTGGCCATGGCAGAAAATATGCCCGTCATTGGCGTTATGGAAGTACCCCATGACAAGGTGGAGCGTTACGGTATTATTGATGGCACAGAAATTTCTCCCGGTGTTTACCGCATCAATGACATGGTGGAAAAGCCTCCCCGTGACGAAGCCCCTTCGCGCCTAGCCATTGTAGGACGCTATGTACTCACCCCAGATATTTTTGATTATTTAAAAAATATTAAACCCGGCCACGGCGGTGAAATTCAGCTTACTGACGCCTTACAAGCTTTAGCTAAAGATAAAGGAATGTTAGCTGTAAAAATGACCGGAAAACGTTTTGACGCCGGCGACTGGGCGGAATACCTCACGGCAAATATTTACTTTGCCATGAAAGATGAAGCCCTTAAGCTAGAGCTTAAGGAAATGCTCAAAGATGTACTTAATGGTAGCATGAAGTAATAAAAAAAAGCCAAGCTCCTTTTGAGATACATAACAAAATGCACTGGAGGAAAACCCCATCTTATGAAAAGGTTTTCCTCCCATCCCCTTTCAAAAACAGTAGTATTTTTCTCAAGTTTCTACCAAAATTTCACCCTACTTTTTCCATAGCCTGCTAAGCATTTACCAGCACTTTAAACCAAGCCAAGACCATGTTCTATACCATAGCCTTACTTTCGCCCCCTTTTGGCACTTTTACCTATGCCTTACCCACATGGTGGCCTCAAGATATAGCCCATGCTCTTTGCCCCGGCATGCGTGTGGCCATTCCCTTTGGCAAAGGTCTGCGCGTGGGCATTATTCTCAGTCATCACGAAGAAAGCGGCCTTGGCCCAGAAGTTACCATTAAAGCCCTCGCCTCTCCGCTGGAAATGCAGCCCCTGCTCAGTCTCGATTACCTCGCCCTCATGCGCCAATTGGCCTTACGCCAATGCCGCAGTGAAGGGCAAATCTTAGGACAAATACTTCCTGCTGGCTTACGTATGGCAAAGGCAAAAATACGCTGTTTTCAAGACCTTACTTCTAACAATAACAAACAAAATAAAGCTCAAATTTTCAGCCTTAAAAGCCTAGAAGATTTATCCCTAGAACAAGGGCACAACTTAGCCCGCGCCTTGGTGCAAGGCTTGGCGCAACTTCTGCCCCCCACCAGTGACAGTGCCACCACAGAGCTCTGCGTGCTTAAGGTAGATCCCCCATGGCCGGTGCGCCCCATGGCTTTAAAGCAAATAGCCATCCTTGATCATTTGCACGACCATGGCAGCACAGCGCGGCGCGCCTTGGTACGCCTGCTAGGCACAGGCTGCGGCCCTGCCCTCACCGCCTTGGTAAAACAAGGGCATGTGCACATTCAAGCCATGGAAGAGGCGGAAGAAAGTGAGGCTGCGCATATATCTCTTTTACCGCCGCCAGAAGCAGCCTTTACCCTATCTGAAGCGCAACAATGCGCCCTAGAGGCTTTTACGCAGGCCCTTGATACGGCCCAAAGCAGTGGAAAAGCCCAAAGTCACTTACTCTATGGCATTACAGGTAGCGGCAAGACAGCCGTATATATGGAACTAGCCAAAGCTTGCCATGCTCGCGGCCTTAGCACATTACTTTTAGCACCGGAAGTGGCCCTTGCTTTAAAATTACGCCGCGATGTGGCCCGTGCCTTGCCAGATATTCCCGTATACCTGTACCATGGTTACCAAACCCCTGCCAGCCGCGAAAAACTTTTCCGTCACTTGGGCCAACATACGGAACCCTGCATAGTGGTGGGCACGCGCTCTGCCCTCTTTTTACCCATACAAAATGTAGGGGCCATTGTGCTGGATGAAGAGCATGATAGTTCTTTTAAGCAAGATGAAAAGCTTCCCTACCAAGCCAAAGAGGTGGCCTGGTTTCGCATAGCGCAACATAAAGGCCTTTTGGTATTAGGCTCTGCTACGCCGGATTTAAAAACTTTTTATGCAGCCAAAGAAGGTAAATTGCCCATGCAAAGCTTACCAGCACGAGTAGGCGGCGGCACTTTACCGGAAATTTCACTGGTAAATATTAGCGGTCAAAAAGGCTCTCAAGCCACATTGGCCCCAGAAAGTGAATGGGCCCTTAAAGAAACCATAGAACGCGGCGAACAAGCGGTAATTTTGCTTAATAGACGTGGCTATGCGCCGCTCATGTATTGCCTTGATTGTAATGAAGTGGCCAGATGCCCCCATTGTGAAATAGGGCTCACCTATCATAAGGGGCGCGAACGCCTCATCTGCCACTATTGCGGCCATGCCGTGCCTTTTCCGGCCCTATGCACTCACTGTAAAGGTATGCATTTTCTCCCCATGGGGGAAGGCACAGAAAAACTCAGTGAACATTTAGCTAGCCTTACCAAGGGCAAAGTTTTACGCCTTGATAAAGACAGTACCCGCCGCGAAGGGCGCATGGAGGAGATTTTAGAATCCTTTAGGCGTGAAGAAGCACAAATTCTTGTGGGTACGCAAATGCTGTCCAAGGGGCATCACTTTCCAGAGGTCACACTGGCCCTTATAGCCGATGGTGATCTTGGCCTTAATACGCCAGACTATCGCGCGGCGGAGCGAACTTTTCAGCTCTTAGTACAATCTGCAGGACGAGCCGGACGCGGCCAAAAACCCGGCAAGGTACTTATTCAAACCCGCGATGTGAACCATTATTGCTGGAAATACATTCAAGAAGCTAATTTTGAAGGTTTTTATGAAGAAGAAATGCGCCGCAGAGAAAAAAGACGCTATCCTCCCTTTGTGCATTTAGCCCTCATACGCATAAGTTTTGGGCTAGATTTTACCCATGGCCCAGCACAGCTTTTACGCATGGGGAGCGAACTGCGCCGCGCTGGTCAAGAAATGGGCCTCAGCGTCCTTGGTCCAGCACCAGCCCCCCTAGCTTTACTACGCGGGCAAAAACGTTTTCATTGCCTCATTAAAGGCCATAATTGGCAACATATGCGCAGTCTTTATTCCAAAGCAGTAGAAATATCGGACAAAAAACACATGAAGCTTTCCCTTGACCTTGACCCATTAAATATGTATTAGGAGCGATACTTCACAGCGTCACTATTAAAATTCACAGTGACACAACACCCCCCCTTGTATTTTTTGGAGGATTTTTTATGCGTAAAATTAGCGCTCTTGTGCTTTCTGCTCTTTTGACTGTCTCTATGGCTGGCAGTGCCCTTGCAGAAGGCTTTGCCATGACCGAATGGTCTGCCCGTGGCCTTAGCCTTGCCGGTGGTATGGTAGGCCGTGCTGACGATGTATCTACCTTGGCTTATAACGCAGCTGGCATTACCCAACTCCCCGGTATTCACATCATGGGCGGCGCATCCTTTGTGGCCCCCTATGGTAGCATCAGCTTTGACGGCTCCGGCCACACTACAAAGACTAAAACAGCCATTTGGGTACCCGGTCACGGTTATATCAGCTATCAAGTTAATGATAAAGTATGGTTAGGTCTTGGCATGTTTACCCGTTTTGGCCTTGGCAATAACTATGCTGATGAATGGGAAGGCAATATGAATGTACACGGCGTTGGTATCACCACCGTATCTGCTGTACCTACCATTGCTTACAAATTTAACGATATGTTCTCTGCCTCCTTTGGTGTAGAACTTATGTACATAAGCATGTACCAAAATAAATTGGCCGTGCCCGGTGGTTTAGTTCCTGGCTTTGGTGACAACAATGCCAATCTTACAGGCGACGGTATGGGCATTGGCTTTCACTTTGGTTTGCATGCCAAATTCAACGAGCAATGGTCTGCCGGTTTAGCGTATAAAACCCAAGTAACTCAAAACATTACCGGTGAAGCAAAGTTTGACCACGCAAACCCTTACTTAAATATCCCCAGCAAATCCGACATTCATGGCACCATCCAATTGCCTGACTCCATTGCCCTTGGTATTGCGTACAAGCCTTTGGATAATTTAAGCTTTGAAGTAGGCGCTGTATACACACGCTGGTCCACTTTCAATCACTTAAACATTTACTTTGATGACCCCTCACTTACTGATTCTATTTCTGAAAAAAATTGGCGTGATGGTTGGAACTTCAATGCCAGTGTGGAATACGCTCCTTTAGATTGGCTTACTTTACGCGCCGGTTATTGGCATGAAACGGATGTAACCGATGACAAGTTTGCCGATTACATGATGCCCACCAATGGTCGCGATGCCATATCCTTGGGCGTAGGCTTTAAGTATGAAAACTGGACTGTGGACCTTGCCTACGCGCATTTATGGATTTACGACGTAGATTACAGCAAAAGCGAAACTCAATATGTAAAATCCGGCTCCTCTTCCAATGTGGGTGCTGACATTTACTCCTTCTCCATTGGTTATACATTCTAGTAACTTTTATTTATCAATACTTATAAAGAGCCCTGTAAAGGGCTCTTTTTTTTAAATTTACCATAAAGCTATGCATATATGTTCCGATTAAGACTATAACTACACATAACCAAGGGAGTTTTATCTATGAAATTGCTGCAAAGAATCTTGCTTCCTATTACTCTGATCATCATGCTCTCCATGAGCGTTTTGAGCTATTTGACATATACTGAGACGTCAAAGTCGCTCACAGAGTCCTCGCTTAATACCATGCAGGTGACCACGCAGTCCATGCAACGCATGCTGGATTATACCATCGCATCTTCTAAAAGTTTTGTAAAAATCACCGCCACAGGCAAGTATATCTCCAACCTCATGGAAAAAAGTGACATAAGCCCAGAAGAGCTTTCCGCTGTCAATGCTTGGCTTAAAACAAGAGCTTCAGAGCTGCCCATGATTAATGGTTTTAATCTCATTAGCACCAAGGGCATCATTATCGCCT
>CAYJAL010000163.1:0-4833 GCA_964367875.1 uncultured Desulfovibrionaceae bacterium | reverse complement strand
ATTCAACAGTATCAGGGTTTTCTACTACCACCCAAGGTAGGCCCCATTTATTGAGTGCATCCATGAAGGGATCAGGATCCAGCTCTTCAAGGTTAAAGACACCGGCTTTTTTCCATAGTCCATTCACTACAAGCATGGCGCCAATCATGGCAGGCACACCTGTGGTGTAGGAGATAGCTTGACTGCCCACTTCTTTGTAGCATTCTTGGTGGTCGCACACATTGTAAATATAGATGGTTTTTTCTTTGCCGTCTTTGAGGCCGGTAAAGATACAACCTATATTGGTCTTGCCATGGGTGCGCGGACCAAGGGAGGCTGGGTCTGGCAGAAGAGCTTTGAGGAATTGAATGGGCACAATTTGTTGCCCTTGGAATTCCATGGGCTCTGTGGAGAGCATGCCCACATTTTCTAAGCACTTCATGTGCATAAGATAGCTTGGGCCAAAGGTCATGAAGAAGCGAATGCGCTTTACACCGGGAATATTTTTCGCAAGGGATTCAATTTCTTCGTGGTGTAAAAGGTACATATCCTTCATGCCCACTTCGGGGAAATTATACTCACGCTTAATGCTTACGGCTTCCACTTCTACCCATTTACCATTTTCCCAATAAGAGCCGGGGGCGGAAACTTCGCGCAAATTGATTTCTGGGTTAAAGTTGGTGGCAAAGGGATAGCCATGATCGCCGCCATTGCAGTCCAAAATATCAATGGTGTGAATCTCATCAAAATAATGCTTTAAGGCATAGGCGCTAAATACGGAAGTAACGCCTGGGTCAAAGCCGGAGCCAAGCAAGGCTGTAAGGCCGGCATCTTTAAATTTATCTTGATATTTCCACTGCCAAGAATAGTCAAAGAGGGCGGTAAAACCAAGGTCTTTGCAGCGCTTTTCATAAATGGCACGCCATTCAGGATTATTGGTATCTTCGCATTCGTAATTGGCAGTGTCGATATAATCCACGCCGGCATTAAGGCAAGCGTCCATAATGGTTAAATCTTGATAGGGCAAGGCTAAGTTGAGCACCGCAGCCGGAGCATATTCTTTAATAAGGGCTGTGAGTGCTGGCACATCTTCAGCATCAATTTGCGCCGTGGTGATGCGCGTTTTTGTTTTGCCTTCAAGCTCGGCCTTAAGGGCATCGCATTTGGATACCGTGCGGCTGGCTATGCAGATTTCGCTAAACACTTCACTATTTTGACAGCATTTATGAATGGCCACACCGGCCACGCCGCCACAACCAATAATAAGTAATCTTGCCATTTTTTTCTCCATATATGCTGTCTGTGTTTTTTAGGGACAGCCTGTAATATTACTTTTTTTCAAAGCTTTCGGCTTCGATGAGTAAATCTTCTACATATTTAGGCAGCATAAAAGCGCCAAAATGTAAATTTGTGGTATAATACCAAGTTGTTAGTTTGCGCTTATTCCAGCGTCCTGCATCAAAATTGTGTATGGGATGGTACTTTTTGGAAGCAAAGCCAAACATCCAATACCCGGCAGGGCAGGTGGGTATATGCGCTTGGTATACGCGGCTAATGGGAAAGCTTTGATATACCTTACGGTGCATGGCTCTAAAGGCAGTTTCTCCTTCATCAAAGAAGGGGCTGCCGTGTTGGTAAACCATGATACCGTCTTCTTTCAGGGCGCGAAAGCAGCTTCCGTAAAATTCTTTAGTAAAAAGCCCTTCTGTATGTCCAAAGGGGTCGGTGGAATCGTTGATAATAATATCGTATTCCGCTTGGCGACGACGCAAAAAGCGCAGGCCATCCCTTTGCACAAGGTTTACATGGGGGTCATCAAAGCATTTCCCTGTTTCGGGGAAAAATTCTTTGCACGCTTCTACCAAGGTGGAGTCCGGCTCCACCACATCAATTTGTTCAATCTCCGGATATTGGGTAAAGGCTGCTGCCACGCCGCCATCACCGCCGCCAATGATGAGCACTTTTTTTACATTGGGATGCACAGCCATGGGCACATGCACCACCATTTCATTATAAATAAACTCATCCGATTGAGAAAAAATCACATCTCCATCTAAGACTAAAAGGCGCCCGTATTCCGGAGATTCAAAAATTTCAATTTTTTGATACTCACTTTCAGCAGAGTAGAGTTGCTTGTTAACACGAAGACTTATCTGACCATTGGCGGTATGAATCCACATATCCATAACTATTCTGCCCTCTTTACGCTTGTACGTAGTTTGTATTACGTTTTAATGACCTTTAAAAAATCCACCACAGGGTCAGCGGCCCCTTGTAGGGAACATCCTTTTTCACGAGCAAAAAGAATATGATCAATGATTTTTTGACTCACAAGCTCTCCCGGGGCGAGGATAGGAATGCCTGGAGGATAACACATAACAAATTCGGCCGAAACGCGCCCAACGGTATCTTTAATGGGCAAGGTTTCTTTTTCGGCGTGAAAGGGTTTTTGTGGTGAGTAAACCACTTCGGGTATGACAAAATCTGTAAAGTTTTGGCAGCCGGCAGGCTTGGCGTGCAGGCGTTTAATATCTTCTAAGGCGCCCACAAGGCGCTCTATGTCCTGAATGCGATCACCAATGGAAATATAGGCCATAATATTGCCAATATCGCCAAATTCTATTTGTATATCGTATTCATCGCGCAATAAATCGTAGACTTCAATGCCGGCAAGGCCCATATCTTGGGTGTATACGCAAAGTTTGGTTACGTCATAATCAAAGACATTAACACCATCAATAAGCTCGCGCCCATAGGCATAAAATCCGTCAATACTATTGATTTCGTCACGGGCATATTCAGCCATGCGCACAACCTTAGCGAAGGATTCTTTTCCGCGTAGCGCAAGGTTACGGCGCGAAATATCAAGGCTTGAAAGCAACAAATACGACGCACTGGTGGTTTGGGTAAGATTAATAATGGTGCGTACGTGATTGGGGTCAATGCTGCCATTTAAAAGTAAAATAGAGCTTTGGGTAAGGCTACCGCCGGATTTGTGCATGGAGGCGGCCACCATATCGGCGCCGGCCTTAATGCCGGAAATGGGCAGGCCTTCAGCAAAGGATAAATGGGTACCGTGAGCTTCATCTACCAGCATTTTCATGCCATGGGCATGGGCAAGCTTGGTGATGGATTCAAGGTCGGAGCAAATGCCATAATAGGTGGGGTGATTAACAAATACGGCCACCGCGTCGGGATTATTTTCCACAGCGGCTTTTACATCTTCAAAGCGCATACCAAGGGCAACGCCAATGCGCTCGTGAATTATGGGATTGACATAAACAGGAATACCCCCACATAAAATAAGGGCATTGATGACGCTTTTATGCACATTTCGGGGGAGGATGATTTTTTCTCCGGCCTTACATACCGATAAAATCATACTTTGCACAGAACTTGTGGTGCCGCCCACCATAAAAAAGGCATGGGCTGCGCCAAAGGCTTCGGCGGCCAGTTCTTCTGCTTCGCGAATAACCGAAACAGGATTGCATAAATTATCTAAAGGCTTCATGGAGTTAACATCAAGCCCCACGCATTTTTCTCCAAGCAGGCTTACCAGCTCAGGGTTACCGCGCCCGCGCTTATGGCCGGGTACATCAAAGGGCACCACACGGCGCCGGCGAAACTCTTCTAAAGCTTCATATAAGGGAGCAGACTTTTGACGTACCAAATCCATATTTTCCTCTAAAAAGAACGCCGTATTCCTATATCTTATGCACTTTTAAGAGGGCAGGGGGCGGCGCTGCTTTGTGACAACGTCTAAAATTTTTATCTGTAAAAAATCTACAGTATTATGAGGGAAGTTTAATAAAATAAGTGCGTTATTTTATACTGCCAAGAGGCTTTCCCTGTTGCAAGCATGTACCAAATGCGCCTTTTAATGTCAAGAAAGTGTCTCTAGTAGGCCTTGAGTGTTTGTGTATAACAAGGTAAGCAGTATATGGCGCTGTATTTTTATTGTGGGGGAAGGCATGAGTGAACAAGAAATTTGTAAGGATTTGGCCTATTCATATGCACAATTACAAGAGTTTTTATCTTGCATGCAGGGGGTAGTTGCGCTGGAAGAGGGCAGGTATACCTATGGGAATGTGGGTATACGTCTTGTGGCGCAAGAAGTGCCTTTGTCAGAGCCTTATGCTGCCACCATACGCCCTTTGCCGCGCTGTAATATGTATTTACAGGGGGAAGAAGCGCAGGTGCGGGCTTTTTATGAGAGGTTTATGATATATCACATGACCATGGGTGGATAGCAGGCTGTTGAAAAAGCAGTTCGCTGAAAATGAGCAATCTGCTTCGTCAGAATTGTTTTTTGCTCCAGTCGAGTATTACTTATACACTCCTTGCGCAAAAAACTTCGTCTTCCTCGCATCTTACTCATTTTGAGCGAACTGTAGATAGTTTGTGTCAGTAATGCATTATTTAAAAAATTGCATTGCGTCTAGATTTTACATTCAAAGATAAGTATACGCCGCAATTAAAGTTTTTTGGAAGGGGGGCTGGGGGGAGAACCTTTTTTTCAAAAAAGGTTTCCCACCAGTAGATTTTGTCAGCAATCTGTGTCGTACAGGATCCGACCCAAAGGGCGGCGTAGCCGTTTGTGTTAGCGAGGGACGAGCTTTACACAAATCGAGAGCAACGCGTACGACCAAGCGTTAGTTAAACAAGCCCACAGGACGTGGGCTAGCCCCGCAGGGGAGCAAGCCAAAGGCAAGCTGGAATTTACTTCCAGCGCTAGCCGACGCTTGCGAGAGCTTGTGTTGCACAGGACGTGCAACCAAGTGTCATTTAGACTGAAAATCTTAACTACGCTTTTTTCTTACCCTTGACAGGGGAAAAACTTTTTTGTATTTGCAA
>CAYJAL010000162.1:0-4847 GCA_964367875.1 uncultured Desulfovibrionaceae bacterium | reverse complement strand
AGATATGAAGTGCGGCTCCATTGCCTTTGTGGGCTTGCCAGATGAAATGCTGCGTAGCAATTATCTTTTGGGTATTCGCGCCTTACGCTTTGCGGCTAATTATGATTTACCTATTATGCCTAACACTTGGGTGGCCATTGTGCGTGCTAGCTCGCGCATTTTAGATTATGTACCCACCGAAGAAATTATGAATGAATGGCGCAAAGTTTCTGCTGAATCCATGTGGAAATTTGTGAAGCTTTTATTTGATGCACATATTTTGCAGGGGCTTGTGCCCGAAGTGGCTTCTCTTTCTTGCATTAAGCAAACCACGGATGATGGCGGCGAAGAAACGGTATTTTCGCATACCCTTGAGTGCATGCGCCGTTATCCCGAAGAAGAATTCCACCACGATTGGCTGGGAACGCTGGCCATGTTCTTCCATGATGTGGGCAAGCTGTACGCTGCGCAATTCCATGATGGGCAGTGGACTTTTTACCAGCATCACCGCGTGGGCGCCAAGGTAACGCGCAAAATTTTGCGTCGTTTGCACTTCTTCCCCGAAGATGTAGATCTTATCTGCCATTTGGTGCGCTATCATATGCGTTTTCACTTTATGCTTACCGACCGCGGTATTCGCCGCTTTAAGGCACTGGATGAATATCCGCGTCTTATGGAGATGACCCGCGCCGATATTAAATCTCGCGGTGGTAGTTATACGTATTATAACCATAATATGAAGTATTTAGAGCGCGCTGAAACGCCGGAGCAAATGCTTGAGCCTTTGCTGAACGGTAATGAAATTATGCAGCATACGGCTTTGCCTCCCGGCCCCATCATTGGTGTGCTGCGCGATGCCCTTTTGCAAGCGCAAGTGGCCGGCGAAGTGGAAGATACCGAAAGCGCCATTGCCTTTGTGCGTAGTTATGCTCACAAAACCGTGGGTTAAAACCACGTAAACAGTATTACCTTAAGGCGCATAGGTTTTTGCCCATGCGCCTTTGTACTTATTTATGATAGAAATTTTGAATTTAACCTTGCCGGAATTGCAGGCTTTTATGGTGGAACTGGGTGAGCCTAAATTCCGCGCTTTGCAAGTATGGCAATGGCTTTGGCAAAAGCTGGCTCGTGACTTTGATAGCATGAGCAATGTTTCCAAATCTACCCGTGCAAAGCTGGCAGAAGTGGCG
Source organism: uncultured Desulfovibrionaceae bacterium (assembly GCA_964367875.1). Lineage (GTDB taxonomy): Bacteria > Desulfobacterota > Desulfovibrionia > Desulfovibrionales > Desulfovibrionaceae > CAYJAD01. The sequence goes on along the minus strand of CAYJAL010000162.1, from coordinate 3,678 downwards.
CGTATTACGTGGCCCACGGTGACCACCGTAGAAAAAAGTAAGGATGGCACCATAAAATTTTTGCTGGAGCTGGCCGATGGCGCTCAGGTAGAAACTGTGCTTATCCCTTCTAAGTCTCGACTTGGGGTGGGGCGTTTAACCCAATGTCTTTCTTCGCAAGTGGGCTGTGCCATGGGCTGTACTTTTTGTAGCACGGGCACCATGGGCTTTGAGCGCAATATGACCCATGGGGAAATTTTGGGTCAGGTGCTGGTGGCGCGTGAGTATTTGGGTGATGTTCGTCCGGAGCATCCTAAAATACGTAATTTAGTCTTTATGGGCATGGGCGAGCCCTTGCTGAATTTGAAAGTGATGATGCGCTCTTTGGAAAGTCTTAATGATGACCATGGACTGAATTTTTCGCCGCGCCGTATCACTGTATCTACTTGCGGCATTGAAAAGGGGCTTAAAGAGCTTGGCGAAAGCGGCCTGGCCTTTTTAGCCATATCGCTGCATGCGCCTAATCAAGATATTCGCGCACAGATTATGCCCAAAGCAGCACGTTGGCCTTTGCAGGATCTTATTTCTACTTTATCTTCCTACCCCTTGAAGGCGCGTGAGCGCATTACCTTTGAATATCTTTTGCTTGGCGGAGTCAATGATAGTTTAGACCATGCCAAGGAATTGGTGAAGCTTGTGTCTAAGGTGAAGGGAAAGTTGAATCTTATTGTATATAATGCCGCTGAGGGGGCACCGTACAAAGCTCCTACGCCGCAACAAGTACTAGCTTTTGAGAAAGTTTTGTGGGATAGAAATATCACTGCCACCATTCGTAAGAGTAAGGGGCAGGATATTAAGGCTGCTTGTGGTCAGTTGAAAGCTGAGCATGTGCGGCGAGAATCTTCAATTCACAGTGTGGAGGAATAATATGCATTACGATTTACTTGTTCATGTGGATTTAGCCGATGCCGGCCGTATGTCCATGGCTTTGACAAATATCAAAAATTATATGAATGCCTTACAAGGGCAAGAATATACCGTTGTGGTGCTGGGTAATGCCGGTGCTGTACCTTTTTTCTTGGAGAAAAGCGAAGCCCATTATGCCACCATGAAGGAATTGGCCGACGCCGGTGTGAAATTTAGAGCTTGCAATAATGCTTTGAATAAAAATGGTATTAAGCCTGAAGAATTACCTTCCTATGTGGAAGTAGTGCCTGCAGGCATTGTGGAAATTGTGGATCGTCAGCGTGATGGTTTTGCGTATTTGAAGCCCTAGTTAGGGTTCATATAGGTATTATTTTAAGGCGGGGGAGTTTTTAGCTTCCTCGCTTTTTTTGTTTTATGGCATCATAATGTATTACTGGGTAAATGTAATTACAGTTAAGGTCATTGCGAGCGAAGCGCGGCAATCCATGTTGTGGGTGTAGTGTTGAGTTGGGGGGGATTTTGTCGTGTGATGGTTTTATTGTTTATTGACTTTTGCGCCCTGTATCCAAAATTTATCTTTTACGCGCGCACTGCGTCAGAGATTTTTTTCCTTATACGCACGACCTTAAGGTCGCTTACGCAGGAAAAAAATCACTTCCTTGTGCGCGCCTAAAATCTGAAAATTTAAATACATTCCCCAAAAACCAAACAGTCGCGCTTTTGTTGCTGAAATACTATGGCAACTCTAGCTTTGTATCCTGTAAATGGAGACAAAAGCGCGACGCCTCGAAAGGATCCCCCTGTCTTTCCGCTTCACTGCGTTTCGCGTCATGACATCCCCCTTACAGTCCTGCGGACAAGGGGGAAAGGTAGGGGATACATGAGAAAAGGTAGTTTATACAGTAACAGCGCGTAAGGAAATAATAAAAATTCTGGGTTTTGAAGGGGGTAGATGCAAGGAAGGCGCCGTTTTTTACGTAAGGAGCGTAGTAAACCTACGTGACTGGAGTAAAAAACAAGCCTGACGCAACAGCTACTCCCTTTAAAGCCCAGAATTTAACCGCCGTACCATAAAGGTCGCCCATGTGGAACATCCGCCGCACTGCCCTGCCAGGCATTATTTTCTTTAAGCTTATGAATAAGCGCCGTAAATACAGGTCTTTTTTCTAGCGTCCATAGAGGGGCAATACATTCCCCCGGTGCCGGATCCCCCGTAAGCCTATGCATAACCATGGTGGAGGGGATTATGGGTAAGGCGGCGGCCAGTATATCCACATAGGCTTCCATGGTCAGCGGTGTATAGCGTCCCTCAGCATACCAATGCTCTAGGGGGCTGTCATGGCAAACAAAAAGGCTGTGTATTTTAAGGCCGGCCAAGGGCAGGGATAAAGCCCAGCGCACGGTTTCAAGAAAGTCGTCTGCGCTTTCTCCGGGCAGGCCTACCATAAGGTGTCCGCACACTTTGAGACCGCGTGCTGCTGCCATGCTAATGGCTTTTTCAGAATCTTGCACGGTGTGGCGGCGCGCTATTTTTTGTAGGGTTCGCTCATGGCAGGATTGCAAGCCGTATTCAATCCACACATGAGGAAGTTTACAATGAGCTAAAATATCGAGCTTTTCTTCGTCTACGCAATCCGGTCTGGTGCCTACGGCTAGGCCTACATTGCCGGGCAGTTCTTGTACAGAGTTGACCAAGGTGGCTAAATTTTCTTTAGGGCCATAGGTATTGGAAAAAGATTGAAAATAGGCTAAAAAATCTCTGTCGGCGTCGGTCTTTTCATATTTACTTTTCCACACCTGCCATTGATCGGCAATATTGAGCCCATTTTGCAAAAGACCGGAGCCTGCCCCTTGGGCATTACAAAAGATACAGCCCCCTGTGGCTAGGGTGCCGTCGCGATTGGGACAAGAGGCCCCTGCATCCAGTGGAATTTTTTGCACTCGTTTGCCGTGATTGCGGCGAAAATATGTGCCTAAAGTTTGCCAAAGCATCATAATAAAACTCTTTTTTTTAGCTGAACCCTTATGGGTAAGGCGCAACAGTGTAAGGCAAAATTTTTGAACTTTCAAGATAGTAATTGACTTTATACGTATTTTGGCAAACAGTAGGCAGTCTATAGAAATATACAAGCCCTAGGGCTGTGATTAAAATATAAGGTGAGTTGAATTCATGGCGAAATTTTTAGATTCTTTTCTAGGTGTTTTTTCCAACGACTTAGCCATTGACCTTGGCACCGCCAATACTTGTGTTTACGTGAAGGGGCAGGGCATTGTGCTTCGCGAGCCTTCCGTGGTGGCGGTAAAAAAAGATGGTCGCGGCAATAATGTGGTGCTGGCAGTGGGGCATGATGCCAAAAGAATGCTGGGTCGTACTCCGGGAAATATTTCTGCCATTCGCCCCATGAAAGACGGTGTTATTGCCGACTTTGAAGTGACCGAAGCCATGCTGCGTCACTTTATCAGTAAGGTGCATAATTCGCGTCATTTGGTGCGTCCACGTATTATTGTTTGTGTGCCCACAGGTATTACCCAAGTGGAAAAGCGCGCTGTAAAAGAATCGGCGCAATCTGCTGGTGCGCGTGAAGTGTATCTTATCGAAGAGCCCATGGCAGCGGCCATTGGCGCCAATTTACCCATTCAAGAGCCTACCTCCAACATGGTGGTAGATATTGGCGGCGGAACCACAGAGGTGGCCATTATCTCCCTTTCCGGCATTGTGTATTCGCGTTCTGTGCGCGTGGGCGGCGATAAGATGGATGAATCCATCATGAC
>CAYJAL010000161.1:0-4851 GCA_964367875.1 uncultured Desulfovibrionaceae bacterium | reverse complement strand
GAAGACTGGAAAGACGATTTTTATCGGCTAACAAAAGGCAGAAATTGGTCACTGTAGCGCCGGCGCCCATATCACTGAGCACCTTGCCAAGTACTTTTTTCTTTTCTTCTGCCGTTACCACAGGACTCTTAAACACCTTATCCAGCGCCGGCACAGAAAGCACCGTAGAACCCAGCTCTTTTAAGCTTGTTCCGTACTGTTCAAGGTCTTGAATTCCAGTTTTTTTACCAATGGCAAAAAGCGCATTGGCATATCTGCGAGCTATGACGGTGTCGATCAATTGAGCACCACCTTTGTTAAGGAGTTGTTAATGAGCTTGGTGTGCTTTGCACCGTCAAGCTTGGTCTCCAAAACTTTTTCAGCAGCATCCACAATTTCGTCGGCAATGGCAGCGCGAACATCGGCCAAAATGGCGCGACCTTCATTTTCTGCCGTGCGTCTTGCTGCAGCAATAATTTGCTCAGCCTGGCGCTGTGCCTCTTCAATGATGGCTTTTTTCCCTGCTTCGGCTTGTTCCTTGCTCTCTTCGATGATGGCGGCGCGTTCCTCGGCTAGATTAGCTATGGAAGCTTCAATCTTAGCAAGGTTTTTTTTGGCCTCTTCACGTCGAATGTCAAGGTCGTCAAGCTCTTGGCGAATACCTTCACGGCGTCCCTTAAAGAAAGTAGCTGCCATTTTGCCGCCCACTTTCCATAAAATAGCCACGAAGATAACAAGATTAAGTATACGCCAAGCAAAGTTGTCCCAAGGCAATGGCCCTTCAGCGGCAAAAGCATTACTTGCACCAAGTAATACCAAGGCCAAGGCCAGCCCTACACATTTACTTTTGCTCAAAGTCAACCCCCTTTTATATGCGGATGTGACGTCTAAACAAACAAGCGCCTTCCTCACCCAAACCGAAACTTGGGCACAAAAAAACGCCACACGCCAATGGCGTGTTAGCCCATGACGCGTGTGGCAAGCTTGTCAGCAAGGCCACTAACTTGTTTTCTAAGGTCGGCAAGAGTGGCATCAGCTTCTGCGCGGAAAGCTTCCTGCGCTTTAGCAATTTCTGCCTGAGCAGTGCGTCCTGCTTCTCCCACAATTTCCTGCTGTTTTGCAACGCCTTCGTTGCGAGCAGCGTCGCGCAAAGCAGAACCTTCTTGCCTTGCACGGGAAAGATCGGCCTGATACGCTTCAAGGCGCTCCTCGGCTTCACGTTCAAAGCCTTCTGCATCGCTCACAAGGCCGTCGATTTTTTCACGACGCTCTTGCAAGATGGCACGAATGGGCCTGATAAGAAGGACGTTCAGCACATAGAGAGCAATGAAGAAATTCACCATTTGAATAAGCATGGTGATGTTAAGATCAAGCATTACACCCTCCTAGAATGAATGAATGTGAATAATTCTACAATCGCTTTTTTTTTGTATAGTAAAAAGGCCTTTTTGTCAAAGGGTATTGGAGAAGCTGTTGCTTCTTTTTCCCAAGCGCATTATGGGTGATTATCTACAAATCCTGCTTATATTTGAAAGGCTAAGTGAAACATATAAAAGCCCATGGCCATGATGCCTAAGGCTAATATTTTGGTTAAAACAGCGCTTAAACGGGCGTATTTTCCTTGGGCAGAAAGTTTTTGCACCAATCCCACCGAGGTTCCGGCCATAACGGCCAAAATACCATGGCCTAATGAGTAGAGTAAGAAAAGCAAGACTCCAAAGGCTAAATCCCCTTGTCCTGCCACCATGGCAATGAGGGCAATGAGCACAGGTGTGGAGCATGGGGAAGAAAAAATGCCCCCCAATATGCCGGCCATAAAGGCGCCCACATAACCTTTTTTGGTGTTTTTACTTAATAAATGGCTGGAGGGGATAAAAGTATACAGTCCCAGCATTTGTAAGGTCATAAGCATCATAAGCACGCCCAATGCTATATACCACCAAGAGGAAACTGTGCCTATAAGCTCGCCGGCAAGGGATGCCATCACTCCAAAAATGGTAAAGGTAAGGGCGCTGCCCAAGGCAAAAGTTATGGAGAGCCAAAAGGAACGTGAAAAAAGACCGCCATTATCTTGGGCGTGCACCGTGCTGCCGCCCACATAACCAACAATCAGTGGCACTGAGGACAAAGAGCAAGGGGTGAAGGAGGTAAGCACGCCGGCCACAAAGGCCACTAAGGGGGCCATCCAAGTGCTTTGGGCTAAGAGTTCAGCCAAGGAAGTGAGTAGGGCGTCCATTAATTTTTGTCCTTTTGGGCTTCACTTGTCATGGACTGCATATCCTTGAGGATGCGACGCATTTGATCTTCATTGAGGCCGCCTTGATGCACGGTGAAGACATGCTCTTTGGTATCTTTGGTGCTGTACATGCGAAAGGGCACATCTTGCACATCTTTAGGCGTATAAGGCGTGCCATCGGCAAGGACAAATATTTGCGTAGGGATAACCTGCACAGGAAAACCATCAGCCCCTTTAGGGTTTTTCCATACGTCCACAAATTTTATAAGGGCTACATTTTGCATTTCTGCATTGAGCTTACGCAATACCGGCGCCATTTCTTTACAAGGGATGCAGGAATCGGCGCCAAAATCTATAATCATGGGGACGCCGTGTTTTTTGAGCGCTTCTAGATCAATATGACTGGCATTGAGGGCAAAATCTGCGTGGGTGGCACTGTGCGATGTGGCTACAGCTCCTTCCATGGCTCCCTCCATGACTATGGGCTCAGGGCTCACGGCTTCTTGCCCTTTGTGTAAATACCAAAGTAAGCCAATACCTATGATCATACACAAAGGCACGAGAAATTTAGCGGGTTTTTGAGACATGGAAGCTCCTTTGTTCATATCAAAAATATTTGATGTATGAGAGTAAAAATTTTTAAGATATACTATTCGGTACACGCTTTTGCAGCGGCACAAGGTTGAGCCTTGGCGGTGCAATTGTGCACAGATGTAATTTCTTCAAGCAATGCCATGGCCTGTGCACGGCCTTGAGCGCTAATTTGATAATGAGTCCATTTGCCCACATACCAACATTCTACTAATTTTGATTCACATAAAATCTTCATATGATAGGATAAAGCCGATTGCGCAATGTTTAAATTTTGCGAAAGGGTGCAAGCGCACCTCTCTCCGCTGCGCAAGAGCTCTAAAATGGCTATGCGCTTGGGGTCGCACAGGGCTTTAAACACCTTGGCTTTATTTTCATGTGAAGCATACATGGACACAATTTTTAGTTGTCAAATCAAAAAAAGTCAATATGAAAGGTGGAGCCAGTATATTTATATAGGTGCAGAAAAGCTTTTCACCCCGAACAAAATACGCCCATTGCTTGTCTGTGCAGTGTTGGCTATAAGAAGGGCAAGGGCAAAATACACCTTCCGAAAGGAGGTGAGGCCTATGGTGCATATCCTGCTGGAATTTGTTTTGGAAATAATTTCAGGCATTCTGGTGGTTCTTATTTTACGGCGCTGGCTGTAAAATAAGTTTACCGCTTTGAGCTGGAACTCAAAGCGGCCATAAAAATCGAACCGTATCCTAAATTACGGCGGTGGGTTGCCCCTATGAGAGCGAGGGGAGAGGGTAAGTGCCACACACTTATCCTCTCCGTTTTTAGAGTTAAGTATTTTACACGCCTTTGTCAACTGCGCTAAAACACTTCCTGCCCTTTAAGTAAAATAAAAAGTAAGGCGTCGGCCAATTGCAAAAGTTCCTTATGGGCGCCGCCGCTGTGCATAACGGTACCAAAAAGCATTTCTTGTTGCTTTTTGAGTAAATCCCTATTGATGGCGCCGGGCATGGGCACGCTTAAGGTGGTGGCGAGGCGCTCTGCCAAAAGATAGCCTTCCACACCCAATAGGAAGGGCGGTAGCACTTTGGAGAAAATATTTTTATGCTCGTTCCAAAAATCCAAGGCCTCTTCGGTGGGGGGCAAGCTTAAAATTGTGCATAGAGCTGTGTAAAGGTTATTGAGGGCGCCGCCGGGAATGCCGGTTCGCCAGCCGCACAGCCAAGGATTGCGCTGAAAGAAAAGATGATGCTCTTTGCCCAGGTTTAAAAGTTTTTTAACCCCATCTCTGGCAGCAAAAAGCAGCGCCGTATCTGCCGTGAGCTCCCAGCGTTGCGGTAGTTTTTCCAAATGCCATTCAGGCGAAATATGCTGCGTGGGGCATACCTTACCCAAATCTTGTAAAAGTTTGGCTAGCCAGCCATTGGCTTCAGGTGAATTGGGGGTTTCTAAATGCGAATAAGAGAGCACATAGCGCCCTTGGCCGTATTCTCCGCTAATGACACAAGGCTGATCGTGTAAAAAATCTGCCCGCATATTCACGCCGTACATATCTTGCCATTGGTCAAAGGTGGCAGGCGCCAAGCTGCTGACGGTAATATCTGCAAAGGAAAAATCGTGTCCCACTTTGGCATAGCGTGCCAGCACAGTGACATTACTTTCTTCTTGCGGAGCAAAGCGTCCTGGCCACCAAATAGGCAAGGAAAGTTTGGAAACTTGAGGGCTTAAAGCGTGCTCATAGATGTTTGAAATCATATGGCCGGACACAAGATGCTGCATTCTATCGCTATAGGTCGCGCGCTGCCAAGGGCATAGGGCAAGGCCATGATCATGGCTTAAACCAAAGCCTGCGCCGCCACAAAAACCCAAATAATTGCCGCCTTCGGCCACATATTGGCGAATGGCCTCACAGCCTTTTTCTCCAAGGGCTTGATATTTAAGACTTGCTGTGCCGCCGGGCACAAGTAATAAAGCTGGCTTGCCAGAAAGGGCGCCGTGGGTTATTTCATTGCAGGAAACAACGCCATGGGGCACCCCCATACCTTGTAAGGTGTGTAGGACCATAAGTCCCCAGATATATGACGTGT
>CAYJAL010000160.1:0-4853 GCA_964367875.1 uncultured Desulfovibrionaceae bacterium | reverse complement strand
TGTATTCGCGTTCTGTGCGCGTGGGCGGCGATAAGATGGATGAATCCATCATGACCCATGTGCGTCGTAAATACAGCATGCTTATTGGGGAATCTTCTGCTGAAGAAATTAAAGTAAAGATTGCTTCTGCCTATCCCATGGATCCTGAGCAGCAAATAGAAGTGAAAGGCCGCGACCTTGTGACCGGTATTCCGCAAAATATTATCATTACCTCCGAAGAAGTGCGTAAAGCCATTGCCGAACAAGTGGAAGGCATTGTGCAGGCTGTGCGTATGGCTCTTGAGCAAACACCGCCGGAATTGGCAGCGGATATTGTGGATAGAGGCATTGTGCTTACAGGCGGCGGTGCTTTGTTGCGCGGTCTGGATCAGCTCCTTCGCGAAGAAACTTCTTTGCCCATTACTGTGGTGGAAGATCCCTTATCCACAGTGGTTATGGGTACAGGTAAGGCTTTAGATAGTATAGATATTTTGAAAGAAGTTTGTATTGATTAAATACATCTTCCCCCTATTTTTTACAGTAAGGGTGTAAACTCTTTTATAAGGAAATGCCGTCACAGGCATTTTCTTATTTAAGGCACCATAATAAAGGATGTTATCGGCTGTGAGCTCTAGACGATACATAGTTCTTTCCATAATTATGCTCTTTTTATTCTTGGGCATGCACACATGGAATCAGCGCACCGGTATTTTAGATACTGTAGCCACCCATGTGGGTTTGGAATTGGTGGGCGGCGTGCTTAAGCCCATGGTTTCCCTCTATGCCACCGTGGATGATATATGGGAAAATTATGTGGAATTGGTGGGTGTGCGGGAAGAAAATGCGCGTCTAAAAGCAGATTTACTGTCCATTCAATCCCAACTCATTGCCGCCGATGAAGACAGAGCCGAAGTGCGCCGTTTGCGCGCTTTGCTCTCGCTGCCGGTGGATAGAAGCTGGCGCCCTGTGGGGGCTCGCATTCTGGCCGGTCGCCTTGGCCCCAATTCTGCTTTAGAAACGGTTATTTTAAGCCGCGGCTATATTACCGGCGGCGCTCCGGGAACGCCCATTATGACCAATTTGGGCTTGGTGGGGCGTATTTTGCGCGCTTCTGCCCATACTTCCACAGCCCTCTTACTCACCGACCCCGGCTCGCGCATTGCTGTGCTTAGCCAAAAAACACGCACCGCAGGTATTCTTACCGGTCGTGGCGGCCGCGAGCCTTTAGATATGCGTTTTGTGGGGCATAATGCTCCCATAGAAGAAGGGGAACTCTTGGTAACTTCCGGCCTAGACGGTGTGTACCCTAAGGGACTGCCAGTGGCGCGCATTACTCAAGTGGATATTTCTGGCTATTCGCCCTTCAAAATTGTTATGGCGCAGCCCTTGGTGGATGCCGGGCATTTAGAAGAAGTGTTATTGCTGGAGCCTACAGGGCTTGAGCCTTTGCCCGAAATCCCTGCTTCGGACTTTATGGGGCCGCCTTCCTATGAGCAAAAGCAAATGCTGGAAGATCAATTTGCCAAGGAAGAAGCCGCCAAAGAAGCTGAAAGACAAGAATTTTTACGGAATTTTGTGGGGCCTTGGCCGCAAGAAAAAGCGCCACCTGCACCGCAAGGTTCTGCCCGTGATGTAAGGGCTACGGCATGAATATTCGTGCAGGAATCTGGTGGGGAATTTTCTTTCCTATAGCCATTTTGATTCAAGCCATGGTGCCGGCACTGGACGCCTTACTCATTGGGCTTATTTTAGTACTACAAGAACGCCGTTATAAAAGCCTCTTGTGGCTCTTACCCCTGCTTATTTTTGTGCAAGAGGGTATTGGATCGCGCGGTTTTGGCGGCATGATTTTATGGTATTTTATGATTATTTTGCTTTTTGCTCTGGGGCGTTGGCTTTTTGAGGTGCAAAATATCCTTTTTGTATTGCTTATTAGCGTGTGCCTTGGGGCTTTGCATTTTGCCTTGGTGTACCTTTTGGCACCCTTACAAGATTTAGTTATAAATATGCAGGTATTAACTCAAGAGTCCTTAGCGCAAGCGGCCTTTGTTCCCTTGGCATGGTATATAGCTGCCTTTACCAGAAAATGGACGTATAGCCATGACGATGCAGTCTAGTTTATCTCCCAAAAAAGAAAGCAAATTTCGAAGCTGGCTGAAAATTCCTGTGGAAACGGAGGAATATCAAGCGCCGCGTTCGGGCATGCTGCTCTTGCAAGGCCTTGTGGCTTTGTTCTTCTTGGTATTTGTGGTACGCTTTTGGTATTTGCAGGTGCATAAGGGTGAAGCCTATGCCGAAAGGGCGCAGCTTAATCGTATGCGCGAAGAGCGTATTTTAGCCCCGCGTGGCCTTATTATGGATAGCGAAGGGGTTATCTTAGCCGATAATATTCTCACCTATGGCTTGAGCATTGTGCGTGAAGATGTGGTGGATTTGCCAGCCACTTTGGCACAGGTAAGCGCATGGACAGGGGTGGATCACGCGGCCTTATTAGAAAAGTTTCGTAAAGATAAGCGCAAGGTGCAATCCTTTGAGCCCATGCCCTTGGTGTCGGATTTGGATTTAAGCCTTGTGGCGCAAATTGAAGCAGAGCTTTTGAACTGGCCGGGGCTCGAAGTTATTTCTCAGGCCAAGCGAACGTACCCTATGGGCGCCATTTATGCGCATATTTTAGGCTATGTGGCCGAAGCTAACGAAAAGGAAATGAGCCAAAACAGCGAGCTTGCCATGGGTGACTTGGTGGGTAAGCAAGGCCTTGAGTTGGTTTTGGAAGAACAATTACGCGGTCGCAAGGGTTTGTATCAGCGCGAAGTGGACGTGCTGGGGCGCTCCTTAAGTAAGAATTTAGTTACAGAGCCGCGCGGTGGCAGCTCCATGCGTTTGGCCATTGATACACGCATTCAGCAAGCGGCTTGGGCTGCTTTGGATGGGCATACGGGCAGTATTGTGGTCATGGATCCCGATACAGGTAAGCTTGTGGCTTTGGTGACGGCTCCGGCTTATGATAATAATTTATTCACCTCCGGTATTTCCCATAAAGATTGGAATGCCCTGCGCGAAAATCCGCGTTTTCCTTTGCAAAATCGTGTGATTCAATCGGTATATCCCCCTGCTTCTGTGTGGAAATTGGTTATGACAGGTCTTTTTTTGGAGCAAGGCATTGACCCTAAAGAGTCCCATTATTGCGCCGGGGAAGTGAAGCTTGGAAACCGTATTTTCCGCTGTTGGCACCCCGGCCATGGTTCTGTGGATATGACCAGGGCCTTAACGGAATCTTGCGATATTTATTATTATCTTATGGGCGAGCGCTTGGGCATTGATAATATTGAGCGTTATGCCAAGGCCAGCGGTTTTGGTGAACCCACAGGCATTATTTTACCTCACGAAAAAGGCGGCCTTGTGCCTTCTAAGGCCTGGAAAAAAGAGCGTTTTAATGTTTCTTGGGTGCGCGGTGATACCTATAATATTTCCATCGGCCAAGGCTTTGGCCTTGTGACGCCCTTGCAAGTGGCTACCTATATTTCTGCTTTACTCAATGGCGGGCAGCTTTTACAGCCGCAAGTGGTGGACGTGCCTGAGCCTGTGATACAGGGGCAAATTCCTGCCACAGGCAAGCATCGTGATTTTATTATCAATGCCATGCGTAAGACAGCAGATACAGGCACAGCCAAGGTCATACGGCGCGAAGATGCCGATATGGGCGGCAAAACAGGCACAGCGCAAGTGGTAAAGCTAAAGCTGGACGGTAAGCGTCGCATTAAAAATGATGAATTGGAATATTTACAAAGAGACCATGCGTGGATTGCCACCTTTGGTATGAAAGAAGATCAGCGCTATGTGGTGGTGGTTATGCTGGAGCATGGCGGCGGCGGATCTTCTGCGGCAGGGCCTGTGGCCAAAAAAATGTACGATGCCCTTTTTGGCGTAGAAGTACCGCCTGAGGAAAAAATGCCTTCAACGCAGCGCACAGCAGGAGATGCCTATGGCACTTTTTGATAGGCGTTTATTGCTTTACATAAATTGGGAGCTTTTAGCCTGCTTTGTGGCGCTCTTTGTGGTGGGCGTAGGTAACTTGTATTCGGCCTCGGGTATGCGCCTTGAAGAGGGTATTGCCCTCTCGTCCTTTTATCAGCGCCAGCTCATATGGGGCAGCATGGGCTTTATGGTTATGCTGTGCGCCATGGTTTTTGATTATCGCAAGCTACACAATGTGGCCTGGCCGCTTTTTGTTGTGGTGCTGTTTTTATTAGCCTTGGTGCCCCTGATTGGCTTAAAGGTGTATGGCGCTCAGCGTTGGCTTTCCTTAGGTTTTATGAATTTACAGCCTAGTGAACTTGCTAAGCTTGCTGTGCTGATTTTGGGGGCGCATGTACTGAGTCGTTATACGGAAAGTTTGGGCTGGATTAAATTTTTCCAAGCCTTACTTGTGGCGGCTGTGCCTTGTGCCTTTATTATTACGCAGCCCGACCTTGGTACCAGTATCAATGTGTTTTTGGTGCTGGGCGGCATGATACTTTTCCATGGCCTTAAGGGCAGAGTATTTAAAACCTGCTTAACTGTTATGCCCTTTTTTGTGGCCTTTATGTGGTTTGTGGGCATGAAGGATTATCAAAGGCAGCGCGTTCTTACCTTTTTAAATCCCGGTGATGACCCACGCGGCGCCGGCTATCATATTATGCAATCGCAAATCGCCATTGGCTCCGGGCAAATATGGGGTAAGGGCTTTTTTGAGGGCACGCAAAGCCAATTACGCTTTGTGCCCGAGCGCCATTCTGACTTTGTTATAGCTGTTTTTGGGGAAGAATGGGGTTTTGTGGGGTGTGTGGCGCTTATTTTCTTGTACTGTCTCTTTTTATTGTCTATATATTCTACAG
>CAYJAL010000159.1:0-4873 GCA_964367875.1 uncultured Desulfovibrionaceae bacterium | reverse complement strand
ACTTCGTACTTGCCCTTACCATTTTCTTCCACATACTTTTTAAAGGCTTTGGCTGCATAGCCCTGTTCGGAATCTTCAGGGTCACCCACGGCCACTTTAAGCACCTTTGCAGCATGTGCTTCAGCTATGGGGCCAAAGCAAAACAAGGAAAGGGCCAACACAAGTAATGATAAACGCTTCATATTCTCTCCTTTTTGTAGAAGCAGTATAGTAAACCCTAATAAATTAGGGCTGACAACAATGTACAGCCTTTAAGCTAAGGCTACATGCCACCTGTGCCCAATTTTACCAAATTAGGTAACCACATGACCAAATCTGGGAAAATGACGAGCAGCACAATGACCAAAATATTCACCGCCATCATGGGCAAGGCTTTTAGGGCAAGCTCTTCGAGGCTTACCTTGGATATGCCCGAGGCAATGAACAGGTTTTCTCCTAGAGGCGGACTGGAAAAGCCCACGCCGCAGCAGCAAACCAAGATAACACCAAAGTGAATGGGGTCTACCCCATAGGCCATCATTACGGGCAAGAGCACCGGCGTAACCAAGAGGATAAGGGCTAAAGTTTCCATGAACATGCCAAGGAAAAGCAAGAGCACAATAACAAAGGCCCACACCACAGAAACATTATCGGTGAAGTTTAAAATCCACGCGGCAATTTCAGCAGGGATGCGATATTCGGTGAGTATACGCCCAAAAGCATAGGCCGTGAATACCAAGACCAAAACGCGCCCTGTGAGCCAAGAGGTGGTCTTAAGGCAATTCATAAAGCTTGGGAAAGAAAGCTCTCTGTGAATGAAAATACCCACAAACACCGTGTAAAAAATGGCTACCACAGCGGCTTCGGTGGGGGTAAACCACCCTGCATAAATACCGCCAAGGATGATAATGGGCGCCATGGCAGACCAAAAACCATCCTTGAGGGAATGCTTAAGGCTTTTTATAGACCATTGTATGGAACCGGTGGTTTGTAAGTTACGACACAAATACATATGCAAAAGGCTGAGGCCAAGAGCAATAAGAATGCCGGGGATAATACCACCCATAAACATTTTGGTGATGGATTGCTGACCGGAAACACCATAAATAACCATGGGGATACTGGGCGGAATAACAATGCCTACGCCCCCGGCTGTGGCTGTGGTGGCAGCGGCATAGCCGGCATCATAGCCGCGTTTGGTCATGGCCGGAATCATCAGCATGCCCACGGCTGCCGTGGTGGCAGGGCCAGAGCCGGAAATGGCACCAAAAAATACGCAGGAAAGAGCCGTAGACACCGCTAAGCCGCCGGGAATGGGGCCTACGATATTTTCGGCAATATGCACCAGCCTTCGCGACATGCCTGCGCTTTCCATAAGCGCCCCTGCCAGCACAAAGCAAGGCAAGGCCATGAGCGGAAAGGAAGTCATGGAAGAAAAGGCCATTTGAATCATATTACTCAAATCGGTACCGGCCACCACAAAGCTGAGCATGGCCGATATGCCAAGAGCCACCATGATGGGGGTGCCTAAGAGCAAGAGTATGGAAAAGGATACAAAAAGTATTTGCGCAATAAGCGGCGTGGTAATATCTGCAATCATACATCTTCTCCCTTATCAGCCAACACATGGCGGCTTTCTTCAATGGCGGCTTGGTCAGGGTCTTCAATTTCTTGGTGTAAAACAAATTTAATGAAGTTTACCTGAATAATACGTATGGCCATAAGGGTAAAAGCTATGGGGAAGATAAGATACACATAGGCAAGGTTCCAATCCAGAGCCGCTGTATAATAAGGAAACTCAGCTAGGTCTAAAACGCTGAGATAGCCGTAATAGGCCATGGCAAGGCTAAAGGCAATCCACAGCATATCGCCTATGAAAATACAAACGGTAGAAATTATGGGAGGGAATTTATTAAACTGCATGGTGACGCGGTTTAATGCAGAAAGGCGCGTGGCATAGGATGCCCCAAATAGGATAAACCAGATAAAGGCAAAGCGCGCAATTTCTTCTGTCCAGTGTAGAGATTGGTCTATGGCGCGTAGTACTATTTGTAGAAAAATAGTGACCACAAAAAAGACCAAGAGGAATTGACAAATATAGCTTTCAAAGTGATCCATGAAAGCAAAAAAAGCCTTTTTGAACATAGCACCTCGCATTCTATAAGCCGTGATGGCGTTACACATTGAACATAATCTTATGATGGCATGGCCTTGTAGTCTTGTCAATAATCATTCAATTTTGAAACGATGTTTATTCAAAAAATACTATTATTTCAAATATTTATAAAATAAAAAATATTGCTCCTTTTTTCACAAACTAAAGGTTTTTCCAAAAGGTATTTTTGCATTTTTGAGTCGTAGGCAAAAATACCGCGGGGTAAAAAGGCCAAAATTTACGCTTTTAAAGCAAAAAAGTCTTTTTTCTTATTTGTTCGTATATTCACATATGTCCTTGTTAGGACGAGAGGCAACATAACAGCTGTATAAAGTGAGATTTTTTTACTCACATAAGAAAACTGTAAAAAAATGTTTTATCTGAAACGTGTGTCTGGCTTAAGCTTTGAGCTTTGTCTTTGTGTAAAAAAATACACACGCGTAGATGTATATTGTACTTTTTAGCACTAATTTACAAGTAATTTTGTAGGTTTTTTTACAAAGTATAAAAAAAGCCCTGAAAGTTTTGCTCTTTCAGGGCTTTAAATGCGAAGTAGACACTTACACTACAGAGATTATGGGCACCACTATGGGGTCTCTATCTACCACACGTCTAAAGAAACGACGCAAGGAGGCACGTATGCCATCGTGCAGGCGTAAGACATTGTTCGCGCCGCCATCTTCCAATTGATCCAACACAAGACATTGAGCATCTTGTAAGAGGTGGCTGAGCTGCATTTCAAAAATAAAGCCCTTGGAGCGGATTTCCGGCCCATACAGTACTTTGCCTGTGTCTTGGTCTACAACCAAGACCACAAAGACTATACCCTCGCCGCCAAGGATTTGGCGCTCACGCAAGACAGCATGCCCCACATCGCCTACGCCCTTACCGTCCACCAAGGTGCGATCGGCGGTGATTTTGCTTTCGCGGCGTATGGAATCTTCTAAGAGGGTTATGGGATCGCCATCTTCTAAAAGATAGGTATTTTCAGCCGGCACGCCACATTCTTGCGCCAAGCGACAGTGCTTCACCAAATGCCTGTATTCGCCATGGATGGGCACAAAGTTTTGCGGACAGGTAGCATACAGAATATCTTTGAGCTCTTCTTTGTGGGCATGGCCTGAGGCGTGTATGGCGCGTACATTTTCATAGTATACTTCAGCGCCTTGACGATACATACCATTAATCATGGCAGAAATGGTGCGAGCATTGCCGGGAATCATGCGCGAAGACATGATGATGGTATCGCCCTCTTGTACCGAAAGCTGCTTATGGCCACCCATAACCATGCGCGAAAGGGCAGACATGGGCTCGCCTTGCGCGCCGGTCACTAATAAAATGGTGCGTTCCGGCGCCACATCGGGCACGCCATTATGGGCATTGTAAAAAGCCGGAGGCATGCGAATAAAGCCTAAGTCCTTAGCTTTTTCAATATTATTAGCTAGGGATTTACCGCTGATAACCACGGTTCTTTCGGTGGCTCTGGCGATGTCAAAAACTTCTTGAATACGGTGGATATGGCTAGAAAAGAGCGTGATGATCACTCTTTTAGGCGCTGTTTCCACGATTTTATGTAAGGATTCTTTTACCTCGCGTTCCGAGAGGGTGCGTCCTTCGCGCTCCACATTGGTGGAGTCGGAAAGTAAGAGTCGCACGCCTTCCTTGCCGGCAAATTCTTCAAAAAGGCGAATGTCGGTGCCACTGCCCTCTAGGGGGTGTGGATCGATTTTAAAGTCGCCAGTGTGGATGATTCTCCCCACAGGGCTTTCCACAGCCAAGGCAAAGCCATCGGGAATGGAGTGACATACAGGGAAAAAGTGAAAGAGAAAATCCCCAAGGCTTACAGGATCTGGGCGCTCTTGCTCAAATATTTCACCCTGCGCCACCACCAGTTCTACGGTTTCCAGCAGGCCGCGCTCGCGTAATTTGTGTTCTACCAAGGCTAGGGTAAAGGCCGAGCCATAAATTTTAATGCCGCGCACGAGGGGCACAAGCCAAGGCAAGGCGCCTATGTGGTCTTCATGGCCGTGGGTAAGAACTATGCCTAAGATTCTATCACGAATGGATAAAATATATTCAAAGGAGGGGATAATAACGTCAATACCCAAGTGGGAGTCGTCGGGAAACATAAGGCCGCAATCCACCATGACAATGCCTTGTGGCCCTTCCCAAAGTTGACAGTTAAGACCAATCTCTCCCAAGCCGCCCAGTGGTGTGATTGTGGTAAATTTTTCTTGCATAATATAGTTGCGTTAGCTTTTATGAATAGGTAGTTGGCGAAAAATAGCGCAGTGTGAAAATAAAAGGCTTAAAGCTGAGGTAACGCAATTCCTTGGGCGATGTATACACTGTAAGCCCCTCACTGGCAAGCCGCAAAGGCTGTACTTCTTTGTAAAACTAGAAAAAGTCTAAAAAAAATCTTGAAAAAAAGTGTAAAGCATTGCATGGTGCCCTATACCATAACGTTAATATGCCAGAAAAGTGTCGAGAGTACGGTTAATTATTGGTAAAAGGCACTTTTGGGTAGAAATATTTCATATTGAGGGAATACCATGGAATTTAGTTTTTTTCAGATGATTAAAGATGCTAGCCTTATAGCGCAGGCTGTGTTGGCATTGCTGGTGCTCATGTCCATTGTAAGCTGGGCGCTTATGTTGCAAAAGTGGTTTATGCTGGGCGCTGCCAGAAAAAAAGCTGCTCAAGGTATGGAACGCTTTGAAAAAGCCAAAGATTTGCGCG
>CAYJAL010000158.1:0-4886 GCA_964367875.1 uncultured Desulfovibrionaceae bacterium | reverse complement strand
AGGATTACTCAGAGCGGGCCAAGGTCTTGCCATGCGGCACTGCCTAGACTTGCTTACTCCTCACAAAACTTCATCCAACGTAAAAAATAATAGTTTTCATTGCCAAGAAAACTCCATTCAAAGCGGGATTGACCGCAGTTGTGCCGCGTAGGCCTACCGTGTAGGCCGAAGCCCTGAAGGGAATCGCCTGAGAGCGAAGCGAGCAGGAAGTCCCGAAAGGATAGGCCACAGCAAGGTGACATGCGGGGGAGCGGATTCTAAAGGCCGGCGGGGCGGCTAGCCCCAAGAGGCCTTAAGCCCTGCGCGGGAGCGCAAACAGATTTAAGAAGAGAAATTATATAGCATTACGAAGATGAGTATTATACGAGCAGAAAAACTCAAGGCCTTGAGTCAACAGAAAATCATATATAATTGGGGTATGGCGTTAAAAAAACAAACTAATACCATACCTTCACCAAGCTCAAGCCCTGTGGCGGCGCCGTGGCAGGCGCTAAAGGCCTATGCTTGGCCTCAAGCAATGCAGGAATATTTTCTGCCTTAAATCGCCCTTGCCCCACAGCTACTAACAGCCCTGTAATATTACGCACCATTTGCTTTAAAAAGCCATCAGCTTCGGCGGTAAGGGTGAGCAAGTGTGGATGTAATTCCACAGGTGCCCAGGAAGAACCTTGGCTTAGACTTAAAGTCTGCACGGTGCGCACCGTATCTGCTATGGGCGTCCCTACATTTTGCAAGGAAGCAAAATCATGGGTACCGAGCAAATAAGGCAAGGCTTCTTGCATGGCCGCAATATCTACTGCACCCGGCGCCCATACAAAGGGGCGTAGGCGCGGCGGTAAAAAATTACGCTGTGTCCAGAGGGTATATGTATAGGTTTTTTGTAGGGCAGAAAAGCGGCTGTGAAAAGAGTCATCCACCTCTTCCACCTTGGTGACGCAAATATCCGTAGGCAACATGCCGTGAAAAATATTTTCCCACTCGGCGTAAGTGCGGATTTTGCTTTCTTGGGGGAGAGTAAAGTGCATCACTTGCCCTTCGGCATGTACTCCGGCATCGGTGCGGCCGGCGCCATGCACGCGTAGGGGCAAGGAAGTGACCTTGCGTAAAACTTTTTCAAGCTCCCCCTGAATGGTGGGAGGAGCCTGTGGTTTTTCTTGAATTTGCCAGCCAGCATAGTGGGTGCCCACATAGCTGAGGGTGCACTTATATCGCGGCATTATTGCTGAATGCGCATGCGGCTAAGGAGCTCGGTCAATTTAGCCGTCTTTATGGGGTTCATATAGCTTAATATTTCCCCAGATTGCTTAGGTTTCATGCTTATCAAAATTTTTGCCGCAATATTTTCATCCATATTTTCCATGGCGGCGCCGGCTTGACGCGGCTTCATATTGGAATACATGCTGATAAGTGAGTTCACCTTTTCTGCTTCCACTTCTTTGGCATCTTTTAACATGCCCTGCACCTTGCGCTCAGCAGCTTGCAATTCGGCAAGTCTTTGTTCCATTTGCTTTTTCAGCATAAGGATTTCTTGCTCGCGGCGTGCTAGCTCTTGCTCTTGGCGTGTGGGATCTTCGGGCGGCACATAGGCATCCAATTGCGGCGCCGGAGGATTGCTATTGGGCACCAGTAAATTATCTGTGGTGGTGGGTGTCAGCTGTGGTCCTGCAGTACCTGCCGGTAAAACTTGATCCGGCGGCGTAAAGGGGGATACGGTGCCCGTTTGTGGACGCGGAGGTGGCGGCACGGTGAGCGGTGTGTCCAAGGTGGCGGCATAAGCCACTTGATCTACACCTAAGCGCGGAATGGGCAAGGATGTCATGGAGCGGATATTATCCCACCAAGAAGTGTCTTCTTGGCTAGGTTTTTGCGCTTTGGGTTTGGTATTTTCCGGCGTTTCGCTCACGTCCCTGGAGGCTACAGCCACAGTATTGGGCATTTTATTGACATACCTATTGCTCGCTTCCGATTTATAGGCCAAGGCCGCGCGTACAGCTGCAGAGCCTTGGGGAATGGCGTTTTCTGCGATACTTTCTGTGATATTTTGGGGCGCAGCAGCAAGGGGAGCGGTATGTTGCGCTGTGGCCTCAGTATTGGGTAGATTTGTGGTCTCGGCTGTCAAAGTATTGTCAGTAGGCTGGCTTTGCTCACCCACAATTTGCGCATATTGAGCGGTGAGGGCGTTTAAAATGCCCATGTCTGGCAAGGTATAGCCAAAACCAAGTGCCACAAAAATGGCAATTTTCAGCGAGCATAGGCCCAAAAGAGCATGGAAAACTCTAAAGAGAGACCATGTTGAACCGGAGCGTTGCCGCTTCGTCATTGGTTTTTCTTTCGTGTTCTTTTTCTGCCGCATAGTGACGCTCCTGCTGTTTTTCTTTCAGCTTTTCTAAAACTTTTTTATCTTTAGCTCGTATGAGCACCATTTCTTTACACTGATTTACGCTTTCATGCAATTGGCGAAGCCTGGTGTGGCTTTGGGCTAAGTCGGATTGTAAGCCCTTGATAAAATTTTCAAAAACCCAACGCGAAGCGGCGTCAATGGTTCTATTTTCACACATTTGTTTTTCGGTGTCTTGTAATTCCCCTTGAATAGCGGCAAAGCGCTCTTCTTCTCGCTTGAGCATTTGCATGGCCTTGCTCAGCCGCACTTTTGCTTCTTCTTCAAGCATGACCCTGTAATCAAGGATTTTTTGCATGGGGAACACAAAGGACATATAACCACCCGTTAGTAAAATGACAAGTATATTGACGTTGCAAAAGCCTTGCCAAGAGTGGGCTAATCCTCTAAATTTTGCACAGAACAAAGGGAGATTATATGACAACACCTGCCGTAAAATTGTGTATTATTGGTCAGCCTCTAGGCCATTCACTGAGCCCTGCTTTTCACGCTAAAGCCTTTGAACAGCTAGGCATTCAAGGCGAGTTTAGCGCCTGCCCCATGGACGCTGCAGCGGTTCCGGAATTTTTGCAGGCCTTGCGCCAAGGCCATTATCAAGGTGCTGCCGTGACCATTCCCCATAAAGAGCTGGTGCTTTCCTTGGTGGATGAGCTCACCCCTCGCGCCAAAAGCGTAGGCGCCGTCAACACTTTGTATATGGAAGGCTCTATTTTATGGGGCGATAATACCGATGTGCAAGGCTTTTTGCATCCTCTCTTGGAGCGAAAAATACCCACGCGCGCCATGGTTCTGGGGGCAGGGGGCGCGGCCAGAGCGGCCATAGTGGGGCTGAAGCAATTACGCAGCGCCGGCATGAATAGAATTTTTATCAGCGCGCGGAATATGGCCAAAGCCGAAGCTTTGAGCGAGGAATTTTCCTTAAGTCCTGTGCCTTGGGAAAAACGGCATACCATTAAATCTCCATGGCTTATCAATACCACGCCCTTGGGTATGAAGGGTGATTTGGTGGAAGAAAGCCCCTTTTTACCCAAGCATTTTGTGCAAAATCTTGAAAGGCAAAGCCTTGCTTATGATATTGTGTACAATCCTTTGCAAACGCGCTTTTTGCGCGAAGCTCAAGAGGCCGGCTGGCAAGTGCAAGATGGCTTAGATATGTTTGTAGCACAGGCGCTGGAGCAAGAACGTATTTGGCTGGGGCAAAGCGCTGATTTTGCCACCATGCGTGCCTTTATGGAGCAGCAATTCTAGCTTTTAGTCACGTATAAAGCTCTTCCCAAGGGCAAAGAGAGTAAGAGCTTGATGAGAGCCTCTCGGCGGTTAGGCTCGGGAAAGAGTTCTAAAAAGCGCTCTACTTTGTACGTGGTAATACGCAAAAAGGATTTAAGAGCAATAGTGTTTTGCGCTACAATGGTTTCGTAAACTGTATTGGCCCAGAGTAAAATATCTTCCGCCGCAAAGGTGGGCAAGGAGCCGTAGGTGGAATAGGCAAAAATAGTATGTTTTTGCGCGCTTTCTAGGTCATGGGGCAAAGCTAAGGCTTGTAAAAGGCGCTGTGAGGCCAAAGCATGATACTCAATGCTTGTGGGTCTGTGAAAGTATCTGTATTTATAGAGTATTTCTGCTGTGTTACTTATGCGCATGGGTGTGGTAAAGAGCATGTCTAACCAAAAGGCATAATCTTCGGCGCGCAATAAAGTGGCGTCAAAATATAAGCGGTGACGATAAAAATCCTTGAGTCGTAAGCAAGCTGTGGCGCTGACGATGGGGCAAACCCATATGGCTTGAGCTTTGAGCACATCATGCGCCAGCGCTGCTTTAATGTCGTGAGTGGATTCGTGAAAGCATTGCAGGGCTGTGCCTTGTGCGCTAATCTTCGGGCTCACATCCATATAGCCCACTTGTCTTTCCAAACGCTGTGGCAAAGAAATATCATCGCCATCCATCCAAAAAAGATAGTCTACACCTTGTTCTTTATGAGCCTTAAAAGCCGCTTCAAGTGCCACATTGCGCGCAGTGGGGCGGCCTTGGTTTTGCGGCAAGGTGATACACTGCACACGCGCATCTTGCTTACAAAATTGCGCTATAATTTCAGGGCTGGCATCGGTAGAGCCATCATCCACCACAAGAAATGTAAAATCCCTAAAGCTTTGATCCACAATGGACTGCATAGCTTCAGCAAGATATTCTGCATCATTATACACGGTGAGGGCTACAAGGGCTTTTGGCATATTTTTACACCTAAAAAAAGATATATTTTAAAATTTACATTGCGGCAAAGTATCTTGTTTGGAAACAGAGTGGTGTCGCCATGAAAGTTTTTTGGAAAGGGGGTCTGGGGGAAGAACCTTTTTTTCAAAAAAGGTTCTTCCCCCAGAAAAGTGCCAAACAAAGCATCAAATTTTACGTTTGCGACGTATATTCCGCTCTTCCATAAGGAATTTACCCGTCACAGAATTGGGGTCTGCCACAATGGCTTCGGGGGTACCCT
>CAYJAL010000157.1:0-4915 GCA_964367875.1 uncultured Desulfovibrionaceae bacterium | reverse complement strand
CGGTAGAATTTGTGCAAATGATTGTAACTCAGCGCGGCTTCCAAGGTAACTCCAAAGGTATCACCACTGTAGATACCATGTTGGAACAAGTTATTAACATGAAGCGCTAATAACGCTTAGTATATAGAATTTATCTCCAAACCCTTGTGGCGACTGCTCCCCGAAAAGCAGTCGCCATCTTTTTTTGTGTAAAAGAGAACCTCCCACCTATGATATGCGTAGAAAGAAGTATTGATATCTTTTATTCATGCAATGAATATTTCCATTCAAAGTCATTGCGAGCGAAGCGCGGCAATCCATGCTCAACGTAAGCTTTCTTAGTAAGTATTCTTTGCATTTAAAGGGCAAGTAGCGCCATGCTATTTCTTCGACAATGGATTGCCACGTCGACTCGTGCCTCGTCTCCTCGCAATGACTATGTATGTAGTATTATTTTAATATTATGAGTGTTTATACCGCGTTAGTGGGGCGCAAGTAATAATTATGCAGCTGTCAGACCTTACTTTATGCACAGGCAAAAGATACCTAGTATAAAAATATGTTTTCTTTTTATACCTTAGTATCTTACTGTTATTTTATATGAGTAAAAAAAAGCATTTAAAGGCTTGCCAAAGGAAAATTTAAGTATTATCTAAAAGGTGGTGAAGCTTTCAAGACTTTTTCTAAAGTTTCAGATGTATGCTAAAACCCCCTTTGTGAGGTTTGTGTGATTTTTATAAGCACTCTGAGATTTTACCTAAAGTCATTTTATACAGATTTATTTGGTCCCATTAAAAAGTTTAGGTATACTATGTCTTCAAATACAGTGCATCCCTCGCTCCCCCCTGCACTCGCTTACGCTTTATTGGATAATTCTCCCCAATGTATTTCCTGCTGGACAGAGAACTTTACAAATATTTACTGCAATAAAGCACAGTTAGATTTTTTAGGTCTGGAAGATTTTGAATCTTTCAAAAAAGATCATGCTAGCTTTTACCCTTCTCGCCAGCCCAATCAAAAATTTTCCGTAGATGTTTTGCGCGATACTGCACGCCTTGCCATGGTGGAAGGGCAAAGCCAATGCTCTTTTATATTTAATAAGAGCAATGGGAAAGAATTTCTTTCTCAGGTAAACTTCGTTCATGTAAAGCAAGATGATTTTGGTTACTTACTCTGTTACTTAAAGCCATTGCATCTGGTGATGGCGCCTTCCTTTGAAGAAGATGATGAAGCCGACGCTTTAGCGCGCCAAATTATGCACTCTTCCATGCTAGGCTCTACCCTTTGGAATGAGCATTTACAGCTTATGGATTGTACCTCTAAGCGTCTAGAGCTTATTGGCGTGGGTAAAGAAGAATTTATCTCCACATTCTTTTCTTTTTGTCCGGAATTTCAACCCGATGGCAAGGATTCGCAGCAAGCCCTACGTGAGCATTTGCAAAAAGCTTTAGACGAAGGCTATGGTACTTTTAATTGGACCTATGTGGGGCGTGATGGTCAGTCATTTTTTATCAAAATAGCTCTTGTTTGCCTTCTGTTAAAAGGAAAAAAATACCTTTTATCCTATGCCTCAGAAAAAAATACACACGAACTCCCTGTGCACAATGTCATAAGTAGTTATGACCGCATGCAGCTTTTGCTCAAGCACTTGCCCATTGGTGTCGATTTATGGAATAAAAATTTTGAGCTTTTTGACTGCAACGAAGCCACACTGCATCTTTTTGGAGCCAGCAGCAAAGAGGAATATATTGCCAATTTCCACTCCTATACCCCAGAGTTTCAACCCTGTGGTGGTCGCTCTAAAGAGCTTGTTAAAAAGCATTTGAATGATGTTTTTGAGCAGGGGCATACACGCTTTGAATGGATGCACATTGGCGCTGATGGTGAAGAACTACCCCTAGAAATTAGCATAGTGCGCACGAAAAATGGCCAAGAAGATATTGCCGTAGTGTATTATAGAGATTTACGGGAAATCAAAGCCAATATGCGTGAAGTGGAACAGCGCCTTGCTGATATTAATACCATTTTAGACAATGCCCCTTATGCCATCAATACATGGAGTAAAGATTTTGCGCCGGTAGATTGCAATCTAGCCTCTTTATCTCTGTATGGTTTTGAAAGCAAAGAAGAATATCTAACTGGATTCCATAGAGTTCTTCCCGAGCAGCAAAAAGATGGCCGAGTTATGGCTGAGCTTCTTGTACAGCGCTTTACTGAAGCTTTTACCCAAGGTTATGCCTATGATGAAGGGGAGCTTATCAATGTAAAAACGGGCAAAACATTCCCCGTAGAGCTTACCCTAAAAAGGCAAATCATTCATGGGGAAGAGAGGGTTATATCCTATCTGAACGATGTAAGTGTACAAAAAACCATGCAGGCAGAAATTTTTGCCAGCCATGAAGCTCTTTCTGTAGCTCGTGATGCTGCAGAAAAAAGCTCACGCATTAAAGGAGAATTTCTTGCCAATATGAGCCACGAAATTCGTACGCCCATGAATGGCATCTTAGGTTTATTACACATCCTTTCACGTACCAAATTACAAGAGCAACAAAAGTCCTATGTGGATAAAATTCTTTTCTCTGCAGAAAGCCTTTTGCGTATTATTAACGATATTTTAGATTTCTCCAAAATTGAAGCCGGAAAATTAGAAATGGAACAAGTGTCCTTTTCTCTGGCAGATTTACAAGATGAGTTGCGTACCCTTTTTGCCCCTAAATTCTTGGAAAAAAATATCCAAGGGGAAATATTTAGCGAAAATGTTTTAGATACTAAGCTCATAGGTGACCCCCTACGCCTTAAGCAAGTCTTTTTAAATCTTATTGGTAATGCCGTTAAATTTACCGAAAATGGACGCATTTCTGTTTATATCAATAATATAGACTTAATTGAAATAGGAAAAATTTGCTATTATTTCACTGTAGAAGATAGCGGCATCGGGCTTTCAGAAGAGCAAAGCTCTCGCTTATTTACTGCCTTTACTCAAGCCGATACCTCTACCACCAGAAAGTATGGCGGTACCGGCCTTGGTCTTGTTATTTCCAAGCGAATTGTAGAAATGATGGGCGGTCGCATTTGGGTGGAAAGTGAAGAAGGCAAGGGATCGCGTTTCTGCTTCAGTGCTGTTTTTGACCTTGATGTATACTCTGAAACCGTAACAACACAAAGCATTGTGAGTGATATTGCAAGTCCACTCTTTGCCACTACCGGGCATATCTTATTGGTGGAAGATAATGAAATTAATCAGCTTATTGCTGAAGAACTTATCACATCAAAAGGCCATACAGTAGATATAGCTAATAATGGTCAAGAAGCTATTGATATGATTGAAAATGGGCATTATGACATGGTCTTTATGGATATTCAAATGCCCGTTATGGACGGCCTTACCGCCACGCGCACCATTCGCACCATGGAACGTTTTGCTAAATTACCCATCATCGCCATGTCTGCCCATGCCATGACAGGTGATAGAGAAATTAGCTTAAGCCATGGCATGAATGATCACTTGCCAAAACCCATCGCGCCGGGTTTACTTTATGCTACCATTGATACATGGCTGAATGCCGGCAGGGTTAGTGTAGCGCCCACATCTACAGAGAGTGAATCTTCTTAAACAGTTTTAAGATCACATAAACTCCAAATTTATTTTTTACTACGTGTATATATGCTTGCCAAAATGCCTTTAGACGCTTACAAGCATAGTGCATAGCAAAAATATTTTTGGAGTTTATATATGTCTTTAAGTATTGGAATTGTAGGATTACCCAATGTGGGCAAATCCACCCTCTTTAATGCCCTCACCAAAGCACAAAATGCACAGGCCGCCAACTATCCTTTCTGTACCATTGAGCCCAATAAGGCCACAGTGGCCGTGCCCGATAAGCGTTTAGACGTTCTCACAGAGCTTGCTAATCCGCAAAAAACCCTCCATGCCAATGTGGATTTTATTGATATTGCCGGTTTAGTACGCGGAGCCAGTAAGGGTGAAGGTCTTGGAAATCAATTCCTTGCCAATATTCGTGAATGCGCCGCCATTGTTCATGTGGTTCGCTGCTTTGAAGATGAAAATATCACGCACGTAGATGGTAGTGTAGATCCCTTACGCGATATCGAAACCATTGAAACAGAGCTCCTGCTCTCCGATATTCAATCCGCAGAAAAACGCGTAGAGCGCTTACGTAAAATTCGTGGCGATAAAAGCGCTCAAGCCGTTGCCGAACAAGTAGCCGCCCTGCTCGCTCACTTAAATGATGGCAAGCCCGCCATTACTTTTAATCAACCAGAAGGTGACCTCTTCGCCACTCAATGGCGTGAAATGGGTCTTATTACTGCAAAAAAAACTATTTATTGCGCCAATGTAGATGAAGAGCATGCCGTAGATGGTAATGAATATGTAGAAAAAGTACGCGCCCTTGCCGCAGAGCGCCAGGCAGGTTTTGCCCTTATTTGTGCAAAAATTGAAGAAGAATTGCAAGGCCTTCCCGATGAAGAGCAAGCCGACATGCTCTCTTCTTTCGGCATTGAAGCCAGCGGCTTGGAAACCATCATTCGCACCGGCTACGCCACTTTAGACCTGTGCTCCTACTTTACCGTGGGCGAAAAAGAAGTACGCGCCTGGACTTTCAAAAATGGTTGGAAAGCTCCGCAAGCCGCTTCCGTTATCCATACCGATTTTGAACGCGGCTTCATTCGCGCAGAAGTTATAGCCTACGATGATTTTGTTCAGCACAAAACAGAATCCGCTTGTCGCACTGCCGGTGTTCTACGTACCGAAGGGAAAGAATACATCGTTAAAGATGGCGATGTTATGCACTTCCTCTTTAATGTGTAGTTGTTTTTTTAATTTTTTTAGTTTTATTTTTTGATTTTAGTTTTTTTTATTGAGGGGGAGAGGGGAAACCTTTTTGAAAAAAGGTTCTCCCCTCTCCCCCTCAAA
>CAYJAL010000156.1:0-4977 GCA_964367875.1 uncultured Desulfovibrionaceae bacterium | reverse complement strand
CTGCTGGCGTCACGTCAAAGGCATAATTATATACGGGTACAGCTTCCGGTACAATTTGTGTATCGCCCACATGGGTCACTTCGCGGTCGGGGCGCTCTTCTAAGGGAATACCACTACCATCTGCCATATCTCTATCTATGGTAGAAAGGGGCGCTGCCACATAGAAGGGAATGTTAAAGGCCTTGGCCAGCAATGCCACGCCATAGGTGCCGATTTTATTGGCAGCGTCGCCATTGGCTGCAATGCGGTCGGCGCCCACTACCACACAATCCACAAGGCCTTTTTGCATAAGTAAGGCGCAGGCATTATCGCAGGCTACGCGCACTTCTATTTCGTCCTTGGCCAGCTCATAGGCCGTTAAACGAGCGCCTTGTAAAAAGGGGCGGGTTTCATTGGCAATGACGCGTACTTTTTTCCCCGCATCGCGAGCACCGCGAATAACGCCCAAAGCCGTACCATAGCCTGCGGTGGCTAAAGCGCCGGCATTGCAATGGGTCATGATTGTAGCGCCATCGGCTATGCAAGTGGCGCCGTGCACGCCAATGGCTTTGCAGCAAGCTATATCTTCTTGGTGCATGGATTGCGCTTCTTGACGCCAAATTGTATCCAGCTCCTCAGCGCTATAGGCTTTTTCCCAAAGGCTGCGCATACGCGTTACAGCCCAGGCTAGGTTCACCGCTGTGGGGCGCGCCTCGGCTAAGCTTTGCAGTAAGGCTTCCAGCTTTTCTTGCCACAAGTCAGACGAATTGGGGGCGCTGGCACGGGCTTCTTGTAAAGCCAGTACACAGCCATAGGCAGCGGTGACGCCAATGGCAGGGGCGCCGCGCACCACCATAACCTGCAAAGCGTAAATGGTGCTTTGCGTATCTGTGCAGGCAAAAAAATCTTCTCGAGTGGGTAGATAACGCTGGTCTAAAAGGTGTAATACGCTGGCGACATTATCAAATCTGATATGGTATTCCATAAAAAATCCTTTTTAACCGGAAGAGGTTACTTTGCGCACAAGGAGGGAATCTCCACCATAAATGCGTACATCGGGGGTGAGAAGCTGATTATCACGCACCACAAGAGCCGTTTCTTCGCGCAGGCCAAGGGCATGTAAAAGCTGGCGCGCGGTTTTGGGGCGCTCCATTTCAAAGGTTTTTTCTTCTGGTTGTAATAAAATTGTGACCATGGGTATGGGATATTTTCTGGTCTTTTGTTCTGTATCGGTGTTGGACATAGTAGTAATTGGGGTGTTGAGGTTACGAATATATGGGCTCCCTAAAGGATATTTAAAGCACTAAGGGGGCACAGGAGCATTTTAGTCAATTGACGTATAAAGGCAATGACTTTTTATGTGTATATTTTCTGAACACTAAAAACTTGTCATGAAAGAAAGCCTATGCTAAGAGAGCGCATGATGTTTGATGCTGATATTGCACTTTTATTTAAGCGTTTTGCTGTGGCCGCTATTCCGGCCTTGCTGGGAATCATCTTGCACGAAGTGGCGCATGGCTATGTAGCATTTAAGCGCGGCGACCCCACGGCAAAACTTATGGGAAGACTTACCGTTAATCCTGTGCCGCACATTGACCCCATGGGCTTGCTTGTTTTTGTTATGACAAGTCTTTCCGGAGCCTTTGTTTTTGGCTGGGCAAAGCCTGTACCGGTGAATCCACGTTATTTTAAAGACCCACAAAAAGATATGATGCTGGTGTCTTTGGCAGGCCCTTTGACCAATCTTTCCTTGGCCTTTATTTTTGCGCTGGTTTTACGCGCCCTTGTGGAATTTTTTCCCTTTGTACAGTGGAAAGAGAGTGCCACCTATATTTTCTTTATACTTATGCTGCAAACGGGTATTGTTATCAATGCTGGTCTTTGCTGGCTGAATCTTTTGCCCATACCGCCCCTTGATGGTAGCAAGGTGGTGGCTTTTTTCTTGTCGCCTTCCGTAGCTTGGAAGTATATGAGCGCGGGAAAGTACGGCTTTATTATTCTACTTGTTTTGCTAGCTACTGGGGCTTTAGGCTTTATTTTAGGCCCCCTTGTGTCGGCTACCAATGATATTTTGCTTACAACTTTTGGTTTAAAATAAAAGATTGATGGAGAAAGTATGACAACGCAACCTTTACGTACTGTTTCTGGCATGCGCCCCACAGGCCCTTTACACCTTGGTCACTATTTTGGTGTATTAAAAAATTGGGTAGAGCTTCAAGAGCAAACCCAAGCCTATTTCTTTGTGGCTGATTGGCATGCGCTCACCAGTGAATTTGCTAATCCCAAGGCCATTAAGCAAAACTCTTTTGAAATGGTGAAAGATTGGCTTGCTTCCGGTATCGAAGCCCACAAATGCGTTATTTTTAATCAATCTGCCGTAAAAGCTCATGCAGAGTTGTCTTTACTCTTTTCTATGATTACGCCTGTTTCTTGGCTTGAGCGCTGTCCTACCTATAAGGAGCAGCAACAAGAAATCACCAATAAAGATTTAAGCAATGCGGGCTTTTTATGTTACCCTGTGCTTATGAGCGCCGATATTTTGATGTATAGGCCAAAGCTTGTGCCCGTAGGGCAAGATCAATTGCCTCACCTTGAAATGACCAGAGAAATTGCGCGTCGCTTTAACCATCTTTACGGGGAAACCTTTGTGGATGTGGAAGCAAAGCTTACCCCTGCGGCTAAATGCCCCGGTCTTGATGGGCGTAAAATGTCCAAAAGTTATAATAATGGCATTTTCTTGCGCGATACTATGGATGATATTCGTCCTAAAGTGCAAAAGATGTTTACCGATCCTTCGCGTGTTCGCAAAAGTGATGCCGGTGATCCTAAGGTATGTAATTTATACCCGTATCATGAACTGCTTGCCAGCAAGGAACAACAAGCAGAAATTTGTGAAGGTTGTCAAAATGCCAGCCTTGGTTGTGTAGATTGTAAGAAGATTTTTTTAAGCAATCTTGAAATCTTCCTTGAACCCTTACAAAGAAGACGCGTTTTCCTTGATAATAACCCTGACCTTGTGGAAGAAGTTATTGAAAATGGCAATGAAAAAGCACGTTTGGCCGCGGAAGAAACCATGACCATTGTGCGTGAAAAAATGGGTATATAAACGGAAAACCGTATTTTGAAATATTTGTGCATTGATTACGGCTTGGTGCGCACTGGTATAGCCGTGACAGACGGGGGAGGGCATATGGCCTTTCCCCGTTGTACCATTCATAGCCCACCGCAAAGCCCTAAAACAGCTTTTTTTGAAAAGCTTCTTGCCTGCATTGGCGAAGAAAGCCCCCAGGCCTTGGTGGTGGGGCTACCTCTATTAGATGATGGCAGCGAAAGCCTTACCACAAGGCAAGTACGTAATTTTGTGGCGCGTTTGCAAAGGCGTTGCCCTTTAGATATCTATCTTATGCCGGAATATCTCTCCTCGGAAGAAGCTAAAAGCGACTTGTGGGAAAGTCAATTACGCGGTAGAAAACATAAAGATGTACTCGATCAGCAAGCGGCTGTGCGTATTTTACAATCTTTTTTAGCTGAAACACCGGCGCAAAAGGAGCAGAGAAAAGTATGAAAATTCTGTTACGTATTTTTACTGTCCTTCTTCTTTTGGCTTTTGGGGCTGTGGGGTTTGCCTTTTGGCAGGCTAAAAGCTTTTTGGAAACGCCTATGCAAGCTAGTGGGCAATTTAGCGGACAAGACATTATGTTTGATGTTTTGCCCGGAACTTCCTTTCAGCAAGTGGCTAAAAATCTCCAAGAAAAAGGCCTTATCAGCGATAGTCTTAAATTTCGCATTCTAGCGCGTTATAAAAAGCTCGATCATAAGCTGCAAGCCGGGCGCTTTAAATTGCGCACAGATATGCTTCCGGAGCAAGTGCTACAAGAGCTTATGCTCGGTAAGGCCATATTGCATCGCATTACCCTGCGCGAAGGGCTTACATGGTGGCAAACAGGCAAGCTTTTAGAAGAGCAGGGTTTTGTGCGCTTTGAAGATTTTGCCGCAGTTATCAGCGACCCAGAATTTTTACGCCATTATGGTATTCCTTTTAAAAATGCCGAAGGCTTTCTTATGCCGGATACCTATCTTATAGCCAAAGAAGATGTGCCCAATAAAGCCTCTGCCCGTGCCATAGCAGGGCGCCTTGTGGATACCTTTTGGGCAAAAATGGCTCCTTATTGGCCGGATAAAAAGAAACCTAGCACAGAAAAATTACGTGAATTGGTGATTCTTGCTTCCATTGTAGAAAAAGAAACAGGCGTTGGCGCCGAAAGAGCCCGTGTGGCAGGGGTGTATAGCAATCGTTTGCGTATTAAAATGCTTTTGCAAGCAGACCCCACCATTATTTACGGTCTTGGCCCAAGCTTTGAAGGTAATTTACGTCGCAAGCACTTGGATGATGCCAAAAATATATATAATACCTATAAGCATGGCGGCCTTCCCCCAGGCCCCATTTGCTCGCCCGGTGTGGCTGCCATGCGCGCTGCCATTACTCCGGAAAAGCATAAATATTTGTATTTTGTAGCCATTACCGATGGCGGAGAACACGCTTTTTCCAAAACATTACAAGAGCATAATAGAGCCGTACGTCAATACTTACGGAACCGCAAAAAACAATAATCTCTTAACTGAGCGAGGTGTATATGAAATACTTAATTATGGAAGACTTTTCCGGACAGCCTGTGCCTTTTATTTTTCCGCGTCGCGTAGATCATGCCGATATGCGCGAACAGCTTCCCTATGGTAAAGTGCTCAGTGCCGGCCTCGTAGAGCTTAAAGAAGGCAGCCTGCTGTGCCATGGTGGCCATGCTGAGCTAGGTGTGGAATCTCAAGCTCAAGATATAAATGTTATTCAAGAAGCTTTGCGTATTCGATAGTTTTTTTCTCTTTTTTTTCCCTTAAAACACGCTTTAAATATAAAGACCTCAGCATCATATAGATGCTGAGGTCTCAGACTGCTGACAAAGTCTACTGGGGGAAAACCTTTTTTGAAAAAAAGGTTTTTCC
>CAYJAL010000155.1:0-5026 GCA_964367875.1 uncultured Desulfovibrionaceae bacterium | reverse complement strand
GTATCCGTAAGGCGCTAAAGCGCCAACGGCTATGCTTCGCACCCTTCGGGCAGGCTCCCCCTCAAAAATTTTTCATGGCGGCCATGTGCCATCGTTGAATAAGACGTATCCCCGCATGGGGATTTTTTTGTTTTTAAAGCAAAAAAAAGACTTCATGCGCCGAGAATATTCTCAATGACAACATGAAGTCTTTTGGTCTATTTTTAGTTACAAACAGAGTCGTTATTTTACTACCGAACTATAATAACGTTCTTCTTACTTTTTTACAAGCTGTTCAAAAAGGGTTGAATGCGAGGCAAGCGAAGCTTTTTGCGCAAGGAGTGTATAGAGACATACTCGACTGGAGCAAAAAGCAAGCTTAACGAAGCAAACAATCCTTTTTCAACAGCTTGTTATTGAGCTGTGTTTGAGGCAGGCAAATCTTCCGTAGGATCATAATCCAGAACGCGCCCCTGCAACCACAAGTACGCATCAATATCATCCCCCACTTGCGGCTCATAATCCTTAAGCAAGGTCTTAGGCACGTAGAGCATAATACGCAAAGGCTCACGATCAGGCATGGGGAAATCCAAACGTAACATGGTAATTTCTAGCTTATCAAGCATGCACTCTTGTATTTCTAAAATGGTGCTGCGCACTTCATATTCACAATAATGGCGACCAGGCATCACAACCTGCTTACCGGCAAGATTGATTTTAAGCGCTGGCACATCAAGGCGCCCTTTATCAGGATTATCCATAAGCCACTTGGCAGCATGAGCTTCATAAGCAGGGCCTTGAGTAATGGTCATCTCATCAATAAGAGCTTTACGCACGCCAAAAGCTAAGCCTGCAATCAAAAAAGTGTGGCTTACACCGGGTGTTAAGTCTTCCTTATCGCGAAAATACAAGGGATCATAAAACCATAAAGGCTTCTTGCCCTCTAAAATACACGCACTCACATTGGCTTCCACACCGGACTTCCACACCACGGCAGAGTCTACCTCTAAGGTGTTAGGAAAGCCTTCTAAAAAGGGCATGGAGGTTACAGGCTTTAAATCACCCTCTGGCTCGCCCTGCATAATAGCAGCAGCGCGCACGGGTTGATCTTGTGGCCAAGCCATAAGCACTGTTTCTTTGGCAGCATCTTTGCGCTGCCAACAAGAACGTGTACCACCGGAATGTATAATGGTACCCACAATTTGCGGCATAAGCGCTTTGGGATTTCCCACCAGCACTGCCCATTGGTTACCAAGGCCTTCAAAGTGCGTACGGTGCTCTTCCGGCTCCAATATATTTTTTTGTTCTTTGGACATTATTTCCTCACAAAGTCTTTTGCCCTATGCTGTGTATATTTGCTCAATGAGTAGGGCTCTCTAAACAAATATCAGAACATATTTTTCGTATAAAGTATAGTAATTTTTCCGCGCTCCCCCTCTTGAGCGTAGAAAAATTTAAAATACGAGGGATAAATATTGACAAGCAGCCCCTAAGAGGCTATACGTCCGTGTTCGTTGTGGTGAAATTCATCTAGGAAAAACTCAGATGTGGTATCTGAGAAAAGATATTTCAAATAAACTCTGGAGGATAACGTGGCTAACCATAAGTCTGCCATTAAGCGTCACAAGCAAAGCCTTGTACGCGCCGAGCGCAACCGTGCTGCTCGTACCCGTGTGAAAAATGTGATTAAAAAAGTACGCACCGCCGTACTTGCTGGCGATAAAGCCGCTGCTTCCGAAGCCCTTGTGCTCGCAACTTCCATGCTTGACAAAGCTTCCACCAAGGGCGCTATGCACTGGAAGACCTCTGCTCGTAAGATTTCTCGTCTTGCCATGGCAGTAAACAAAATCGAAGCATAATTTCTCTTTCTCGCTTGCGAGAAACAAAAGCCTTTTTTTCTGATGGGTTCACCGTCGGAAAAAAAGGCTTTTTTATTATGCTGTCATATACCTAAAAAATTAATTTTCACCAAAGACGTCAGGATACAATACAGGCAAAGCCTTAATAAAATTTTCTATTTCGCAGGCTGTTTGCACAAAGCAACGCAATTTTTCCGCCTCATCTTTTAGCTGCCTAGCCATAACTTGAGGATCTTTAAGGGCATAATGAATAAGCTTTGCCCCATGGAAAAAAGGCCTAGTGGCAGGAGCCGCCTCACAAAGCGTGAGCACATAATCAAAGCGCATAAGCGCCAAATCCTGCACCTTAGTAGAAGGCTGTTCAGATATATCTACATCTAAAATTTGCATGGCCTGCACAGCGTAAGGGTTAAGCCCTTGAGCCTTGGCACCGGCAGAAAAAATTTGCATGCGCTCGCCAAAATATTTCCGCGCAAGACCTTCTCCCATTTGGCTACGAGCAGAATTCCCCGAACAATAAAAAAGCATTTTCTTCATTCCAAATCACCATCTTAATCTCATTGATTTTATGCTATACCAAAGCTTCTCAACTCTCAAGTGATTTAAGCTATTTTTTACTTTTCCTTGACAATGATTTTCAAATTATATATCTAAAATGCAATTCTGTAGTAAAATTTCTTTACTTCCATTTTATATCACATTTTTAGGAGAGATATATGTCTGATACAATATCCCCTTGCTGCCAAGGTTCCACTTGTGCCAGCATCTTAAGCCTTGCGGTGGGAGAAAACGCTCGTATTTGCAGCATCAAAGCTGAAGGTCTTTTAGGACGTCGCCTGCGTGATATGGGTTTATCTACCGGAATGCAGCTCAAGGTAACCAATAGAGCGCCCTTGGGCTGCCCCATTGTTGTCTCCCTCGACGGGTACGAAATTTCACTGCGTTGTGAAGAAGCTGCCAAAATTTTTGTTGAAAAAGCCTAAAGACATTAGGAGATATCATGCCACCTATTCATATTGCTCTTCTCGGTAATCCCAATAGCGGAAAAACCACGCTTTTTAATTCCATCACCGGTGCTCATCGTCAAGTAGGCAACTACCCAGGTATCACCGTGGAAAAACATACCCTCACCTTCACCGTAGGTTCACAAGACGTTTCTTTAGTAGACTTGCCAGGTACATACTCCCTTTCTGCCTTCAGTGAAGAAGAAATGGTGGTGCGACAAGTGCTCAATGATGAACGCCCACAACTGGCCATTGATGTAGTGAATGCCAATGCACTGGAGCGCAATCTGTACCTTGCTATACAGCTTATGGAATTGCAAATTCCCATGGTGGTGGCTCTTAATATGATGGACGAAGCCGAAGCCAATGGCTTACGCATCGATATAGATCGCCTCTCTGAAGGCCTCGACCTACCCGTGGTTTCTTGTGTGGGGCGTTCCGGTAAAGGCGTTCCAGAGCTTTTACGCCATGTCATCACCGTAAATACGCCTTCTAAAGTTTTGCTTTCCTATGGTCCAGACGTGGATCCGCTCTTAGAAGAAATGACCAAGCGCATTGAAGCTCAAAAATTCCTCAGCAAATACCCGGCTCGCTGGGTGGCCCTTAAGTTCATTGAAGGCGATAGCGCCATCATGGAAGAAGGCCACGTGGCCAATACTATTTTTTGCGCACAATTAGAAAATGATGTAAAAAAACTGGCTGATCATTTACGTAAGACCCTAGACACGACACCAGAAGGTATCTTAGCCGACTATCGTTATGGCTTCATTCACGCTTTGGTTTCCACAGCCGTAACCCGTACCGCAGATTATCATGCCCGTAGCCCCATGACTGCGGCCATTGACACTCTTTTGCTTAATCGTTTATTCGGCCCCCTCTTCATGCTTGGGGTACTGTGGTTCACTTACTGGTTCACCTTAAACCTTGGCGCCTATCCCCAAGGCTGGGTAGAAGAACTTTTTGGCTGGCTCAATGAAACAGCCTCTGCCCTTATCCCCGAAGGGCTACTGCAATCCCTCATCGTTTCCGGCATCATTGACGGTGTAGGCGGCGTTATGGGCTTTACCCCGCTCATCTTCTTCCTCTTTATCATCATTGCCGTTTTAGAAGACTCCGGCTACATGGCTCGTGTAGCCCACCTCTTAGATCGCATCTTCCGCATATTTGGTCTGCAAGGTTGCTCCGTTATGCCCTTCATCGTTTCCGGCGGCATATCCGGCGGTTGCGCCATCCCCGGCATCATGGCAGCTCGCACCCTGCGTAACCCCCAAGAGCGCTTAGCCACCATTCTCACCGCGCCCTTCATGTCTTGCGGTGCCAAGGTGCCTGTATTCCTCTTGCTGGTAGCTGCCTTCTTCCCCGAAGCACAGCAAACCTACGTGCTCTTTGCCCTCACCCTCACCGGTTGGGCCGCTGCTCTCATAGTTTCGCTCATATTACGCAAAACCATCTTAAAAAGCGACGCGACCCCCTTTGTACTGGAAATCCCCCCCTACCGCATGCCCACCCTACGCGGCGTACTCATTCACGCCTGGGAACGCACCTGGATGTACATAAAAAAGGCCGGTACCGTTATCTTAGCCGTATCCATCGTGGTCTGGGCTTCCATGACCTTCCCAGAACTCAATGTTGACCAAATCAAGCCCTTTGATGACAAACGCGCTACCATTGAGCAAACCATAGCCCAAGGCGAAGCCCGCGATGCTGCCCTGCTCACCGTAGATGCAGAACAAGCCGAAGCAGCCCTGGTAAACTCCGTGGCCGGCCGCATTGGCGTAGCCCTTGAGCCCGTCATGGCGCCCCTAAACTTCGACTGGCGCATGAATATCGCCTTACTTGCCGGTATAGCCGCCAAAGAAGTGGTAGTTTCCACCCTAGGCACAGCCTACTCCCTTGGGGAAATAGACCCAGAAGACGCCACCAGCCTGAGCGAGCGCCTCCAAGCTGACCCCAATTGGAATATGCCCCTAGCCGTAGCCTTCATGCTCTTCGTCCTGCTCTATGCCCCCTGCTTTGTGGCCATTGCCGTACTTATGCGCGAAGCCGGATCCTGGAAATGGGCCGTGTTCTCCATCGTAGGGAATACCCTCTTCGCCTACGCTGTAGCCACTGTAGCCTATCATGTATTAAGATCTATTGTGTAAATCTTTAATTTTTTGTGGGGGAGGGAAAAACCTTTTTGAA
>CAYJAL010000154.1:0-5142 GCA_964367875.1 uncultured Desulfovibrionaceae bacterium | reverse complement strand
CCCACATTGGGAGAAATGGACATTTCATTGTCATTTAAAATCACAATAAAGCGTCGTCCCATATGTCCGGCAAGGTTTAATCCCTCAAGAGCTTGTCCACCTGTAAGGGAACCATCACCAATAATGGTGACAATGCGGTGATCTTCGTCTTTGAGGTCACGTGCCATGGCCATGCCAAGACCAGCAGAAATGGATGTAGAAGCGTGCCCTACGCCAAAATGATCGTAAGGGCTTTCGCTTACCTTGGGAAAGCCAGAAATGCCCCCCATGGTGCGCAAAGTATCAAAATTATCGGCGCGCCCTGTGAGCAATTTCCACGCATAGCTTTGATGGCCCACATCCCAAATCACTTTGTCTTTATCGGCATCAAAAGAATGCAACAAGGCAAGGGTAAGCTCCACCACGCCCAAGGAAGGGGCCAAGTGACCGCCATTTTTGGCAACCACTTCTATGATACGCTGGCGCACTTCTGTGCCAAGCTCTGCAAGAGCCTGCATGTCCATTTGCTGCAAATCTGTGGGCTTGCTTAAATTTTGTAAGTGCGAAAGGGTGACCTTTGCTGGATTTTCTATATCTGACATACCATTCCCCTATATGGGTAACTTTAATGAATAACTATCTGTGAGCGGTCTGTTAAAAACAGTGCATATGTTAAAAATTAATGACAAAAAGGTAATTTTATGCCTTTACCACAGGCTGTTCAAAAAGTGTAAAGTGCGAGGAAGACAAAGTTTTTTACGGAAGGCGCGTATAAAACATACGTAACTGGAGTAAAAAACACGTCTGACGATGCAATGTGCACTTTTGAGGCAGCCTGTTAAGAAGAACGTTCTACCACATACGATGCAAGACCGCGTAAAAAGGCCGCTTCTTCTCCGCTACCATCTTGGGCAAAATGTTGAGCATGGTCAAGACTTTGCAAAGCCTTTTGTTTTTGCTCTTCAGCCAGCACACGACTTTGTTCAAGCCCCACCAAGGAAGGATAGGTATTTTTCCCCATTTCAGTATCAGATCCTGCAGGCTTACCAAGGGTGGCGGTATCGGCAGTTACATCTAAAATATCGTCGGCAATCTGAAAAGCTGTGCCCAGGGCAGCGCCATAGCTTTCTAAGGCTTGCACCACTTCCAGCGAAGCGCCGGCCAAAAGAGCGCCGCATACGCAAGAAGCTTGAATGAGCGCGCCGGTTTTCATGGCATGCATGGTACGCAATTTTTCAAGGGAAATATCTTTTTCGCCTGTATACTTCATATCCAGCACTTGTCCGCCCACCATGCCGTGCGAGCCGGCGGCGCGTCCCAAATACGCCAAGGCGCGTAAAGTATTTTCTGCGGCAACGGTACCGGTAGAACAACAAGAAGAAACCGATGTCATAAATACAAAGGCATCGGTAAGCAAAGCATCGCCGGCCAAAATGGCCATAGCTTCACCAAATTGCTTATGATTAGAAGGCTTTCCGCGGCGTAAATCATCATCATCCATGGCGGGTAAATCGTCATGAATAAGCGAATAAGTGTGAATAAGCTCTATGGCGCAGGCAAAGGGCAATATTTTACTTTCTTCAAGGCCGCAAAGCTTGGCTGTGGTTAAACACAGCACAGGGCGCAAACGCTTGCCTCCGGCCATAAGGCTATATTCCATGGCCTCACGCAAAGATGTGGGCAAAAAAGGAGGCGTGGCATGACCTTGGCAATTGTTCATGGCAGAAGCTTTGAGACAATGTGCAAGCCAATTCTCCACCAAAGCGCCTTTTTCTTTAAGTACAGCTTTAAGTCTTTGGCTATCCATCAGGGGCATATTACTCATCATCTTCTCCTAATTCATCGGTATTAAAGGCTTCTTCACCCTTTTCTGTACAAAGGCGAATATCATGCCTTGCTTTTTCCAATTGTGTGCGACAAGCAGCGCTTAAGGTCATACCTTCTTTATATAAAGCCACGCTTTCTTCTAAAGGGGCTTCGCCTTTTTCCATGACGGAAATAATATGTTGCAAGCGCTCCATACGCGCTTCAAAAGTTTTGGGAAGGGCTTTTGCTTTCATAATATACCTTTTTCTTCCTAATTTTCCTCGTCTTGCGCTTGTGTATGAAGCGCGCGAAGCTTTTACTGCGTGTGACGCGTACTTTGAATATCTTTCACTGTGGCTGCTATGCGCCCATCTGCCAACTGCATATGCACTTCTTGCCCTTGCTGTACATGCGTAACAGAGCGTAATACATGCCCCTTGGCGTCTTGCATAAGGGCATATCCGCGCTGCAAAGGAGCAAGGGGGCTCAAGCTTTCCAATTGTAATTGCAACATATGCAAAGCATGATTCCATGCACCTTCCTTATGCTGCATAAGACTTGGCAAAGTTTGCTCAAGGGGGCTTAAGCGCTTTTCGTGTTCTGCCACAAGGCGCTGTGCGGCATGCTGTAAACGCAAAGAGGCCGTTTCCAAAGTCATGGCTAGCGGTTCAAGATGGCTCACACTTTGCGGTAAATCCTGCCTTGCGCGCTCCAGCTGTCTTTCTTTTTGCCCCAAACCTTGCTGCATACAATGCTGTAAACGCTGCACACAATGCTGTAAAAATTCTTCTTTTCTTTGCCAAGACTGCATGGGGGAAAGCCATGTCAAGGCCTGTTCCTTATGCTGTAAAGCCAGCTCATGGCGTCGTAATAGCCCTTGTCCGGCTTCTTGTACAGCCCAGTCAAGACCATCTAGCCTTTGCATAAGCTCATGACGGCTTGGCCATAAAAGCTGCGCCGCATGGGTGGGAGTTGCCGCACGCATATCAGCCGTCATATCGGCCATGGAAACATCCACTTCATGGCCAATACCTGCCAGCACAGGAAGGGAGCAAGCATAGATGGCATCAGCCACCATTTCTTCATTAAAAGCCCATAAATCTTCTAAAGAACCGCCGCCGCGAATAAGCACTATAATTTGTGCTTTGCCTTCACGCTCTACCTGTTGTATGGCCTGCACGATGGCAGGGGCTGCGCCCTCCCCTTGCACCGGCACAGGGTAAATACGAATCTCACTACCGGTACCTGCCCCTTGGGCAATGCGCAAAAAGTCGTATATGGCTGCCCCTTGCGGCGAAGTTATCACAGCCACTTGTTTGGGATCATAGGGCAAAGCCTTCTTACGCTCAGAGGCAAAATAGCCCTTGGCCATAAGCTTTGCTTTTAAGGCTTCAAAAGCCGCATGCAATGCCCCTTGCCCATCTTTTTGCACCAAGGCTATGGTAAGTTGATACGAGCCTCGCGGCCCATAGACAGAAATATGCCCGGCACAAAGGATTTCTTGCCCATTTTCTAAGCTCATGGCCAAGGAAGGCCTTGGACCATCTTCAAAAACTTCCCCTGTGAGCGGATCAAATTTTTCTTCACTGCGTTGGGCATTTTTAAACCACACACAATGCAGCATAGCTTCACTGTCCTTGAGGGAAAAATAGATATGCCCCGAGCTTGGGCGGGCAAGGTTGGTGACCTCGCCCTTAACCCAAACAAAGGGAAAGTTTTTTTCCAAACTTCCTTTAATGGAAGCTGTAAGCTCACGAACAGTGAAAATGGAGCTCAAGGCTTATAATCCCCAGCCTGCTAAAACCTTAGCTTGCCAAGCGGTAAATTCCGCCGCAAAATGCTCAAGGTTCAGCTCTACTTTTTCACCGGTACGACGATCTTTAGCTTCTAGTACACCGCGAGCAAGGCTTTTGCCACCAAGGCAAAGTTGCATGGGCATACCGAGTAAATCCGCATCCTTAAACTTCACACCTGGGCGCTCTTCTCTATCGTCCACCAAGACCTCAAGACCTAAAGCTTCAAGGGATACTTGAACTTTTTCCAAAGCCGCACAGACATCTTCACTCTTTGTATCAAGGTTAAGCATATGCACATCAAAAGGAGCCAATGGCGGCGGAAACACTATACCATTCTCATCGTGGTTTTGCTCAATACAAGCGGCCACCACGCGCGAAACGCCAATACCATAACAGCCCATAATCATCACTTGTTCCTTACCATTGCTGTCAAGGAAGGTGGCCTTCATGGCTTCGCTGTATTTGGTGCCAAGCTTAAAGATATGCCCCACTTCTATGCCCTTGGGCAACTCTAAAGCGCCGCCGCATTTGGGGCAAGGGTCAGAAGCTAAGATTTCGCGTAAATCTGTATAGGCTTCAATGGTGCAATCACGGCTAAGGCTTACATGTTGTAAATGCGTATCGCCTTTATTGGCTCCGCATACCCAATCGGTGGCGCCTTGCAATACTGCATCGGCATAAATCTTAATGCTGGCATCCAAGCCTACAGGGCCGGCATAGCCAACTTTGGCTTTGGTCCAAGCTTCTACTTGCTCAGGGCTAGCCATTTCCACCACGGTGGCATTGAGGAAGTTTTTCAGCTTAATATCATTGACGCTATGATCACCGCGCACCAGCACTGCCACAGCTTGCCCGTCCACGCTAAAGAGCAAGGTCTTAATAAGCGTTTTGGGGTCAATTTTCATAAATGCGCACACTTCTTCCACTGTATGTGCATTGGGTGTGGACACTTCTTCAAAGGCAGCGCAAGAATCCGTGCACACTTGGCCTTGCCAGAGCACAGCGGCGCGCTCT
The DNA here is from genome assembly GCA_964367875.1 of uncultured Desulfovibrionaceae bacterium. GTDB lineage: Bacteria > Desulfobacterota > Desulfovibrionia > Desulfovibrionales > Desulfovibrionaceae > CAYJAD01. Next base: position 547 of record CAYJAL010000154.1, on the reverse strand, counting down.
ACGTTAGAGGCGTATTCGCAAGCTGTACAAGCGGCAATGGTATCTTCGCCGGTGTCGGCTAATACCATGAATTCATGAGAAAAATTACCACCAATGGAGCCGGTGTCGGCCTCCACAGCGCGAAACTTTAAGGCCATTCGCGAAAAAGTATTCTGATAGGCCTCATACATATTTTTATAACTAATATCGGCGCCTTCGTCGGTGGCATCAAAGGAATAAGCATCTTTCATAACAAATTCACGTCCGCGCAAAAGACCAAAACGAGGGCGAATTTCATCGCGGAACTTGGTTTGAATTTGATACAAATTCATGGGCAATTGGCGATAAGAGCGTACTTCACCGCGTACAAGGTCGGTGATGATTTCTTCGTGAGTGGGCCCTAAGCAATAATCACGCTCATGTCGATCTTTAAAGCGTAAAAGTTCCTTGCCGTAAAATTCCCAGCGGCCTGTTTCTTGCCATAAGTCTGCAGGCTGGGCAGCTGGCAATAAAAGCTCTTGAGCGCCGGCTTTATTCATTTCAGCGCGCACAATATTTTTGGCTTTTT
>CAYJAL010000153.1:0-5157 GCA_964367875.1 uncultured Desulfovibrionaceae bacterium | reverse complement strand
GGAGAACCTTTTGTTCACAAAAGGTTTCCCTCCCCCACAAAAAAACAAAAAAAAGAAATAAAATTAAACAAGTATACTATAACCCTAACAAGCGATATACTTATGAACGAACAAAACTATCAGTGGCAACACAAAGATTTGCTGGATGTGACGCAGCTTTCCATCAAAGATGTGCATCACGTTATGGAACTGGCGGCCAATTTTCAAGATGTGAACAAAAGGCCTGTGAAGAAAGTGCCTACACTTAAGGGAAAAAGCATTATTCTCTTTTTCTCAGAAGACAGCACACGTACTAAGACCTCTTTTGACATAGCTGGCAAGCGCCTTTCGGCCGATACGCACGCCCTTGGCAAAAGCGGATCTAGCATTAAGAAAGGGGAAAGCCTTAAAGATACGGGCTTAACCTTACAAGCCATGGATCCCGATGTTATTGTTATTCGCCACTCTAGCAGCGGCGCAGCGCAATACCTTGGCGAAATGCTGCCTTGCGGCATAGTCAATGCAGGCGATGGCTGGCATGCCCACCCTACCCAAGCTTTGCTGGATTGTTATTCCTTACGTTCTACTTGGGGTGATGATTTTGCAGGGAAGACCTTACTTATTTTGGGCGACGTGGCGCATAGCCGCGTGGCTCGCTCCAATATTCATTTACTCACCAAACTTGGCGTAAATATTCGCGTATGCGCTCCACGCACCTTATTGCCCCGCGGCATTGAGACATGGCCTGTGGAAGTGTATAAAGATGTGCGCGAAGCTGTACAAGATTGCGATGCCATCATGTGCTTGCGCTTGCAATTGGAACGTCAAGAAGCCGGATTGCTGCCTTCTTTGTCTGAATATTCTTGGCGCTATTGCCTTACTCCCGAATTGGTAAATATGGCCAAGCCCACGGTGAAAATATTACACCCAGGCCCCATGAATCGCGGGCTGGAAATTTCCGCCGCCGTGGCCGATGCGCCCAATAGCCTTGTGCTTGATCAAGTCAATGCAGGTGTGGCCACACGCATGGCAATACTCTATTTACTGGCCCAAAGAAACAAGGATTAGGAGTTACGCATGTCAACTTTACTCTGCATTAAAAATGCTGATTATTTAGGCGCCCGCGTGGATGTTCATGTGGAAGACGGCCGCATTCGCACCATGATGCCTCATGGCAAACCCATTCCTGCCGAGGCAGAAGTTTTTGATGCCAAGGGCTTATTACTTTTCCCCTCCTTTATTGATGCCCATGTGCACTTACGTGAGCCGGGCTATGAATATAAAGAAGATGTGGCCTCTGGCCTTAAAGCCGCCGCTCATGGGGGCTTTGGCGCTGTTATGTGTATGGCCAATACGCATCCGGTTAATGATAGCTCTTCCACCACACGCTTTATCATAGAGCAAGGCAAAAAAGCCTTCCCCCATGGCCCCTATGTCTATCCCATTGGCGCTGCCACCATGGGCTTGCAAGGTAAACAAATGGCACCGCTGGCAGAAATGCAAGAAGCCGGTTGTGTGGCCATTTCCAATGATGGGCGCTCCATGGAAAATACCGAACTTATGCGCCGCATTATGGAATATGCCTCTGACTTAAATCTCATAGTCATTGACCATTGCGAAGATTATTCCTTTGCCAAGGGTGCGCATATGAATGAAGGCATCACCAGCGGACGCATTGGCGTTAAGGGTCAGCCCCATGTGGGCGAGGCCATGCAAGTGGCGCGTGATATTTTGCTAGCGGAATATTTAAATTTACCTCTGCATATTGCCCACGTATCTTGTAAATCTGTGGTGGATTTATTACGCTGGGGCAAGGAACGCGGCGTGAAAATTACGGCTGAAACCTGCCCTCATTATTTGTGGCTCGATGATACGGCGCTGGAAAATTACGGCACCGCCGCCAAGGTGAATCCTCCCTTACGTACTCCGGAAGATAGAGAAGCTTTACGCGCCGCCATTAAAGACGGCACCATTGATATTCTGGTAACAGACCATGCCCCCCATGCCATTCATGAAAAGGATTGCCCACTAGATGAATCCCCTAATGGCATTACCGGCCTTGATTTGGCGCTTTCTCTCACCTGGAAACTGGTACAAGAAAATGTTCTCACGGCTGCGGATTTACAGCGTTTGTGGAGCACACGCCCTGCAGAGATTTTTAATCTGCCCTATAATGGCTTTGCCCCCGGTGATGTGGCGGATTTCTTCCTCTTTGACCCTGAGCAAACATGGGACGTCAACCCCGAAAGCCTGCATTCCAAAAGCCATAATACACCCTTCCTGGGACACAACTTGCCGGGTCGTGTGGTGGCGCATTGGATGAGCGGCCATAAAATTGTATAATTAAGGACTTATGATGAAATATACATTACGTTTTGGCCTAGGCCTTTGGCTTATGGCTGCCATATTCAATCCTTGGGGATTGCATGCAGCTACGCCCCCTTTGGATACAAAAGCAGCTAAAGCCACCCTTGCCCATGACCAAGATTCTTTTTTAGGTATTCCTGCTGTACCTTATAAGGTGGTTATCAATAGGCAAAACACCCGCGCCTTTGCCCAAAGCGCCTTGAAAATTGTGGAATCCCAGGGCGGCAAGGCGGTGGTACTGCCCCTACCTAAACAAGCCAGCGCTGTGCAATTAAGCTTGCCCGATGCCAATGGCACCCTTCTCGCTTGGCAAACAGAGAAGGCCATGCCCTATAAACCTCAAGGCTTCATAGAAAAGCAGCGTATTACCTATGAATCCATGGCCAATTCCTTGGGCGGTGCCCTTACAGCCTTACAAGCGCAATATAGCGCCACGGTAGATTCCATCGCTAAATTGCCCCCCAAGGAAGCGGCGGCGGCTTTAAAAGAAGCCATGCCTAACCTTTCCCTGATGGGCACGCGCATGCACAGCACCCAGCGTGACTTAGATGTGGCCAATGCCAGAGCCTTGCTCTTTAAAGATGAAATACCCTTGAGCCAGCAATTGCTCATAGGCATAGATACCAAGCTGGCAGTGGGGGACGTTATACGCGTGGCCTATGCCTACACCCTTAACGGCTCTTTTTGGAAGCCTGTGTATAGCATCAATGCCCATAGCCATAATGACACCATTGATTTCACCCTTATGGCGGAAATTCAACAAAATAGTGATTTGGATTGGAATGCCACCACGGTGGAACTGAGCACAGCTCAGGGCAATGAGCAAAATCCCCCTTCGGTACGTCCTTGGGTGGTGAGCAAGTCTGAAAGCGTGCAAGCCAGAAACTATAATATGCCCATGATGAATAAAGCCATGAGCATGGATGTGGAAAGCAGCAGCAATGCCATGGGGGGCTTTTCTGCCCAAAATGCTGTAGCTGTGTGGACTTTGAAAAAAAATGTCACCATTCCCGAAGGGCATACCACCCTTATCTTGCAAGAAGAGCAGATTAAAGCGCCTCTAGAGCGCATAGCCAGACCTTCCAGCCATGGCAGCAATAAAGTGTGGCTTAAGGCTAGCCCTGCCATGACCTTCCCCTTCTTGCCTGTGGGCGAAGCGCACTATCTTTTAGATGGTATCCCCGTGGGTGAAGATATCTTTGCCGTAAAAGATGAAAAGATGCCCTTCTTCTTTGGCGTAGACCCCTTGGTCACTGTGGAAAGCAAAAAAGATATTCGCAAAAGCGACCAAGAAGGCCTCTTAAACAAAGAGCAAGTCTTTACTTGGGGCTGGACATATACCGTGAATAATACACGAGCCAAAGCTGTGAAGGTGCTTTTAGAAGAACCGCAAACCCAGTTGCAAGACAAGGCCATGTCTGTAACCTATACAGACAGCCCTGCCCCTGTGAAGGGTGAAGATAATACCTTTGTGTGGACGCTGGACGTACCGGCCGAGGGTAAGGCCGTGGTTAAACGCTCTATCACCGTGAAAGCACCTAAGGATATGCCTATAAACCCAGGCAGATAATAGAATTACAATCTCTTAGTATGAGGACGGGAGCAGTAATCTGCCTTCTTCCTAAATAAGGGATTTTCTTTAACACAAAAAGCCTCCAAGCCAGACAACTTGGAGGCTTTTTGCTATAAAATATCCAACATAAAAATAGAATTAGCTATTGTACAAAAAGGTTTTTTTTCGTAATATATTTTCACATTCTACCGAGGTGTTAATTATGCTTGTACGTAATGCCCATGTGGCCGGTTCATTTTATGATGGCAATAGCCAGACCCTAGCACAATACGTACAGCAAAGCCTAGCACAAGCCACACAGCAAAAATCTGCGCCTCCCGCGCAAAGTATACATATGGTTCTGCTCCCCCATGCAGGACATTTTTTTTGTGGTCATGTCATAGCGCAAACCCTTGCCGCCGTACGCATGCCCCAAAAGCTGATTTTGCTTGGCCCCAATCATACCGGCAGAGGCACTGCCCCCACAGGGCTTGCCGTATGGGCTAAAGGGCAATGGCAAAACCCACTGGGGCATGTGCCCATTGACGAAGCCTTGGCCGCAGAGATTATACACAGCGGCGCCGGCTTTGAGCATGACACTGCCGCCCATGAACAAGAGCATTCCTTGGAAGTGCTTTTGCCTTTTCTACAGGCGGTGGCACCCAGCTATACCATGGTGCCCATTTGCGTGGGTACAGGAAATATGCAGCAATTGAAACAAGCCGGCCTCACCTTGGCCAGCATAATACATGAACATCAAAAACAAGGAGAAGACATTGCCCTAGTGGTTTCTTCGGACATGCACCATTTTTCCAGCCATGAAAAAACCCTTGAACTAGACAATGTGGCTTTGGAAGCCCTTATGGAGCTTGACCCCGAAAAACTTTACAACAAGGTGAAACAATTACAAATTTCCATGTGCGGGGTCTACCCTGCCATCATGGCGATGTATACATGCAAGACACTTGGTGCAAAAAAGTGCAATCTCGTAAGCCATACAACTTCCTATGAAAAGAGTATGCAAAGCGAGCGTACAGTGGGCTATGCCGGCCTCTTTGTGCCAAAAAACACTTGCTAAAAAAGGCAAAGGTGTGCATAAATATTTGGGAGTGAGCCTTAATGAACACATTGAGGCTTCAAGTTTATGTTTTACTAAATGGAGGAAGTATGGCTCAACAAAATTCAGAAGTTGTCGTCGACAATGCCCAATCGTCTTGGTCAGATTTATGGAAAAAAGAAGATTATTGGGCCATATGGCT
>CAYJAL010000152.1:0-5158 GCA_964367875.1 uncultured Desulfovibrionaceae bacterium | reverse complement strand
AAACGCCTTCGGCGCCCTTTGGGTCGGCCTTTCCAAAAAACTTTCATTGCGGCAAGGCCTTATCTTTGAAAGTAAGTTTTTGCCGCAATGCAATTTTTAAAATAATGCTTCATTTATACTTTCTTTAAAAAGTTAACTACGCTAATCCTTAGTGAATAGAGCAAAAAGCAAGCTTAACAAAGCAGACAGCCCTTTTTCAACGGCCTGTTATTTGTCAAAACGTAAAGCAAATCTATTCACGGTCTCGTATAAAATATTAGGCGAAATAGGCTTAGTAATATGCTCATTCATGCCATGATGCAGGCTAATTTCCCTATCCCCCGTCATGGCGTGGGCAGACATGGCAATAACCGGCATATGCGCCAAGCGCGCATCTTCGCGTATTTTACTTACCGTACTCAGTCCATCAAGCACAGGCATCTGAATATCCATTAGTATTATATTATAGGTATTTACTTCCAGCAAATCTAAAGCTTCTTGGCCATTATTGGCAATATCTACCGTATGCCCTGCGCTTTTGAGCAATTCTTCGGCAATAAGCTGATTAATTTCATTATCTTCCACCAAAAGAATATGGAATGACGTATCACTTTGCAACATTTCTTGCTTTGGAGCTTCTAAAGCGGCGCTTTCCGCAGGGCTAAGCTCAACAACTTGTGAAGGCACGCCTTCTTCCAAGCCCATGTGCATATCAAGGCCAGCGGTAGCCTCCAAAACTTCCACATCGCTATTATTGGCATAGTCAAAAATAGCGGAGAAGTAAAAAGTGGAGCCCTCCCCTTCTTGGCTTTCTACCCAAAGATCACCGTACATAAGCCGTGCTATGCGCTGCGCAATAACAAGGCCTAAACCTGTGCCGCCGTATTTTCTGGTAACGGAAGTATCTGCCTGCATAAAGGCTGAAAAAAGCCGTGCACGCTGATCTTCATTCATGCCTATACCGCTATCTTGCACAGAGAAAAGACAATGCATCTTGCCGGCTTCTTTCTCTACGCCGGTCATAGTAATGCGAATGCCACCGGTCTCGGTAAACTTAATGGCATTGCCTATAAGATTGAAGAATACTTGCTTAATACGCAAGGGATCGCCCAAAAGCATGGCCTTGGTGCAGGCGTCATATTTAAAAGTTAAGGCAAGTTTTTTGGCATTGGCTTGCGGCTCAAAAAGCATTTTAAGCTCGCCGGCCACATCATCTAAGGCAAAGGGAATATGCTCCATCTCCAGCTTCCCCGCATCAATCTTAGAGAAATCCAAAATATCATTAATAATGCGCAAAAGATTTTCTGCGGAGAAAATAGTCTTATCCACATAACCTTGCTGATGCCCATCAAGGGAAGTATTGCCAAGCAAGTGTAAAAGACCCAAGACGCCATTGAGAGGCGTGCGAATTTCATGGCTCATATTGGCCAAAAATTCACTCTTGGCTCTGGCAGAGCGCACAGCCACATCTCTGGCAGAACGTAAATCTTCTTCCACGGCATGGATTTCTGCCAACATGGCTTTGAGCTCGCGCAAGTCACGTACATAGCTAATAACTACTTCTTGATCACCCAGCTGAGTGCGCTTTAATATAAAATCTATGGGTATGCTATTACCCAGCATATCCTTGGTCAGCATTTCTAGCTGGCTTTGTCCAAGGGCAAAGGCTTCTTCTATTTTATGAATGGCCATCGCTAGGGAATTTTCACCATTGGGCTGTGTTTCCGGCATGATAAGCTTTCTGTTTTCCATATAATCTTCTCTGCTTTGGAAACCAAACAGCCGCACAATGGCCTTATTACATTCTAATAAATTAAACTGCTTATCCCATACATTAATACCAAGGGGGCATAAATCCAAGACTGTTTGAATGCGCTGTTCGTGTAATTCCATGGCGCTGAGCACGCGTAAAATCTCACGCAAATCACGTAGATAGGCAATAACCATGGTTTCATCGCGAATAATAATACGAATGGTGGTCATTTCCACCGGCAATTCTTGATTATTTTTATCTCGGCAATAGAATTTGGGCATATGATGCTGCCCATTTTCAAAGGCTTCCACCAAGGCATTTTGTAATATATCTGACGACAAATTACCATCGGGCTGCGCAATAGGTAATGTTTGCTCAAACTCTTGTAAAAAATCGTACTTATCTTCGTAATCATACATGCGCAATGCTTCCATATTGGTATCGCGCAGCTTAAAATTCTTATCCCAAAGCAAAATAGCCATGGGGGTGGCGTCTAGGGTGGCTCTGGTACGTTCTTCCATATGAATAATATCTTTAATACTATCCGTTACGGCAGAAATATCCTTGGTATAACCTAAGATAAAATCTTCTCCCTGAAAGTTTACTCTGCATAAAGTTTCTTCCGTGGGAAATGTTTTACCGGCGCTATTTTGGCGCAACCATTGATAGGTATAAGAACCTTCGTTAAAAGCTTTTTCTAAATACTCAGGCAAAAGATCTTTGGAAAAACCATCCACTTGATATTCCGGTGAATAGTCTAAATAATTTTTCTTATATTCTTCTTTATTGGCCACGCCAAACATGCGTGTCACTTCACTACTGCAATCAATAAGCTTTAAATCTCGTGACCATATGTGCATAATAAGCGGAATGGTGCTCAAGGTATTATTGATAAAATCGCGGCTTTTATTAGCCTCATTATGACACATTTCACAGGGCTTTTCATGATGAATATACAAAAAGAAATGCGAATCTTCGCTTGCATTGGCTGGGGCAAGGGTCAGCTTGCAAATCAACTCTTCACCGCTGAGCTGCAAAAGCGTCCATTGGCTTTGATGATTTTCATGAGCCTGCAATTGCTGCATATATTTGCACAAAGTTTTGCCAGTATGTAAGCCTGTGGGCTGGAATTCCGGCATAAAGTCGTGAATATAGACAGGAGAAGTGTCCCTTTCATCCTTATTTATAAATTTTGCAAAGCTGGAATTATAATATAAAATTTCAAGTTTTCGACTCATATACACCACGGGGAATGGCATATTATCCATAAAAGCTGCTAAATCAGCTATGGGGAAGGTCTGCATCGGAGTTGTCGCAACCATAAAAACCTCCGTGGTCAAGCGAGGGTATAGATAAGACTACTAAGGCTATATAATGAACTCTACTATGGTTCATTGAAAGCAAACAAAAGAAAACTCTTAAAAAAAATGGGGACCTACAAAAAACTGTACTGTTGTATGTATGCGCTTTGCGAAGGATATTTAGGGAAATGCGTCCTTGTTCCCTTATCGGGGCAACAAGACTTGGGCATAGTTTGCAAAGCCCTACTTGCTAAATAAGTCAATTACGATACTTTAGCAAGCTTTTTACTATGTGAATTTTTTTAGGTGGGCTACGTACATGCGTAAAGAAATTGATATTTAAAAAAGCCCTGTGCATTTAAAACACACAGGGCTTTGCATTCACTAATAGGCGTGATCGTCGTCTAAATCTTCAGCGGTAACTTTACCGGAGAAAATAGTGTAAATCCAAGCCTGATATGCCAAGACAAGAGGTATACACACCACGGTGACGCCCAGCATAATTTTGAGCGTTAAGGGGCTGGAAGCAGCGTTAAAAGCTGTTACCGTGAAAGCAGGATCCATATTGGAAATAATAATTCCTGGGAACATGCCAAGCACGCCAAAGAAAGTTACGCCCAAGATAAAGACACCGCTGCTAGCCCAAGCTAAAATGATTTTACCGGCATTGAGCAGAACGCGCACGCCAATAAGACCACCCAGAGCTATAGTAGGCACCGCAAAAAGAGCAGGATTATTCAGATAGTTCACATACAAATCGGTATACATGGCTGTCATGCCAAGGAATACCACTAGCAAAATAAGCATAACCGGCCACAAGAATATGGCGGTGCTCAAAGCGCGGATTTGCAAATCATCTTCTGATTTAAAGGCCAACCATAAGGAGCCGTGCAAGCTGAACATCACTAAGAAGAAGACGCCGCCGGCTATGCCATAGGGGCTTAAGAGCTTCAGCAAATTACCGTGGTAAACGCCGTCACCGTCAATGGGAATACCCATAAACAGATTAGCAAAGGCCACACCAAAGAGCACAGCAGGAATGAGGTTAGAAATAAAGTGCACCTTATCCCAGAAGGCCGACCACAAAGGGTGATCTTCTTTATTGCGGAATTCAAAGGACACCGCACGGAAAATAAGGGCAAAAAGAATAATAAGCAGCGGCGCATATAAAGCGCTAAACATAACAGCATAGGCCTTAGGGAAGGCGGCAAAGGTCACACCGCCGGCCGTAATAAGCCATACTTCATTGCCATCCCAGAAAGGGCCTGCGGCATTAAGTATCACGCGCTTTTCATGTTCATTTTTCCCCAAAAAGGGCAAAAGCGTACCAAGGCCAAGGTCAAAGCCATCTAAGATAAAGTAGACAGCCCACAAAAGACCCCAAAGTACAAACCATGTTGTTTCTAGCATAATTTTTCTCCTTACGCTTTTGCAGGTTTGGGGCCTTTACAGGCGTATTTACGAAGTAAGTAAATATCAATAAGACCTAGCATAGAATACACCACTATGAAGGCCACTAAAGATATGGCCACATTGCTGCCGGGTATAGGCGATACGGCATCAGAGGTGCGCATAAGCCCGTATACAATCCACGGCTGGCGCCCCACTTCTGCCACGGCCCAGCCAAGCATAATGGCTATATACGGTAAGGGGATACACCATACCAAGGCGCGCATAAGTAAGGGATGTGTAGCCACGCCCTTATTGCGCTGGATAAAGGCCCACGCTGCCAAGAGTATGAATAAACCGCCCAAGGCCACCATGGTTCTAAAGCTTAAGAAAGTCACAAGCAAGGGAGGACGATCTTCCTTGGCGAAAGCGCTTAAACCTTGCACTTCTGCCTTGGTATCCCCAAAGGAAAGCCAAGAAGTCATGCCGGGAATGCTGAAAAATTCCACCACGTTTTTCTCTTGCTCTTCGCTAGGCCAAGCAAAAACATGCATGGGAGCTTCGGGGCCGCTTTCCCATAAGGCCTCCATGGCTGCCAATTTAGCAGGCTGATATTGGCCCACCATTTGACCTTGATGGTGACCGGCTAAGCCCACAAGTAAGGCCATAACAAGGGTAAAAGGGGCTACCATGCGGAAAGAGCGGCTGAAAAATTCCACATTGCTCTTACGCAATA
>CAYJAL010000151.1:0-5168 GCA_964367875.1 uncultured Desulfovibrionaceae bacterium | reverse complement strand
AATTTAATAAATCCAAAGAAATGGGCAATTCTTCTGAAATTGTGGTGGATAATGTTAATCGTTCCTTACAATTGGGCGTCGGCACAGAGGTAACCCGCATGCACCGTAAATTGGCTCTTTTGGCCACCACAGCCAATACGGCTCCCTTTATTGGGCTCTTTGGTACTGTATGGGGCATTATGCACTCTTTTCACTCCATCGGTATGTTAAAATCTGCCTCTTTAGCCACGGTGGCTCCCGGTATTTCCGAAGCTCTTGTAGCCACAGCCATTGGCCTTGGTGTGGCTGTGCCTGCCACGGTGGGCTATAATATCTTTTTGGGTAAGCTTGGGCAGATAGAAAATATGCTTACCACCTTTGCCGGTGTATTCCTTAACCGTGTACAGCGCGAAATCAACGCGCAAAGACCAAAGGTATAGCTTATGGGCGCCAATGTGGGAAAAAGCGGTACTTTTGTATCGGAAATTAACGTAACGCCCTTTGTGGACGTTATGCTGGTGGTGCTCATTATTTTTATGGTGGCAACGCCCATGATGAGTGAAGGCCTTGAGGTGGATTTACCTCAAACCAAGCATGTGGATGTACTGCCCACCGAGCAGGAAAATCTTATTCTGACCGTGCGCCGTGATGGCACGCTGTATTTAGATGAATATCAAGTAGCTGCCGAAGATCTTGGCGTGAAGCTGACAGAATTGGTAAAAGCTAAAGATAAAGGCCTCTTTTTGCAGGCTGATAAAGAAGTGCCTTATGGTGTAGTAGTAGATGTTATGGGGCATATTAAGGCCGCTGGCATTGAAAAGCTTGGTGTGGTGGCTACACGCACCGAAGCTCCTGCTTCTGAGACTCAAACCCAAGGGAAAAAATAGTTCGCCATGCCATTTCTTGCCTTAGTTCTCTCCCTAACCCTGCATGTGGGGCTTGTGGCGGGCATGTTTTTATGGCCCAGCGGTTCCAATCTTAAGGTAGATGAGGCGCCTGTCTTTATTTCCTTGGTGGAAGGGGATCTTGGCGGCAATAATGCCCCTTCGTCTATTCTTGGTGCTGCAGGTGCTCCGGCAGAAAAGATTGCCCCTTCTTTGCCTTCTAAGGAAATTGCTCCGCCATCTGTGCCTGAGCCTGCGCCTTCTGTGCCAGAAGAAACGCCGAAAATTCCTCAAGAAATAAAAACACCTGAGCCTCCTAAAAAGGTAGAGCCGGCTTTGCCTAAACCAGAGCCCAAGCCCGAGCCTAAACCAGAGCCTAAGCCTGAACCTAAAGTGGAAGTGCCTAAACCTGAGCCAAAGCCGGAAGCAAAGCCCGAACCTAAGCCCGAGCCCAAGCCCGAACCTAAGAAGCCGGTAGAAAAAAAGCCCGAGCCTAAAAAAACTGAGCCTAAAAAACCTGCGCCTAAAAAGCCCGCTGCTCAAAAAACGGATACTAAAAAGCCCGCAGCCAAAAAACCGAGCAAGCCCAAGGAAGATCCCATTGCGCGCGCCTTGGCAGAAGCTAAGAAAAATGCCGGTGGTTTTAAAGGCGGCGGTGGTGGCCAAGGGGAAGGTACCGGCGGCGGAAGCCTTAATGATGTATATATAGGTCAAGTGATGATGGCCGTGCGCCCCAATTGGGATTTTGAATCGGCCACCAGAGTGAACTTTATATCTCATGTGCGCGTAAAGCTAAACTCGCGCGGACAAGTGCTTTCGGCCACCTTAGATCAAAGCTCCGGCAATGCTCAATACGATGCTAGCACCGTAAATGCTGTATTGCGCACCGCTGAGGCCAATATGTTTCCATCGCCGCCCACTGCGGCTTACCATGAATTATTGTTAGTTTTTACTCGCGATATGATGCAATAAGAGAGTATGTATGCGTAAACACAGTGCTATAGGTCTTATGCTTTTGGGGCTGGGCATGCTTGCCATGCCTTCTGTGCCTTTTATAAACGCCACAGCCATGGCCGCGTCCATGGTCACTGCCGACCACAAGGGCGGATATTCGGCCTTTGTGATGGATGAAGTCCTACAATATTGGACAGCGCCTCAAGGCCGCACCAAGGAGGCTACGCGTGTACTTTTGCTTATTAGCGGTGAAGGCAAGCTGGAAGAATGTATGGTGTTAAGTTCTTCCGGTTCTAAGCGCGCTGACAAAGCAGTGTGTGACAGTGCGCAAAAGGCCTCACCCTTTGTGACGCCGCCGCATAATTTGCCCATGGATGTGTATATGTCTTTTTGGACAGGTAAGGCCGTGGCTACGGGCAAGAAAAAAACTGTAATGCCCCAAGACTCCACAGATTCCGCAAAATCTGAACCAAAAGCTTCGCCCGAAATTACGCCAGAAATACATGAAGATGCCGTGCGCCAAGAGCAAGAGCGCATTATAGAAGAAGCGCAAAAGCCTGTAGCAGAGCAAAATTCCTCTAAAACCAAGACTAGCGCCCAAAAGGCAGCGCAAGATGCCAAGAAAAGAGCTGCCGAACAGGCTTCCATGGTACATGCAGGTATAGACTATTCACGTCCGCGCACTACGCCGGCCGGCCTTGCCCCTTTGGGAGAGCTTGTGGGGGCAAAGTTGCCAAAATCTGATGATACATCAGAAGAGCAGATAACACCTGAACAGGAAAAAGATGTTGAAAAGGGTACTGCTGCAACAAAAGATGATTTTGTTATTACTTTAAATCCTGCACAGGAAGAAGAGGTAAGTGCAGAAAGCGGCGACAGTGAAGAGTCAGAACTTGAACTAGACCAGAAAGAAAAACCAGACGACCTTGCAGACGTTTTGGCCTATGCGCCTGCATATACGGTGGGCAAAGAGCCCTTTATTCAAGAAAATCGTAAAGGCCAGATTATGGATGATAATGACTACTATGTGGAAAAAGTCATACGTCAAATTCGCCCCTTGGTGGTCTTTCCTGCGCAATTAAAGCCCGGCATTGTGTCTGCTGCTGTGATTATGCAAATTACCGGTTCCGGCAAGGTGCAAAAGGTGGAGCTTTCCAGCACCAGCTATAATACAGCCTTGGACGAAGCCTTGGTGACAGCCAGTAAAAAAATTACGCAATTACCGCCGCATCCTTCAAGGAAGCCGCAAGAATTGTATCTTATCTTTATGGTGGAAACACCAAAACCTTAGCCTAGTATCAGCAAAAGCTGTTGCTTTATAAAGATTTTATTGGGAGGATATAATGAAAAAACATGTAGTAAGCCCCTTGCTATGTCTAGCTTTAATGCTTTTTGTAAGCCTTGGTATGGCACATGCCGCTGTGAAAGTAGATATTTATGGCCCAGGGCAAAACCTTATCAATTTGGCCTTAACGCAGCCCATTAAAGGCCCCAATACGCCGGCCACCGGACTTGCCGACCAATTGCAAAAATTGGTGCAAGAAAATATGTCCATCTTGCCCTTTATGGCTTTAACTTCCGATTCCAGCGTTTTGGGTGGCACCACCTTGGCCGGCTATGAACCTCCAAGCCTTGATTTTAAGCGCTTTCAATTGGCCGGCTCTGATATTGTGGTCACTTCTTACTGGCCCAATGACACCACGGTGCAAGTGCGCGCCTTTGAAACTCTCAGCGGTAAGCGCCTTTTTGGTAAGGAATATCCTAATTTAAAAGCTTCTGATTTAACCTCTGTGGCAGATCGCTTTAGCGCCGACTTATTGGAAGTGCTCATTGGCAGCGGCGATTTATTTCGCTCCACCTTGGCCTTTGTACGAAAGGAAGGTAAGCTTAATGCCAATGTATGGACAGTGCGCCCCACTGGTCGCGGCTTGCAACAAGTGACGCGTTTAAAAGGCGAATCCATGTCCCCATCTTGGTCGCCCGATGGCCGTTTTGTGATCTTTACTCATATTGATGATCGCTCCCATGGTCTTGGCGTGTGGGATAGAAATGGTGGTTCTGTGCGCCGTATTCGTTTCCCCGGGAATATCGTTATTGGCCCGGCCTATATGCCCAATAATCAAGTGGCTGTGAGCCTTTCTAATGGTCGTAATCCCGACATTTTTCTTTTGAATAGCGCCTTCCAAAAGTCCGGCTCCTTAGAGGAAAATGACTCCATTAACGTATCCCCCACCTTTGATCGCTCCGGCACCAAGATGGCCTTTACGTCCAATCGTTTGGGCGGGCCGCAAATCTTTTTGAAGGATTTATCCACTGGCTCAGTGCGTCGCGTAAGCCTTAATGGGGGGTATAATACCGAAGCTTCTTTATCCCCCGATGGCAGCCTTGTGGTGTATAGCCGTATGACGGATTTTGGGCATAGAATTTTTGTGCAAGATCTTATGACCGGTAGCGAAAGACAAATTACTTTTGGCCCCGGCAGTGATGAACAGCCAGCTTTTTGCGGCGATAGCTATTCCATAGCCTTTACTTCTAGCCGTGGCGGTCAGCGTGGTATTTACTTAACCACGCGCAATGGTGCTGCGCCTAAAAAGATTAATACAGGTACTGGCGATGCTTCCTTCCCACGTTGGGGCATGCCTAAGTAGAGATTGTTTTTTTGGGTTAGATATAAAAAAGGGAGGTAATGACCTCCCTTTTTTTGATGAGTTGTCGCTAAAACTACTTGCTACGACGTTTCTTTTTTGAGCATACATTGCCGCACATGCCAACAAAAAGGGGCAAGGTCTCGCGGCCATGAAAAGTTTTTGGAAAAGGGAGGGCCTACCCGAAGGGCGGCGAAGCCGTTTACGTTTGCGAGGAACGAGCAATTACGTAAATAGAGAGCAAAGCGGTTTGGGGGAGGGAAAGAACTTTTTTACAAAAAAGTTTTCCCCTCCCCCAATAGGCTTTATATTAAAAACTATACTTTTTTAATGGCTTCTTGCAATTCTGCCACAGCGTCGGTTCTTTCCCAAGTGAATTCGGGAAGCTCACGACCAAAGTGACCGTAACAAGCAGATTTCTTATAGATAGGACGGCACAAATCAAGACGCTTGCTGATATAGTAAGGACGCAGGTCAAATACTTCGCGTACGGCTTGGGTTAATTGCTCGTCGGTATACTGGCTGCTTTCCAAGGAAGAAACCAATACAGATACGGGCTCAGCCACGCCGATGCAGTAAGCAATTTGCACTTCGCAGCGGTCAGCAAGGCCGGCAGCTACAACGTTTTTAGCCACATAACGACCCATATACGCGCCGGAACGGTCTACTTTGGAGGGATCCTTACCGGAGAAAGCGCCGCCGCCGT
>CAYJAL010000150.1:0-5186 GCA_964367875.1 uncultured Desulfovibrionaceae bacterium | reverse complement strand
TGTCTGCTTCGTTAAGCTTGCTTTTTGCTCCAGTCGAGTATTATTTATACACTCCCTCCGCAAAAAGCTGCGCTTGCCTTGCATCCAACCCTTTTTGAACAGCCTGTTTTGCTACTAGACGTAGTAAGCTTCGCATGGGGCAAGCTAAACATGACCAAACCTCATAGAGTACTCCACACCTTGACACTTGCCTTGTGAATGCGTATTTTGACTGCTTATGAAAAAAACTATTACCCTCATGATTCGTTTGAGTCTTTGCTCTCTTTTGCTTTTAAGTTTAGGTTGCGCAGCCGGTTCACAAAATACCGACGTGCTAGCACCGGCACTACATGCAGAGAAAGAAGAAATGGAAAAGGCCATTATTATACCCAAAGCAGAAAGCATGTTAGGGGTTATGTATAAATATGGGGGCACCACGCCCAAGGGTTTTGATTGTTCTGGTTTTGTGCAATGGGTTTACAACCATGCCGGGGTAAAATTACCGCGTAAAGCTAAAGATCAGGCTCGTGCCGGGAATGCCGTTAAAAGTAAAGATGATATTCAAGTGGGCGATATTGTAGCCTTTCGCCGCGGAAGAGTGTATCACACGGGTATTTATGTGGGAGAAAATAAATTTATCCACAGCCCACGGCGCAATAAAGATATTCGCATCAGCGATATGGATACTTCTTACTTTTCAAAATATTATATAGGTACGCGTCGCGTTACGGAACTTGGCCCCGAAGAGAAAGAAGCAGCTGAAGAGCTTTTGAAAGAACATAATGAAAATTTAGTGGCTAAAAAAGATTCTTAGAATTTTTTACAGCAATAGAAAAGGCGCTTTTCCTTAGGAAGAGCGCCTTTTCTTATGAAAATACCAGATTTATTTACGGTTTATTCATGCGCTAAAAAGGCTGTATACGCATCAATGGTGGCGTATAGGTCTGCGCAGGAAATCAGTTCAAAGGGGCTGTGCATGCCAAGTACGGCAGGGCCGCAATCAATGACTTGCATGCCGTAAGCGGCTAAAAAGAGCGCTACAGTGCCGCCGCCGCCAAGGTCTACCTTGCCGCATTCAGCCATTTGCCAAGGAATTTTCTTGGCATTAAGTAGGCCGCGCATATAGGCCACAAGCTCAGCATCGGCATCGCTGGCGCCGCTTTTACCTCGAGAACCGGTAAATTTGGAAAAACACGGCCCATAACCCAGCAGGGCGGCATTTTGTTTTTCATGCACCTCTTGCCAATCAGGATCTAGCGCCGCTGCCACGTCGGCAGAAAGGGCTTTGGTTTGAAGCATAATATGCCCCAGTTTGGCTTTATTTTGCCATGCTTCACGGCAATCTTCTATGCAATATTGTAAAAAGCGTGAATTGGCACCGGTGGCACCTTCGGAGCCTATTTCTTCTTTATCCCAAAGAATAAGCGCTGTGGTGTGCTTGGGCTTGGGCACGGCTAAAAAAGCTTCTAAAGCAGCAAAAACACATACTCGATCATCATGCCCAAATCCGCCAATGAGGGATTTATCTAAGCCCACAAAGCGAGCAGGGCCGGCGGGCACAGCTTGCAATTCAGCAGAGATGAAGTCTTCTTCGCAAATATCGTATTTTTCCTGTAAAATTTGCAGCACATGGGCTTTAATTGGGTCTTTTTCCGCTTTCTTTTCTTCTTTTTTGTCGCCATTGTTTACTGGCTTATGCCCCAAGATTATATTTAGCTTTTCTGCATCAAAACCTTCAGCAATGCTTTGTTTTACATGATTTTGCGCAAGATGTGGCAATAAATCCGCAATGGTGAATACGGGCTCGTCGGCCTCTTCACCAAGGACAACATGCACACAAGCGCCATCAGCGCGCACCACCACACCGTGCAGAGCTAAGGGGCGAGCTAACCACTGATATTTGCGAATGCCGCCATAATAATGTGTCTTTGCTTGCGCTACGCCGGCTTGCTCTATAAAGGGGCGTTGCTTGAAATCAAGGCGTGGGGTATCGGTATGGGCGCTGATAAGGTGCAAACCTTTATCCAAGGGCAGAGAACCGCGCTTGGCCACAAAAAGCGTTTTTTGGCGAAAGGGCATAAGGGCGGTATTTTCTTGCACGCCTTCTGTAAAGCCATGCTCTGCCAACACTTCCATCACATAATCAATGGTTTCCCTTTCTGTTTTGCAGCGCGATAAAAACTTCACATAGCGCTTGGCCACTTTCATCAGGGCTTTTTGATCTTCCGGCGTGGCACCATAGCGCTCCCAGCAGGAAACGGGCTTGTATTCAGGTTTTTTATTTTCAGATTTTTTCATGCTATATCCTTTATAGTTATAATGATTTTTTTACTCAAGGCTTTTTCTAGAACAGCCACCACTTCCGGCCATTCTTCACTGGCTAAGGTGCGCACATCAAGGCAAAAGGCATTTTCTTCCAATCTGCCAATAAGGGGGGGCATGATTTCCAATAAGCGATTTTTTAATTGCGTGGCCGAAAGGTGTTTGGGTTTAAGGCACACAAGGGTGGTGGGCAAATCTCTCTCGGGGAAAGAACCTCCGCCCACGCGGGAGACATCTTCTTGCGTATGTAAGCGCAATACATGGCCTAACTGTTCTTGTAATAATTCAAGTAAAGCTTGAGCTTTTTGAGAGAGTTCTTCAGAAGAGCTTGTAATCATACGTAAAGTAGGAATGTCTTCAAGAGCTTTTTGCGGCTGTGCATAGATGCGTAAGGTGGCTTCAAGAGCCGCCAAGGTGCATTTATCGCAGCGCAAGGCACGGTGTAAGGGATTTTTACGCATGCGCTCTATAAGCTCTTTTTTCCCTACAATAATACCGGCTTGGGGGCCACCTAAGACCTTATCTCCGGAAAAAGTCACCACATGGGCGCCGCCTTGCACCACTTCTTGTACTGTGGGCTCATCGGGCAGGCCATAGGCATGTAAATTGACAAGGGAGCCGCTGCCAAGATCTTCAATGATGGGTAAATTGTGCTGTTCCCCAAGGGCTACCAGCTCGGGCAAGGGAACCTCTTTATGAAAGCCTACAATGCGATAATTGGAGGTATGCACGCGCATAAGGGCAATGGTGTTTTCATTGATGGCTCTTTCATAATCTTCTATGTGAGTGCGGTTGGTGGTGCCTACCTCGCGAAGGGTGGCGCCGCTTCGTTCCATCACATCGGGTATGCGAAAGGATCCGCCAATTTCCACCAATTGCCCGCGCGAAACAATAACTTCGCCGCCCTTACACAGAGCGTCCAATACCAAGAGCACGGCGGCGGCATTATTATTTACCACCATGGCCGCCTCAGCGCCGCTAATATGGCAGAGTAAATCTTCCACAATGGATTGCCTACTGCCGCGTCCGCCATGGCTTAAATCCAGCTCTAAATTACTATAGCCCATAATAGCTTGGTGCACCGCTTCCACAGCAGCCTTGGGCAGTACAGAGCGCCCCATATTGGTGTGTATGACCACGCCGGTGGCATTTAACGTGCGTTGTAAGCGCGGGCGTGTGCTTTTAATGACATGGGGCAGTAGGCGCGGCATAAGGGCTTCTAAGTGTAGTTTCTCCGCTTGCATAGGCTTGCCGGCTTTTATTTGGGTGCGAATGTCATTGAGAAAATTTTCCACAGCACTATGTACAAGAGGGCGAGGGCAATCTTGTAAACTTTCTTCCTGTTCTAAGGCTTTTAGACAAGCATCCATGGAAGGAAGTGCACGAAAGAGCGTATTCATAAATTATATACCTCCGGTATTCATGAGATAATGCGGATACATTTCAAAAAACTCTCCCAGTAAATAGAGGGAACCACAGAGAAGCACCGGTGGGGTCTGGCAGTTTGAATTTTTGGCTTTCTTTTGTGGATGCGTAAGAGCTTGCGCAAGCTTTAAGCTGGTGCCAAGGCTGTGGGTAAGGTGAATATTTTCTCCCAACTCTTGCGCCAAGGCCTTTTTTTCTTCTTCATTTAAGGCACGGCTATTGTTTTGTATATCTGTAAGATACAATGGGCATGCGTCACATAAGGCATGTATTTTTTTCAATAAAGGCAACATACCTTGTATATTTTTATCGGCAAGACAAGAGAAAATAAGAGCTTGAGGCTTTGTGTCCAGCTGCTGTATATAGCTATGCAAGACCTCTAAGCCTTGAGTGTTATGCGCTCCGTCTAGCAAAAGATGCGCAGGAAGGTTGTCCTCTTGAGTATATATATGATGTAATCTTCCGGCAATAAAAGCTTTTTTTAGGCCTTCTTGTATATGCTCTTGCGTGCAAGACCAAGCATATTTTTCGGCAAGCCATTGCCACGCGGTGACAGCCAAGGCGGCATTTTCTTGCTGATGTTTACCATGTAGGCCTAGGGCAGTGGTGGGGGATACGCAATGCTGCTGTATAGGTATAAGCTGGGCTTGTCGCTCCTTAGCAAATTCTTCCAAGAAAGAGGCCACTTGAGGCTCTTGCCTCCCAAGAAATACAGGCATGTCCTTAGCCATGGCATGGGCTTTGTCTTTAGCAATGGCTAATACCGTGGCGCCCAAGACGCTTTCATGGTCAAGGCTAATGGGGCTTAAACAGAGGGCGTGGCGCTGTATGGCTGTGGTGGCGTCGTAATGCCCCCCAAGGCCGGCTTCTATAATGGCTATATCCACATTTGCCTCAGCAAAGGCGAGCATGGAAAGTACCGTGAGAAATTCAAAATAGGTAAGGGAAGGCGCTGCCTTATGCACTTGATTGGCCAGACCAGGCCAGTTTTCTAAGGGCAGAGGTTGGCCTTGAATATGAATACGCTCACTGGGCGTGATAAAATGCGGTGAGGTGAAAAGGCCTGTACGTAGGCCATGAGCTCTGGCTAGGGATTCTAAAAATGTAGAAGTGGAGCCCTTGCCTTTGGTTCCCACCACTTGCACAGCTACAAAAGGTGGATTGTCCAAGCAAAGCTTCATTAAGGCATTTTCTACGCGGCTGAGGCTTAAATCCATATGGAACAGGCCAAGCTCATCCAAAAAGTGACAAATATCTGCATAGCTAGTAAACATGGCCTTGTTATGACAGAACTTAGCCTCGCTGTCAGCTCTTTTCGTCTATGCGTTTTTTATTAAAAATCAAACTATTATCTCTATTGCGTAAAAAATATGATTTTATACTTGACCGCAAGAGCGCAAAAGGATAGGAATATCGCCACGCGCCCATAGCTCAGTTGGACAGAGCAGGAGCCTTCTAAG
>CAYJAL010000149.1:0-5189 GCA_964367875.1 uncultured Desulfovibrionaceae bacterium | reverse complement strand
GAACTGCGCTAGAGTGCATTTTGCGAAGCTTCTAACCGCTAAACACCTTTGGCGCAGTGATACAACATAATTTAGCGTTAGCTGAATTATGAGATGCGTTCTAGACATTAACATTAGAGGTTCGTATGAATAATAAGGCGGCACAAGCCTATTTTCAAACCAAGGTGAATACTACAGACCAAGGTCAACTCTTACTCTTGCTCTATGATGGCGCGCTGAAGTTTTTGCAGCAAGCGCGTGAAAAAATGATAGAAAAAGATTATGCGGCCAAGGGTATTCTTATCTCTAAAGTCATTGATATTATCAATGAGCTCACCAATACTTTGAATTTAGAAAAAGGTGGCTCATTGGCAGAAAATCTTAATAATTTGTATTTTTTGTGTACCACGCGTCTTTTGCAAGCCAATTTAAAAATGAATGTGGAGCAATTGGACAATGTGGCCGATATTTTAACAGGTTTGCGTTCTGCCTATGCTGAAATTATTGAAACTCCGGAAGCTAGGAAAGCCTCGGCGCAAATTGCTGCTAAGCTTAATGTAGACGCTTCTGTGGGGCAACGAGGCGCCATTCAAACCCATCAGCCTGCGGCTGTGTCTTCAGCCATGGGTAAGATGCAAGCGCGTAATGCCTATGCTTCCATGCAGCGCTCGGCACCAGCACCGGCACCGGCTCCCGGTACTACCACTATACCTGCTGCGGCGCCTAAATCTGGCATAGCTGCCGGTATGGCTGCTCCGGTTTCAGCCCCGGTGACGTCTCCGGTACAGGGTGGTGTGCAAAAGGCCTCGGAAATTGCTTTCACGCCTCCGGCAAATGCGCCCACAGCCACGGCTCCCGCGCCCGCGCCGACTTCTGCTCCTGTGGCTGCAGCACCTACTGCTCCTGCTTCTACTTCTGTGGCGGCACCGGCTTCTGCTCCTGCGGCGGCAACTCCTGCGGCAGCGGCACCTACAACTTCGGCAGCTCAGGCAGGGCAAGCAGCACCAGCAGCGCCTGTTAAGGCAGGTTTTGGTGTGAAAGGCTTTGCGTATAATAAGGCCTTTGGCAAATAGCATACATATTTATTGTATAAAAAAAGGGCATGACGCAAATCATGCCCTTTTTTTATACACTGGAAACAGAATTATATATCCAAAATTCATGGGTTTTATAGTTCGTATTGGCACACCTTATTACTTTTAAAGGTAATATGTTGCCGCAATGAAAGTTTTTTGGAAGGGGGGTCTGGTGGGAGAACCTTTTTTTCAAAAAAGGTTTCCCACCAGTAAGTTTTGTCAGAAGTTTAAGGGAACAATAGAAATCATGCCCTTTTTTTGTGTGTAGTATATTCTTTATTCCCACACGGTCTGTGCGTCTTGCCAATCCTTGGTAACGGCTTGGTAACCATGGCTGGCCAGGGCAGAGCTCATTTCCTGCATGGAGCGCGTGTCGGAAATTTCAAATTGACCTGTGTCATTACCTTCCACAGCGCGGCCGCCCACAGCGGTGGAAACACCGGCAGAGACGCGCGTGACCCCCAGCGGAACCACATGATCTCGCATAAAAGCGCTTTCACGGCTAGAAACCGTAATGCCCACACGTGGCAAGAAACATCGTACCGCCGTGATATATTGCACAAAGCGTCTGTCATCTAAGGCATGGGGCACATCAAAATTCCCTTCATGGGGGCAAATGCGTGGTACTGATAAGCTCACTTCCACTCCTTGATGCTGTTTCTGCAACCACCAAGCGTGTAATCCTGTGCAAAAACCATCATTTTCCAGCGTATCAAGGCCTAATAAAGCGCCCACATTGACGCTGTACATGCCCCCCTGCACAGCACGAGCCGGGGCTTCAAGGCGGTACATATAATCGCGTTTAGGCCCTGCAGGGTGCAGCCAATCATATAACTCAGGATTGTAGGTTTCTTGGAAAATAGTCATGCTATCCACGCCATTATCCACCAACATGCGGTATTCTTCCGTTTCCATGGAGTACACTTCTATGCCCACAGAAGCAAAAAATGGCTTAATGCGCTTGGCCACGGAAGCAATATATTCCGGCGAAGAAATTTTTCTGGCTTCACCGGTGAGCAATAAAATATGCCCAAAACCGGCCTTGGCAATGCTCAGGGCTTCGCTTTTGGCTTCATCGACGGAAAGATGGCGGCGTGGTTGGGTATTTTTTGCATTGAAGCCACAATAGCGGCATTGATTGGTGCAATGGTCAGAAAGATATAAAGGCGTAAAAAGATGTACAGCGCGGCCAAAATGGCGCCTGGTTTCGGCTTGGGCTCTTTGTGCCATATTTTCTATATAGGGCATGGCGGCAGGGCTGAGCAGGGTAAGAAAATCTTCCAAGCTTAGGCGTTCACGGTTTAGGGCTGCCTGAACACGTTCAGGGGTGGCGGCGGCGCTGATGGCGGCACGGCGCTCTAAAGGCCATTGAGCCAAAGTGGGGGCAAAAAGCATATCTGCCATGGCTTAGCTACCCAAAAAACCTGTAAGCGGCGAAGAAGCCACGGCTTCTCCTACAGAAACAGCGCCAAGACCAGCCACATAGGCCTCGCGGCCGGCGCGTACGGCATTGCCAAAGGCTTGTGCCATGGCTATGGGGTCGACTGCCGAGGCAATGGCTGTATTTACTAGGCAAGCGGCGGCGCCCATTTCCATGGCTTCGCAAGCTTCGCTAGGTTTGCCAATGCCGGCGTCCACCACTATGGGTAAAGGAATTTCCTCTATAAGAATGCTAATCATTTCCTTGGTACGCAGGCCTCTATTGGTGCCAATGGGCGCGCCAAGGGGCATAACAGCAGCGGCGCCGGCATCCACCAGCGAACGCGCCACATATAAATCTGGGTTCATATAGGGCAAAACCACAAAATCTTCTTTAGCTAAAATTTCCGTGGCCTTGGCTGTTTCATAGCCGTCGGGCAAAAGGTAGCGTGTGTCACTGATCACTTCAATTTTTATCCAATTGCCACAGCCGGCAGCGCGAGCCAAGCGCGCAAGGCGTACAGCCTCATCTGCCGTACGGGCGCCGGAGGTATTGGGGAGCAGGGTCATATGCTTAGGTACATGCTGCATGATGCCACTATCTTGGGGATTTTGCGCTTGCACGCGGCGCAGTGCCACGGTGATAACTTCAGCGCCGGAGGCTGTCGCCACAGAGGGGATAAGCGCGTCGGCACCGTATTTGCCTGTGCCAATAAATAAGCGGCTTGAAAGTTCCTTGCCGCCTAAAGTCCAAGTATGTACCGATGTAGCCGCCATTAGCCGCCTCCTACAAAATGTAAAACTTCTAAAATATCATCAGCTTCTAATATGGTTTCAGAAAATTTTTCCGCTGGCACGATGATAGTATTGCGCTCGGCCACCACTTTGGAAGGGTCTAGGCCTTGGCCTTGAAGCATGTCCAATAAGCTTATACCTGCTGTGATTTCGATGCTTTGTCCATTATATGTAATGTGCATGATGTATCCTTAAAAAAAGACAATGGATTGCCAGGCCAAAACATAGCCTTTGTCTTGCTAAATGGCAATACTGCAAAGCCTTGTGTAAGACTTTATATTGCCATGCCAGGCTTTATCCCTTACAAAAATGCAAAAGTCTACCCATTAAGGATATGTTATGACCCACATTACCCCCGGTTTGCCGGATATTTCTCAAGCCATAGGGCAGCCCTCACGCCCCATACCATTAGTATTAGTGCTAGAAGAATTAAATTTTGGCGGTACTCAGCGGCAAATGCTGGAGCTGGCAAGGCATTTAAATAAAGACCTTTTTGCGCCGGAAATTTGGACATTGCGCCAAGGGGAGGCTTTTTTACCCATGGCGCAGCAATATGATATTCCTGTACGTCAGCTTTGTTCAGATGCCACCTTGGTGCCTTGGCATGGCATAAAAGCGCTGTATAAAGAATTTTCTCAAAAGCGTCCGCCCTTGTTGCATTTGCACACCACTTTTCCCAATGTATGGGGGCGTATTTTGGGGCGTGCCTTGGGCTTGCCTTGTTTGGTGGGGTCTATTCGCTCTAAACGCAATGTGCGTAAGCAAAAAGAGCGTTATACATGGCGTCTTACTCATTGTCATATTTGCAATGCTGCTTCGCTGTATAAGGATCTTTTGGCTGAGGGGCTGCCGCAAGAGCGTTTGTATACCATACCCAATGGGGTGGATATTACGCTTTTTTCTCCGCCGGAGCAGGGGTTATGCGCTGAGCCGCATATTATCAATGTGGGGCGCCTTGTAAAAGAGAAAGATCAAGCCTCTTTATTGCGTGCTTTTGCCTTGGTGCAGGCGCAAATACCCAAGGCACATTTGCACTTGGTGGGGGATGGGCCCTTGCGCGGGCAGCTGGAAAGCTTGGCTCAAGAGCTTGGTATTGGTTCTGCTGTGACTTTCCATGGCGGTAGTACCGATGTGAAGGGATTTTTGGCTAAGGCTAGGCTTTTTGTTTTGTCCTCCATAGATGAAGGGACGCCCAATGCCATTTTGGAAGCCATGGCCATGGGCTTGCCCATAGTGTCCACGGCGGTGGATGGTGTTCCCTATATGGTGGAAGAGGGTAAGAATGCTTTTTTGGCGCCTTTGCGGGATAGTGAGGCTTTGGCTAAGCATATGCTGACGGTGCTGGGTACGGAGCATTTGGCTGAGAGCATGGGGCAGGCGGCCAGAGGGCATGTGGTGGAAAATTATTCTTTGCAGCTTATGGCAAGGCGCCATGAGACTGTGTATATGAAGTATTATAAGGGCTAATTCTCATATATCATTGCCGCAAAATGCCAGTTTGAAGATAGATTTACGTGGCCATAAAAAGTTTTTGAGGGATGGGTGAGAAGGTGAAACCTTCGAGGGAAGGGAACTTTTTACAAAAAGTTCCCTTCCCTTAAAAAACAAAAATAAAAATAAAACATACAAAACAAAAAAAGTCCCCTACTGGCACGCAGTGGGGGACTTTTTAAAACAAATTACCGTAAAAGCTTATTTTACTTCGAGCACAGTAACTTTGCCGGTTTCTGCGTGCAACACGTGCACGGCGCAACCAAGTCATGGATCGAAGGCGCGAATGAGGCGCCCTACGTTTACGGGATTATCGATGTCTGGTACTTCCACACCAAGAAGTGCTTCTTCTACAGTACCGCGTTGGCCTTTGTCGTCACGAGGACTACAGTTCCAAAGGGTAGCAGACACGATTTGATAGTTATCAAT
>CAYJAL010000148.1:2158-5259 GCA_964367875.1 uncultured Desulfovibrionaceae bacterium | reverse complement strand
AAAATATCGCCGCTTTCGCAAATATTACCCACCACAGATTGCTCAATAAGTTCCGCATCGGGGCTGCCATTTTTGCGATACACTTCCACATCGTGGTGAGAGTCGTACATCATGGGGCGGGCTAAGACGTTAAAGCCAAGGTCTGTGCCGGCATAGATGTTTTCGCCATTGGTTTTGGTAACATATACAGAGCCCAGCAAAACAGAGCATTCTGCCACCACATAACGGCCGGGCTCCACAAAGAACTTGCCCTTATAGCCGGTTTTTTGCGCCCAATCAGCCATAAGCTTGTGCAGCTTTGTGCCAAGCTCTTGCATGTCTAAGCGGGGCTGATCTTCGTATTTACGGTAAGGAATACCAAAGCCGCCGCCAAAGTCGATAACTTCTAATTTTTGCAAAGCGCCGGCTGGTAAGGTTTCTGCAAGGGAAAGCAAGAAGGCAGCAGCGTCTAAATAGCCGTCGGCTTCCATAAAGAGGGAGCCAATGTGCTGGTTAATGCCGGCAAGGGTAAGGTTGTATTTTTCCAGTACGGCAAAAACATCATTAACCATATCGGGGGTTACGCCAAATTTTGTTTCTTTACCGGCGGTGATAACTTTTTGGTGATGGCCTGCGCCAATGCCGGGATTAAAGCGCACCATAACCTTGCCGCCCTTATTGATAGAACCTAAAAGCTCCAATTGCGATAAGGAATCCACACTGATAAGCAGCTCATTATCCACAGCATTTTGCAGCTCTTCTTGAGAGACATTGTTACATACATAAAGGATGCTGTCCTTGGTAAAGCCCGCTTTTTTATTCATAAAGAGCTCGCCAGGGCTCATGGCGTCTACCACGCAATTTTCTTCACGAATAATTTTGAGTAATTCAATATTGGTATTGGCTTTGGCAGAATAGTTTACACAAAAGCCTTCCAAGGAAGAAAGGGCGTTGAGCTCTTGACAGCGTGTGCGCAAGATATTTTCATTATATACATAAAGGGGAGTGCCATAGGTGGCAACCAGCTCTTCAGGGCTGGTATTTCCAAAAAAATTGCAAGAATCAGTAACGGTAGAACGTACGTTAGCCATGATAAACCTCGTAGTTGTATTTTGTGAAGGGAGGATTTTTAACTAGGAGTGCCACTTTGTCAAGTGTCGAGATTGTAAAGGCTATTTTACGTCTGTTTTATACATTTTGGTCTAAAATATGCCTGTATTTCTTGCCTCATTTATAGCCTAACTCATAGCCCCATTCATGGTTTGTAGCTTGCTCTTGATAATTTGGGTGAATACAGCCACCAAGGCTTGCGGATCATTGCTTTTAAGCACAGGTAAAGAAAGGGGATTGCTGGCTCGAATCAGCGCGTCCAAGTTTTCTGTATGCAGCGCCTTGGTATAGAGTATAAGTATGGCCTTGGCGCAGGCTAGGCGAAGCTCTTTTACAGGTGTTCTAAAAGCTGTGGTGTAGAAGGCAGCCATGTGCATATGCAGCATATGGTCAAAATACGGCGCATAATTGAGGCTACTTTTAAGGATATTTTCCATGATTTTCAGCCGTACTTGAAGCAGGGTATTGACCTCATCTACGGTACGCAATGAGCGCAAGGCTCCATCAGCTCTTTGTACATAATAATAATGAGTTTTATTGGTGAGGGAAAGGGTGTTACAATGGGCTATGCTTTCACTCAAAAAGGCAATGTCGGGGCCTATGCGCACCTTGGTAGGAAAGCGAAGGTGATTTTCTTTAATGAGGGAAGTCTTATATATGGCAGTGTAAAAATCATGATAAAATAAGTGTTTACTTTGGAATTTTTCAATTTCCGCATTGATGGAAGAGGGCGCCACCGGCTGGTCATTAAGCACATAGAGCAAATGCCCTTTGGTTATATCACTGCCTTGTGTGTCAGCCATATGATACAGCGTTTCGTAAAAATTTGTATCAATCCAATCGTCGCTATCCACAAAACCTATATACTGGCCTTGAGCGGCGTCCATGCCTGTATTTCTTGCGGCGGATTCACCGGAATTTTCTGCATGGCTAAGAATGTGTATTCGGGAGTCTTGGCTTGCATAGTGTTGAAGTACAGCGAGAGAATTATCGGTAGAGCCATCATTAACGCAAAGTATTTCTATGTCTTGCAAACATTGTGAACACAGGCTTTGCAGGCAGCGCGCAAGATATTTTTCGGTATTGTACACAGGAACGATGACGGAAATTTTCGGCATGGCGGCTTCTTGTGTAATCTGCTCTGTAAGCTCTTTGAATGCTTTTTAGCCATTCATAAGCATACGCATGGCTTGCATGGAATGCTCAAGATTTTGTGGCTCGTCAACATTTTGTTGTAAAAAGCTGTTGATATGCGGTATTTTAGCAATGGCGGCGTCAATGTCGGGATTGGATCCTTGGGTATAGGCGCCAATATTAATCATATCTTCGGCTTTGCGGAAGGTGCTCATATGCGAGGTGATACCGCGCCCAGCCAGTACATCGGGCTTATCGCAAATATCTGAGCGCAAACGGCTGATGGAGCGTAGCACATCAATGGCAGGGAAGTGGCCTTGGTCGGCCAAGTCGCGGGTGAGCACTATGTGCCCATCAAGGATAGAACGTACGGCATCAGCAATGGGCTCGTTAAAGTCGTCACCGTCCACAAGTACTGTATAAATGCCGGTGATGGTGCCTAGATGCGAGCGTCCGGCGCGTTCCAAAAGCTTTGGTAACTGGGCAAAAACTGTGGGGGTATAGCCCTTGGTGGTGGGCGGCTCGCCAATGGCAAGACCCACTTCACGGGCAGCCATGGCAAAACGCGTTACCGAGTCCATCATAAGCAGCACGTCCTTGCCTTTATCGCGGAAATATTCTGCCACGGCGGTGGCGGCATAGGCAGCGCGCATACGCACTAGCGGCGATTGGTCGGAAGTGGCAATGACGAGTACCGAGCGCGCCATACCTTCGGGGCCAAGGTCGCGTTCCATAAATTCCAAAACTTCGCGCCCGCGTTCGCCTATGAGGGCAATGACGTTAACATCGGCCTTGGTGTAACGCGCCATCATGCCCATAAGGGTAGATTTACCCACACCGGAACCTGCCATAATACCAACGCGTTGCCCTTTGCCAAG
>CAYJAL010000148.1:0-2148 GCA_964367875.1 uncultured Desulfovibrionaceae bacterium | reverse complement strand
ATGGGCGCCATATCGTGTGGCCAGTGCATGAGAGCTTCATGAAGCCAGGCTGGTCTAAAGGCTTCTTGGTCGGCCATTTTTTTGGTAAAAACGTCGATATTTTCCGCTTGTTGCGCACCGGCGCCAGAAAAAATTTCTGTACTAATGGGCGGGCCACCATCTAAGGGAGCGCCAAAAGCATCTAAGGTGCGGCCTAAAATATGCGCGCCCACGGGATAATACGGGGGCAGGGAAGAGTTGCGAATAAGGCTACCGGGGCGAATGCCGCGCATATCGCCGTAGGGCATAAAGAGCAAATTATTATCGCGAAAACCCACCACTTCGGCGGCGATGCCGTGCTCTGTGGGGCTGGCAGAATCGGGCATCATGTGACATACGGCGCCTAGCGGTGCACGCAGGCCGCTACCTTCGGCCACAAGACCTACTACTTTCGAGACTTTGCCAAAAATTTGTAAGGGGCTGGCATGTTCAAGAAGCTGACAGCAGGTACGGGGGTCTAGCTTCATATTTTGTCCTTAACCAGATTGTCGTTGCCGAAAAGGCTGTCTCCTTCGTAACTTTCATCACCGGGTAAGGGCTCTGCAGGCGGCAAGAAGTCTGAGCCCAGCAATTCATCTTCTAATTCTTGTAAGGTGGAAGGTGCTCTGGATTCTGTTGCTTGCGCTTGTACTTGTGCTTGCGCCTGCATGGCGGCATCCATGCTGTGCTCTACATGGTCAAAATCCATGGCGGCGGCTTCTTCAATGGCCTGTTCCTGTGACAAGAGGGGTGACATATGCTCTGCCAAAAGTTCATCGGCAGTGCTTAAAGGCTGTGTATTACGCCCCTGGCTATAATCTCCGGCGGCGCCTAGAGGGGGCTGGGTAGAAGCGGCTTCAGCCAAATCTTCTTCTGTAAAGCCCATGGAGAAAAGATTTTGAATGGTGGCTTTTTCTTCGGGATTAGCGCCCACACGTGGTTCAGCTATGGGAGCCGTGCCAGCTTCTGGCATTATTTCTGGCGCCGTTTCTTGTGCCGCTTCTTGCGTAGAAATGGGGCTGGTATCTTCTAGCACTTCATCGGGATAGACTTGGAAGGCGGCCGTATCTTCTGCATAGGCGGTTTCGGAAGTGGCCTCGGGAAGTACTTCCGGGCCTGGGGATAGCTCTGGGGATGGTTCGGGGACTGGCTCCGGCTCCGGTTCAAAAGTAGGCGTAATGGCTTCCACTTCAGAAATTTCTTGCTCTACGGCGCTGTGAACCTGTTCAAGGGCGGTGGCTTCTGCATCGGATTCGGGCAAGGAAAGATGGCGTACAATATTATCCACCATTTCCATATAGCTTTCTACGCGGCTTTCCACAGTGCCTGTAAGGCTTTCTGCAATAATATCACCAGGATTAAGCGAAGAATCTGCCACGATTTTCCATATGCCAAGATCGGGATTTTTTTCCTTGGCGGCGCCAAATAAATCCGCCACTACGGGCTCATCTTCTGGGTGTACGTGCAAGGTGACCGAACGCCTTTCATCCAATTGGCGTACAGCTTCAAGCAGCATGCTTTCCAAGACTTTTTCGTGGCGCTCAGACAGAGCCAAAGCCGTGCCGTATTTTATGCTAGCCTTGAGTAAGTCCACAAGTTGCTCGCGCCAATGGGCAAAAATTTGGGGGCATTGAGATTCAATAACGTGCAAAACACCGGCCACAGAAGAACCCATGGCCATGCGGAAATTGGTAAGCTCATCTTGTGCTTGAGCCAAGCCTGCTTGAAAGCCTTCTTCGTGGGCGGCATTGCGAATATGCGTGGCATTATCTAGCTCGGCCTGAGCTTGATGACGTATTTCTTGTGCGGCGCTGCGTGTTTCTTCCGCGGCGGTATGGGCGGCTCTGGCCTCGGCGCGAATGCGTTCTCCGTCGCGTTCAGCTTCATCCAGTACGCTTTGCCTTTCGGTGTAGGCCTCGCCAAGAATCTCTCTGGCGCGATCTATGGCCTTTTGGCGCACTCTTTCTAAATAGTCTTGTTGGCTTTTTTGTTGCCATTGTTCTTGACGAGAGGCCGCCTGCATGGCGTCAAGCTTGCTTAAGCTGGACTCACGACCGGCATCCAAAAATATGGTACCCCATGTTTTTTTTTCGTCAGAACTCATGGCTAAATAAATACGTCGCTGCTGCC
>CAYJAL010000147.1:0-5301 GCA_964367875.1 uncultured Desulfovibrionaceae bacterium | reverse complement strand
CAGGTTCTGCAGCCAACTCCACAGCCGGCTATGGTTCTGTAACTCTAGATAGTTTAACCTATGAAAATGGTGAATACACTTTAACCTACACCTATGATCAAACAAGCCCGTATCTTGGCCATACTGATACAGCTCATGCTGACGAAACGGCTGAAGGTGTAGATTCTTTTGATATCACCATTCAAGACGGTAAAGAAGCTGCCGGTAATGCTGCAACTTCTGACAGCATTACAGTAAGTGTAAATATTAAAGATGATGGTGTAACGCTTGTTCGTGAAGATGCGCAAACCGTTACCGAATCAAAGCTTACTGTGGAAACGAAACACGATATTAACTATGGATTTACCCATGCTGGTGAATCTGTAAATATCACTCTTGATGCTGATACAGACATTTGGACTTACCTTGCTGAAAATTATCCAGGTGCAACTAACATCACTGAACTTGGCTATGTTGCAACAGAAACTAAAGACATAACAGCTCTTTCCTATGATGTGAATGCTGAAACAGGCAAAATAAGTGGCAATATGGGCGCCAGTGGTGCTGATGGCATAAAATCTATGACATTGGAGTTTCTTGAAATTCCCACCAGTGGCACCTCACGCATGATTGAAATTGATGGAAAGCCTGTTGATCTCATAGCAAGCACTGTTGACGGTAAAACTGTATATACAGCGAACATGTCTGGCATAAATTACTTTACACTTACTGTAAATGCTGATGGTTCTTGGACATTCACACAGCTTACAGAATTCACAACCTCACTTGTACTGAAATTTACTGCTACTGATAATGATGGTGACTTTGCTGAACAATATATTGAAATTCAGCCCACTACAGAAGGCTTTGCCCCAACACTTATGGAAGCAAAAGATGTGGCAGTGGAAGAAGCCGGCCTTGTGGATGGCACTGATTCTGAAACAACAACAGGCAGAGTCATCGTAAAATCTGCCGATGGTGTAACCAACGCAACTACCACTGATTCTAATGTAACCATTACAAATACAGTGGATAATGGCGATGGCACATATACTATCATTTATGAATATACCTTAGATAAAGCTATTACAGGCAAAGACGAAATAACACACAAAACTAACTTTGAAATTACCATCACCGATGGTAAGGGCGATAGCACAGATGTAACCGTTAATGTAAATATTCTTGATGATGTGCCTGTTATCAATGCGCAAGAAGATGCCGCAGGTGATAAAGTTGTAAACATTGGCGGGGTTGATGCCAGCGGTAACCCACAAGGTCTTATCCACTTTGAAATGGGTGCAGACAATGGCGCCGGCGCAAGCATTACCTTAGGCAGTGTCACAGCACAGTGGGACGGCACTTCTTGGAATGTGGGTGATAACGCGTATACGCCAAGCGCAGATGGTAGTGTGAGCATTGATTTTGGTAATGGAACCAGTCTTACAACGACCAATGGCGAAGATTGGCTCTTAAAAGCACCGGAAGGCACAAAAGAACTAGACTTGAACATCAAGGATGCCGACGGCGATGTGGATAGCACAAAAATCACTGTCAATGCAGATGAAACTACCAGCGTTGTAGAAGGCATTGTCAGTGCAGGCACAAGCCTTGTGGCTGGCCAAAGCTACAACATTTCCATGATTATTGATAACCAGTCTAACAACTCCGAGCTCTCTGGCAATGACCTTAGACATGAAGTACAAGATGCCATTGAGCAATTTATGTCCTCCACCTTGGTGGATCATGTAAGTAATGGCGAAGGCGCTGCTATCAATCTGCAATTTATCACCGTGTCCAGAAGAGATGGGAATAGTAATGACGCGCCTGAAAACGCTATAGTTACCAACTTCAGATTTGAATACGATGAAGCCACAAACTCCACCGTGGTCTATGAGGTATTATCTGATGGTTCTTATACTAAACTTGCCTCCTTTGGTAAAAATGATGACACAAGCTCTTTAGGGCAGACCATTGTAGATAACCTTAATGGTGATGTGAAAAACGGCGATATTCAAACAAGCAATGACATTGGCGGAAATATGCAAGCGGGCTATAATGCCGCCACAGAGTGGTTACATGGCCAAAGTAATGACTTTGAAAATAAAGTATTTATTTTCTCGGGCAACACGCAAATGGAGGGCTATAAAGCCTATAGATGCGATGTTTCTGAAGACGGCACCTATGCCCTATTGTCAGATGCCATGCTTACTGTTCGCGAGCATGGGTATGCAGAGTATGGCTTCGATGAGAATGGCTATTTATATAGGGATTTAAAAATCGAAATTCCTGCCGATAAAGTGCCTGGTGACGTTTGGACAACCTCGGGAACAGTAGTCTATTATTCTGATCCTGACTCCACCGTATATAAGGGAGAAAAAGAAGTTTCTACACAATACGTGGTAAAATTAGAATTGGACGAAAATGGCAATCCTTATGTGTCCTTGGCTATGAAAGATAAACCCATGGCAGACTTTATGGAAGCCGTGGGTAACGGTAGCGTTACCTCTGCCACCTTTGTGCCCTCTAATGCGCATTCAAGTACTATAGATACCGCTGAACACAATATGAATGAGTGGTTCAACGGTTTAACCAGCGATTGGAAGGCAACCTCTGATTCCGCATCCATTTTTGCTCCCAAGGGGCCTGAAATGGTGGGCGAAGAATACAGTGCCAACTTTGTGGAAGGCAGCGATGCTAAAAACTTTATGTTTGGTGGCATGAGCTTAGAGCAAATCGTAGAGGCCGTACAAGACAAGGTGAATATTGAAGGCTATGTTCCTTCTACCATGGAAACAATGGAATATATTCTGAATAATCCTTTGTGGTTTGAGTCCATTACCATGACCAATGACAGCGCAGACAATGACATTGTTATGACAGGCAAAGGTGATGATGTGGTCTTTGGTCAAGGCGGTAATGACTTATTGATTGGCGGTGGTACGCTGGATAATCTTGCACAATTTGCCACAGATCTTGGCATGGCCAATGCAAACCAGTACGGCAATATTAAAGATATGGTTGACGCTGAATACAGGGAAGAACTTGCTACCTTGGCCGATGCCATTACCACTCAAGCCGCTAATGTGGAAAACTTGGAAGCCTTAGAAAATGCCGCCACAAAGCTTGAAACAAGCCTTGCATACGAAGACGATGACATGCTCTTTGGCGGCGCCGGTGATGACATTCTCCTTGGCCTTGGTGGAGATGATATTCTCCATGGTGGCGAGGGCAATGACATATTACTAGGTGGTAGCGGCGATGATGTGCTCTTTGTGGGCAAGGGTGATATAGCCTTTGGCGGTAACGATAATGATGTATTTTTGTTAGACAACGTTACTCTTGACGACGTGCTTGCTGTGGATGGCGGCGATGGCCTTGATGTGCTGCTTACCGGTGTGGATAACCTTGACAGCGTAAAAGCCATGTTAACTGAAGGTAGTGGCAAGTTGAACAATATGGAAATCATCATGTTGGGCGACAATATGGAAGCAGCTAAACAGCTTCAAGAAGACATGGGTGAAAATAACATACCTCCCTCTGATTGGATCAGCGGCTCTGAGCACACTATTAGTGGCAATACCTTCCAAGAGTATTCTAAGGATATGAACGGCGAAACCCTTATCATCCTTCTGCGTACAGACATGTAACACTGTAGCAGCATATACACCATAAGCCTCCCAGCGTTTCAGTCTTGGGGGGCTTTTTTCTATAATACCGGTTATGTCGTAGCCTGATATTGCTAGACACTATCTACACGCATTGACCTTAATGGTGAGATTTCGTATCTTGCTAAAAAGACAACATAGCCTCTCTCCACACCTCTATACCTAGTAAAACAAGGGATAATCACATGGCCAAAATTAAAAATGAATACACATGTGCACTTATTTTAACGGCGGATATTATAGGCGGAAAATGGAAATTAAGAATATTATGGCATATTTTGCACGGTGACAATCGTTTTTCACTTTTGCAAAAAGCCATCCCAGACATTACCCATAAAATGCTTATTACACAGCTCAAAGAGCTTGTGGACAGCGGCATTTTATTAAAGATAGATTACAATGAGCTGCCCCTTCGTATAGAATATGCCATTTCAGAAAAATATAAGGGCATTGAAGGCATACTAGACAATCTATGCGATTTTACCAGCGATTATGCCCAAAAGAATCACATTACCATCATAGAAAAATAATCTCCCCTTGTGCTGCGAGCAGGTACAAAAAAGTACCTTATTGCGCTGTCTAAAAAAGGTGTTACCATAAAGACAGTAAAAATAAGGAGCACATCTATGATTAATCTTAATGACAAAAACACAGAAAAAAACGCCTATCCAAGAGCCTTCTCACACATAGGTTTATCCGTACCTGACCTAGAAAAAGCCGTTGAATTTTACAAGGACGTTATGGGCTGGTATATTGTAATGCAGCCTTCTGTAGTAAAAGAAGAAAATGAAAGCGCCATAGGCATCATGTGCGAAGAAGTTTTTGGGGCAGGCTATGAAAGCTTTAAAATTGCCCACATGGTCACATCTGACGGCATTGGCATTGAACTCTTTGAGTTTAAGCAAAATAATAAGGAAAAAGTGCCTTTTGAATTTGTAAGAACAGGCATGTTCCATTTTTGTGTACAAGACCCAGACATTGAAGGTATGGTAGCAAAAATTGTTGCCCATGGCGGAAAGCAAAGAATGCCCATTCGCGAATATTATCCCAATGAAAAACCTTACAGAATGTGCTATGTAGAAGATCCCTTTGGTATTGTCTTTGAAGTCTACTCACACAGCTATGAGGTAACCTATTCCAAGGGTGCTTATTAACAGTCTATGTAAGAACGTCAAGTACTAGCTTGGCACCATAGCCTAGCCATAAAACAGGCCAAAAGCAGCGCTATTGAGCAAAGTAATACAAGACAGTTCAGCTTATGTTGCATTGTGAGAACGCTAGCAAAATCTATTAGGGGGGTACCTTTTCTGGCGCCCCCCCAACGCCTTCCAAAAAATTTTACTCTCGACAGCATCTTACCTTTGAATGTGAATTTTTTCGCTACGTAGAAAATACAAATCATTATTATGAAAGCGCAGAAGCAAAGTTGGTGGGATGGAAACTTAGCATACCGAAAGTTCATGAATAAGTTTCCAGTATCACTCTCTTATTTTCCCTATTTTGGATAGGCAACACATTTCTGGACAGTTTTTCATCGAAACATTCGTTTAAACTCCACAGGCGTTTTGTAGCCCAACGAGCCGTGGATTCTTTTATTATTAAACTGTAGTGGTTTAGACTTGGCCGTACAATAGGCTCCGTTTTGGTGGTACCT
>CAYJAL010000146.1:0-5392 GCA_964367875.1 uncultured Desulfovibrionaceae bacterium | reverse complement strand
TGGTAAAATGAGATATTGCCTCCGGCATGAGGTAGGCAGAACAGGATAATTTTATGCATAGTGATCCTCAATACTGGTGCTCTGTACTTCCCACAGGGGCATATCCTTACACATGCGCCCAAAAATACCGCTTGAACCCACTTCGATGAGTGAGTGTATGCTTGCTCTTTGAAGGCTTTGCATAAGGTCTACCCAGCGCACGGGGCTGGTAATTTGTAAGGCGCAATGGGCTGCGTAGGAGTGCGTATCATGGTCATTTTGGTAATTATGGACATTGAGTATGCGCCCGTGCATGGATGAAATACACAAAATTTTGGGATGTTGCCATGTTATACGCGAGGCATAATCATATACTTCTTTGGCAGCTTCATTCATAAATGGACTATGAAAGGCTCCGGAAGTGGGCAAAAGCGTTGTGCGCAAACCTTGAAAGAGCAAATACTTCTCCAGCATGCTTATTTCACTTTTTTCACCGGAAATGACGATTTGCCATGGGCTATTATAATTGGCAAAGTAGACCTGCTGAAGGTCATTTTTACTCATAAAATCCAGAACAGTTTTTTCCATGCTGATTATGTCTTGGCCTTGAATAGCGAGCATGGCTCCTGAACTGTTGCTGCAAGCCTTGGCAAGGGCTCGGCCACGCACTTGCGCAAGATTCAGCGCATCTTTCACGCTAAGAGCACCGGCGCAAGCAAGGGCGGATAGTTCTCCAAGGCTGTGTCCTGCCAGTATTTTGGGAGGAGTAGGCTGATTTTTTTCAAAAGCGGCATAGGCAAGGAGACTGTAACTCACCAAGGCTATATGCACGGCCTCCACATCATGCGCGTTAATTTTATCGCAGAGCAGGGCATAAATATCTGTATCAATAAAGCTAGACCAGTCTTGGGATTGTTTTTTTAACCATGCGTGGTTTTTAAATAAATTTGACCCAAGCTTTGCTAGGTGTGCGCCTTGTCCGGCAAAAAGTACTGCTGTGCTCATGCTAAGCTGCCTCTATAATTATTTATGGCTTTAGCCATGTGCTCAACATTTTGGTCTTGTAAAATTGTTTCATGAGTTCCCGCAATCCATTGCAATTGTAAATCGTGTAAAATATGCTCTCGCCAGCCAAGGTATATATCCTCCGAGGGACTCATATTTTTATCCATATTTTGGGCACGTAACAAAAGAGCATTGCAAGCCAAGGGGCGTGGCGTGTAGCGAGCCCCTGCCAAGGCATTGGCGTGAAAGGTTTGAATTAAGGCTTGCATATGTTCTTCATTAAAACCTGAAGGCAAGCGCCCCAGCTCAATACCTCTATGCACAAGCTGGGCTAGGCGTTGTTCTTTGCTCATTTGCTTAAGGTCGTTATCACTACCCACCATGTCTTCGCCCAATAAGGCCATGAGAAAATCCACCTCATCCATAAATACAAGGCTGCGCTGTAAGCTTGTATTTAAGGTGGTATCTATGATGATGAGAGCTTTTTCTTTTAGACCAGAGGCTTGTAGTAAGCGAGCTGTTTCTAAGGCTAATATCCCCCCAAAGCTCCAACCGCCAACATAATACTGTTGCTGATTTGTATGCTTTAGATGTTCTGAAATAGCCTTGGCATAAGTCTCGGCCATGGTGGTGGTGGAGCTTAAAAAATCTCGCCGTTCCAGTAGTGGCGGCGGCTCCACAGCATATATATTCATGCTAGGGCTAAGGGTTTTGGCAAGCTTTGCATAGCACACAGTGCTCCCACCAGCTGGGTGAAATAAAAATAAAGTTTCTTTGATAGCTTTTGATGAGGCTAGCTCAAGGATTTGCACCTGACCTTGGTTTTGGCTATTGCTTTGACCCTTACTTTGATTTGGCTCCTGGCTAATAAGCTTAGCCTGCTGCGCAATGCTGGGGTTGGTGAAAATGGCTGAAAGAGGCAAACGGCGCTTAAAATATGCTTCAATGAGGCCAATTAAGCGCACACCTAGTATACTGTGTCCGCCAAGGGTAAAGAAGTCTGCCTCGGCATCGTTAATGCTTTGCCCAAGGAGCTTAGACCACATGTCGGCTAAGGCTTGTTCCACTTGCCCTTGCACGCTACGTCCACTGCTTTTGGCTTTCGTGGCTGTGGGGGAGGGCAAGTTTTTGCGATCCACCTTACCGCTGGGGGTAAGGGGTAAGGTATGCATGGGGATAAAAAAAGCCGGCACGGCATAGGAGGGCAACTTTTGCAAAAGGTATGCGCGTAAGTTTTTTTCTAAATTACTCCTGTAATCAGGGGAAGCATCGCAAGTATTTATGCCCGTGCTTGGCACCACATAGGCCGCTAGGGCTGGCATATTATTGCCTAGAAAATCCCCCATCACAATGCTCGCTTGCTCCACCAAGGGGCAAGCCTTAAGTACCGCTTCTACTTCGCTTAGTTCTATGCGATAGCCATTGATTTTAACCTGCCCATCTTCGCGAGCAATGTAGAAAATAAGCCCATTTCTGCGGCAGACAATATCACCGCTTTTATACCAGCGTACGCCGTCCTTATGTATGAAGGCTTCCTTGCTAAGCTCGGCATTATGCACATAGCCTCGCGCAAGGCCAAGGCCGCCAATCCACAGCTCTGCGGGTATGCCATCGGGCACGGCATGACCTTTTGCATCGCAAATCATAATGTTACAACCGCTGAGTTTTTTCCCTAAGGGCGGAGAGCTGTGCTCTTGCCAGTTATCTGCAGAAAATTTATGTAAGGTGGTGTTAACACAGCATTCTGTAGGGCCATAAGCATTGAATATGCATGCAGCTTCTTGGTTTGATAAGGCATAAAATTTGGATAAATAGTGTAAATGCAAGACTTCTCCGCCAAGTATCCACACTTTCACACTGGGTGTGCTTGCACTTTGTTGCCAATAGTCTAATAAGAGCCCAAAGAGACTTGGAGTGCCGTCGCAAAGCTCAATGTCATTATTTTTAAGAAAATTATGTAATTGCTCTGGGTTATGGCGTAAGCTATCTGCTATGATAAAGAGGCTGCCCCCATGACAGAGGGTAGCCCAAGCTTGCAAGGAAGCATCAAAGCAAAATGAGGCTATCACGGCGCTTTTTACTTGCCCTTGTGTAAAGGGGACATACACTTGCTCAAGCATATTATCCATAAGATTCATGAGGCTTATATGCTCAAGCAATGCGCCCTTGGGCTTTCCTGTGGAGCCGCTGGTATAGATAATATAGGCCGCATCTGTGCTTTCAATGGACTTTAGAGAGCAGATGGCAGGATTTTGCTTGGCATTGTGTACATGCTTTAGCCCAAAGCGTTGCTTGGAGTAGGCGTTTGTATGTTCCTGTTTTGATGTGTTTTTTGTTATGATGACATCATAGCGATAGTGGTCAAGCTCAGCTAGGCCAGATTGTGGGTTTGAAAATTCAAGATGTATGTCGCCGCGCTGCAAGGCAAAGTCCTCAAAAAAAGCCTTGGATACATAGAGTTCTTCCTCAGCGGCAAAACGCAAAATGGCAGAGCTATCGCCACTTTGTGCGGCATACTCATGCAGCGCCTTTTCAAAGTGCTGTTTTTTATCAGCATCCCAAACCATGCCCAAGAATATTGCGCCATCCTCTTCTAAATGCTCTAGGGCTCCATTAAGCACGTGGCGCAAGTAATTATAGCCGGGGAAATTTTCAATAACGCTGTTAATAACAATAACATCATAGTTTTGCGGGGCAATATTAATGTCAGAGGCTTCCATAACATGCGCTTGCACATTTTTGCTATATTCGCGGCCGTACGCATTGATACGTTGAGCCTCGGCTTCGCAAAGCTCAAAGGCGGTATAGTTTGGACTTTTATCTATAATGGCTTGAGCCACTATGCCAGAACCACCACCAATATCTAATATATTTTGCGCTGTATGGAAAAAACTCTCGAGCTTGGTGCAAACATTTTGCGCCATGCCTAACAAACTTTCGCTGCTAAGGGGCTTGGCATTAAAGTAACTCTTCCAGCTACCGTCAGCACTATCTTGCGCAATGAGATTCCAAAGCTCCTTATTCATAAGGTTGTTTTTTTGCTCTACGGCGTCTTCAAAGTGCAGGCCTTCAATACAGATAAGCTGATGCAGGGCTTTGCAATCTTGGCTTATGCGTTCACCTAGGCCGGCGTTGGCAAAATCTGTCACTAAAATTTCGGCCTTACTGTCATGTAACATATGCCGCAAGCGTGGTTTAGGTAAGCTTGGATCTAGGGGCACAGCCACGCAACGGGCAAGCCATACCCCAAGCATGGCGGCATAATAGTAATTATTTCGTCCTGTTAATATGGCAATACTTGTTTCTGTGTTTGCTTCAGTGTTTACTTTTTGGCTTGGCTTTAATTCACACACAATAAAATGGGCCAGCTCTTGGGCTTTATTCCACAAGGTGGCATACGACCATGAGCTGGTGCTATCCACCAAGGCTATGGCATCAGCATGGTTTTGGGCAAAAAATTCTATACGCTTGGCCATGCTTATAAAGTTGCCTTGTATATGCTCCTGCTCTTGTGCTTCTTTAGGTGACACAGAGCTTATGAAGAGGTCGTCAAGTTTCATTGGTTCACCACCTTGTGCATAAATTCTTCCCAAAGCTCAAGCCAACTTGCAATACTGTTTGCGCTAAAGAGTTCACTGTCATATTGGGCACGCAGGCGTAGGCCGGCGGATTCATCCTGTGCATAAAATGTTATGGGGTAGCGGGCTGATTTTGCACTGTTTTCTAACATGGGCAGCCAGTGATCTTCCTGAATGGGAGTGAAATTGTCTGCATCATGCATGGGGGTATTGTGTTGTAAATCGCCATAGCGTTGATACTCAAAAACAATAGTAAAAAGCTGCTCTTGGCGCTTGCCAGAAGTATCGTCAGTAGTACTGTCAGAAGTATGGCTTATGCACTCACGAACCAATACATCATAAGGATAACTTGCTCTGGCTAGAGCCTCACCGCAACTTTGCTGCACAGCTTTAAGCAAGGTGTCCAAGTTGCCGTCCTCGGGAGCTTTGATGCGAATGGGCAGCATATTGACAAAGAAACCTATTAAGCCTTCAATATTGCTCTCATCACGTCCGGCAACACCCATACCGATAATGATATCATCTTGACGTGATAGGCGCATGAGGAGGGCTGAAAGCAGGGTAAGTAAATACGTGGCCAAGGATATGTGCTGCTGACTTGCCATTGTACGCAAAGCTTGCACTACTTCTGCAGCAACTATACGTGATTGCGTATCTTCCCTATGTCGTACGCCATGGGCATGGGCATTTATGGACGGGGCATCAGTAGGCAAAGACATGGGCTTGGGTGGATTCTTCAATTCATTTTTCCACCAGATGCTTTCT
Source organism: uncultured Desulfovibrionaceae bacterium (assembly GCA_964367875.1). Taxonomy (GTDB): domain Bacteria; phylum Desulfobacterota; class Desulfovibrionia; order Desulfovibrionales; family Desulfovibrionaceae; genus CAYJAD01. Next base: position 65 of record CAYJAL010000146.1, on the reverse strand, counting down.
TTCTGCCAATTTTTATGCTGCTGGGCTAGGGCATAGTCTCTATATTGCAAGGGCAGTGGCGGCAT
>CAYJAL010000145.1:0-5502 GCA_964367875.1 uncultured Desulfovibrionaceae bacterium | reverse complement strand
ATACGTAACTGGAGCAAAAAACAAGTCTGACGAAGCAATGTGCACTTTTTCAACAGCCTTATAGCGTAAATGCCGGTGCTGCTACATCCTTAGCCGACAAAATGGGCTCTTTTACAGGCCAATCAATGCCAAGCACCGGCGAATTCCAGGCATAAGCGCCTTCATCGCTGGGATCATAAAAGTCTGTCACTTTATAGTGAAAATGAGCCAGCTCACTGGTCACCACAAAGCCATGGGCAAGCCCCGGCGGCACCCAGAGCTGATAGTGATTGTCTGCATTAAGGTCTGCGCCATACCATTGCCCATAGGTAGGGGAATTTTTACGAATATCCACCACCACATCATAGACAGAGCCCACAGATACAGACACCAGCTTGCCTTGAGGCTTAGTCTTTTGAAAATGCAAGCCGCGCAAAATACCATGGCCGGAGCACGAATGATTATCCTGCACAAAAGGCATATCTATACCCGCCTCGGCATAACGCTTTTCTTGCCACGTCTCCAAAAAAAAACCACGAGCATCGCCGAAAACCTTGGGTTTAATGAGCAATACGCCCTCTAAAGGTGTTTTTACAACTTCCATACTATATACCCTTATTACCGTCTGCCAATTCTAACAAGTATTCACCATAAGCAGATTTTTTTAGCGCCATACCGCAATCACGCAATTGATTTGCAGTAATAAAGCCCTTACGCCAAGCTATTTCTTCGGGACAAGCCACATACAAGCCTTGGCGCGTTTGCATGGCTTGCACATAAGAAGAAGCGGCCAGTAAGGAATCATGGGTACCGGTATCAAGCCAAGCTATGCCGCGCCCCATAAGCTCCACGCTTAAATCGCCGCGCTCTAAGTACACATTATTCACATCGGTGATTTCTAACTCACCGCGCGCAGAAGGGGTAATGGAAGCAGCTATATCCACCACATCTTCATCATAAAAATACAAACCTGTCACGGCATAATTAGATTTAGGCACAGCGGGTTTTTCTTCAATGCTTATGGCTTGCTGATATTCATTAAATTCTACCACGCCATAACGCTCCGGATCGCTTACATGGTAGCCAAACACTGTGGCACCGCGCTCTTGCTCTGAGGCGTGTTGCAAAAGCGTATCTAAATTATGCCCAAAGAAAATATTATCCCCCAGCACAAGGCAGCAAGGATGGCCTTCAATATAAGGGCGCGCCAGCAAAAAGGCTTGCGCTAAACCATCGGGCGAAGGTTGAACAATATAACGGAATTCACAGCCCCACTTAGATCCATCCCCCAAAAGCTCTTCAAATAAAGGCAAATGCTGCGGCGTAGATATAATGCTAATATCGCGTATACCTGCCTGTAGCAAAATGCTTAAAGGATAATAAATCATAGGTTTATCATAAATGGGCATAAGCTGTTTACTAATACTTAAAGTGAGAGGATGCAAACGCGTGCCCGAACCACCGGCAAGAATAATTCCCTTACGCTCTTTCATATTATCTCGCAGTATAATTTTTTTGTACCCAATTCTGGTATTCACCGCTTCTGGCGCGCTTAACCCAATCTTGATTTTCCAAATACCAACGCACTGTTTCTAACATACCTTCATCAAAAGAGTGCGAAGGCACCCAGCCAAGCTCTTCTTCTATGCGTGTGCAATCAATGGCATAGCGGAAATCATGCCCCGGCCTATCGGCCACATAGCTAATAAGGTCAGCATAGTGCCCATGCGTGCGCGGCATAAAATTATCCAGCGCCTCGCACAGCGTTGTCACCACCTGTATATTGGTACGTTCTGCGCGGCCGCCAATATTATAGGTACGCCCCACCTGTCCTTTTTGCAAAACCACTTCAATGGCCGCGGCATGGTCTTCCACATGCAGCCAGTCGCGAATATTTTCCCCCTTACCATAAATGGGCAAGGTCTTGCCGTCCAGTGCATTACAAATAACTAGGGGAATAAGCTTTTCGGGGAATTGACGCGGTCCATAATTATTGGAGCAATTGGTAATCAAAATGGGCAAACCATAAGTTTCGTGAAAAGAACGCACCAAATGATCGCTGGCAGCTTTAGACGCAGAATACGGACTATTGGGCGCATAGGGGCTATCTTCGGTAAAGGCGGCATCATCAAGGTTTAAGGTACCAAAAACCTCATCGGTGGATACGTGTAAAAAGCGGAAAGCCTCTTTTTTGGCATCGCAAAGCCCCTGCCAATAGCGTAAAGCCACGCGCAAAAGCACACAAGTACCCAATACATTGGTGCGTACAAAGGCATCGGGATCTAAAATGGAGCGATCCACATGAGATTCTGCGGCAAAGTTAATAATGGCATCGGGGACGTATTGATTAAACACATGCGCCATAAGCTCTTCATTGCCTATATCACCGTGCACGAAAATATGTTCACTATCCCCTTGTAGGGCTTGTAAATTATCCATATTTCCCGCATAGGTAAGCTTATCTACATTGACAACGCGCGCACCATTGCCACGGCTTTGCAATACATAACAAGAACCAATAAAGCCTGCGCCGCCGGTCACCAAATAACATGCCATATAATCACCCCTATTATTACAAAAAACTCTAATACACTACATTTATTACTAGCCCAAAGACTTACCAATCTGACGGCTTACCTAGGGCTCCGCGCGGAATATCCTCGCCAAAAGTATAGGATCCAAGCCTTTGCGCTTCACCTAAATGCTTACGGCTCCACGCACTTAAAGTTTTACGTAAAACCTGTATATCATACCCAGCTTCAGGTACAACAAAAGCTTTAAGCCTTGCCCCTTCTTCAAAGCGCATAAGGCGCACATAGCATTCTTTCACGCCCTCTTGCTCTTGCAAAAGCTTTTGTACATGATCGGGGAATACATTCACCCCGCCCACCTGTACTGCCTTATCGCGGCGGCGGCTATGCACAAAAGTGCGCTCGCTATGCCAATCAATATGGTCGAGTAAATCATACTCCACCTCTTGCCCGCAAGGCAAGGTACGACATAGTTTTTCTGTACTTTGACCGTGTTCAGCGCGGGCTAAATGCCCCAGCAAAGAAAAAGACTTCCCAGCATAAGGCCTGCAACCCACAGCGCCCATTTCTGAAGCGCCATAAAATTCGCGTAGTAAAAAGCCTTGCTCATAAAAAGCGCTGAGCACTTGCGGCGGCGTGGGTGAGGTGGCGGTAAGTAAACATAAAGAAGACTTGGGCGCCGTAATATGCCTAAAAGCATTACTTTCCATAAAGCGCGACCAAAGCAAAGGAATGCCCACCACTAAATCCCCTTCTTGCATTTGTGTGGCCACTGCCGCCGGTAAAAGCGGCACAGAACGCAAAGACACACCCAATGCCATGGGCAAAAGTAAACCAAAGGTAAAGCCATACATATGGTGTAAGGGCACTGTCACCAAGGCAGAAGTCTGCCCGCTCACATAAGGGGCAATGCTGCTAATCTCTTGGCGAACATGATCTTCTTTATGCAGGCAAGGTTTAGGCTTACCAGTGGAGCCGGAAGTATAAAAAGCAATATAACGCTCACTCTGCGCCCAAAGGCCATGCACATCGTGCACTAAATCCCCCACCTGTGTTTGTGGGCTAGGCTGCACCGTATGCAAGAGCATGACAGCATTTAAAGGAAACATGGCCGTAAAAGAAGTGGCAATCTCTTGCACCAAGGCCGCATCACAGCCTAGCTCTTGCCATGTGCATTGCATAAAATCTTCGGGCAATTGCGCACTTAAGCCCAAGGGCGAAATTTTCCCCACGGCTCCTTGCGTTATGGATTGCAATATGGCCGCCATGGCGCGTATATCAAGATACGGCACACGCTCAAGTTCCCACGAAGGCACCACATCCGCACAGGAAGAAACAAAATCACTCATTATACACGTACCTCTATACAGGCTTCTCGCCCATGGCTGGCATCGCGGCAAAGGCATAAGGTATTTTCTTGCCCCTTAAGCGCTAAATACACATCCAGCGCCTGCGCCAGCATGCTTGCACCGTAGTAAACTGAAAGATTTTCGCCAAAAGTATTTTCTTTAGACGCACCGGACAGGAGTACTTGTACACCTTGCATAGATTGATTTGGAGCAGAGCCAAAGCCCACACGCACAGCCTGCTTTTCTTCCTGACTTGACGCCTTTTCCATGCAAAAAAATACGGCCCCTTGGGCGGTATTGGTCATACTAGGGCAACAAGCACTAAAACGCGCATCACATTCATCCATGGCACCCACAAGGGCTTTTTTCACGCGTCCACTGTGCAAAAGTAAAGCCGCCGTATGCACAGCACCGGCAAAGGAAAGTTCAAATTGTGATAAGGTTTGGCAAGGGCCACGTACGTCTAAAAGTAAAGACATAAGCCCTGCTCCCATATTATTCACTGCATGGGAAAAAGCCGTAGGTGAAGAGAGGCGCGGCTCTGCATCTAGTATGGAATCCATAAAATCCATACTCATAACAATACCGCTATGGGCTGTACCCAAAATAAGCGCCGTATCTGCATGGCCCTGCTCTTCATCTGCCATGGGCCACTGGCTTTCTTGCAATGCCCGCAAGGCCGCCAAAAGCCCCATACGCGCATACAAAGGTATACGACGCAAAGGCGGACAAGGTTTGCCACGCCACTGACTTAAAAGCTCCGGTAATTCTTGCAAATCCGGTTGTATAAGATCTTTGGTTTGCCCCTTAACCCGAGGCAAGGATTGCGCCGAATGCGCAGCCACATGGGGTAAGGTATACACAAGGCCGGCGCCGCATATCTTAAGCCATGGCGTCATGACTGGCTCCTTGTAAAAAAGAAAGAGATTCCGCAGCCCCTAGCACCACAGCCGCATTGCCACCGCCAAAGCCGAGGGAAGTGGACAAAGCACAGCTAGATGTCAATGTTTTTTCCTCTTGCGTAGGACAAAGGCCTATATTGGCATCGGGCTCGGCAAAGCCAATGGAAGCAGGGACTTTTTGCGCGCGTAAAGCTTCAAGGCACAGCACTGCCTCTAAAGCTCCGGCGGCGCCAAGGGTATGCCCTGTCCCCCCCTTACTGGCCCATATGGGCAAGCCATACTTTTCGTGAAGCTTACGCAAAACCCCGCCCTCCACCTTATCATTTTCCGGCGTAGCTGTACCGTGGGCATTTACAAAAGCCATATGCGCCCAAGACTTTTCTTGTTTTTCAGATTCTTTTTGCCCAAAAGCTTGCTGCATGGCTATTTCTATGGACTTTTTAAGCCCGCGCCCCTCAGGGTGCGGCGCCGTAAAATGATGCGCATCGCAAGCAGCACCGTAGCCCAGCACAAAGCCCAAAATCTGCGCCCCACGCGCCACAGCGTGCTCATAACTTTCCAGCACCATAAAGGCCGCCCCTTCCCCCAAATTTAAGCCTTTACGGCTGCCATCAAAGGGTCTGCATGCCTCTGTATCGTAAATCATAAGTCTAGCAAAACCTGTATGGGGTACAATACTTAAAGCATCCGCGCCGCCACACAGCACACAATCTTGCCCCATGGCAATGGCATCCAGCGCTA
>CAYJAL010000144.1:0-5502 GCA_964367875.1 uncultured Desulfovibrionaceae bacterium | reverse complement strand
AGATGTCCATGATTTCCTTTTCTTTGGCTTGGCATCTTTTATCTGCTTCGGCCACGTATTTATCGGTAAGCTTTTGCACGTCATCGTTGGCTTTTTTCAAGTCATCTTCAGAAATGGTTTTTTCTTTTTCCAACTTTTTAAGCTGATCATTGGCATCACGACGTACATTGCGTACGGCAATTTTGGCATCTTCGCTGTATTTACGCGATACTTTTACCAAATCCTTACGGCGTTCTTCAGTAAGGGGCGGAATGCCAATACGGATGATTTTACCATCATTAACAGGAGTTAAGCCAAGGTCGGATTTTAAAATGGCTTTTTCCACAGCGGCAAAACCGCCCTTGTCCCAAGGCTGAATGGTGATGGTGCGGCTATCTGGCACAGATACGGAAGCCAATTGGCTAATGGGGGTAGGGGTGCCATAATAATCTACTTTAATATCATCCACCAAGGAGGTGCTGGCGCGGCCTGTGCGTAATTTGGTATAGTCTCTGTCCATGGCTTGCATGGCTTTTTCCATACGCTCTTCGGCGTCCATAAGTACTGTATCTTTAGGCATATATCCTCCGATGTATTTTTATAGTATATTTAGTTGCTAACTATGGTGCCCACATTCTCACCGCATACAATGCGCTGAATATCGCCGCCAAACATTTTGCACACCAAGATGGGTACATTATTGTCTTGGGCAAGAGCCAAGGCCGTGGCATCCATAACGCCAAGATGCTGCGCCAAGGCATCATCATAGCTTACGGTTTCATATTTAACGGCATCGCTAAACTTCATGGGGTCTTTATTATAGACGCCGTCTACCTTGGTAGCTTTGATAATGGCATCACATTGTAATTCCATACCGCGTAAGGCGGCGGCGGTGTCTGTGGTAAAATAAGGATTACCGGTACCGGCAGCACAAATGACCACGCGGCCTTTTTCTAGATGACGCAAGGCGCGGCGACGAATAAAGGGTTCACACACTTCCTGCATGGTAATGGCAGAAAGCACACGCGTGGGGAATCCTTGCTTTTCCAGTACATCTTGTACAGCCAAGGCATTAAGCACCGTGGCCAGCATACCCATATAGTCGGCTGAAGAGCGTTCCATACCCTTGGCAGAAGAAGATATGCCGCGGAAAATATTACCACCGCCGATGACCAAGGCCACTTCTAGCCCCATGCTCACCACATTACCTACTTCGGCGCAAATTTTAGAGACGGTTTCAGGTTGAATGCCTGTTTTTTGGTCGCCGGCTAAGGCCTCACCGCTAAGTTTAAGGAGAACACGTTTATACTTTAATGCGGACATGGCTCACCATCCTTGTGTTTAGGTCATCAAAAAAAATATATCTGCAGTAGGGCATAAAATAATAGTAACTATAGACTGTTAGTAGAAGTCTATACCTGTATGCACAAATAAACGTCCTATTCTATCAAAAAAGAGGCTCTTTGTCACTATGAGGATGCAGGCTTTACGCGGAGCAAAGGACAAAATTTTTTTTACCTAAATGTAGGGCTTGACAAAATGGGGAAAATTGATAGAGGAGACAATCTTGGCGTATGGAATATTTTATAAACGCCACTAATTTTTCAAGCTATTTGTCAGTGCGTAGTCACTTCCGCTTGTCTTACATAAAATTTACGAGATGATTATGTTTCTCCCCTTACTGCGGCTCTGTGTTTTTGCCTGTTATGCAACCCTTGTGTTAGCGCCTTTTGTCTATGCTGCCAGCGATGATAAAAAGCACATCATGATAGGCTTTCATGACCCTTCCAGTGCCCATGAATCCCCCGAAGATATTGCCAGCCGGCAAACCTTTTACCGCTTATTGCAAGAGGTTGAGGCCATGTCTAACTATCACTTTACTTTTCATAAGTATAATTTGGAAGATGGCTGGGCAGACCTTGCAGCAGGTTCTATAGATATCTATGGCCCTGCTCGTATGGAGTATAATGGTACATATCGTAATGCCGGAATTATTTTTAATAAAGTACCCATTGAGCAAGCGCACGTATCCTTGGTGTTTAAGGCATCGAAAAATCTTTTTTATGATGATCCTGCCAGTCTTGAGGGGAAAACCATAGCCACTTTTAAGGGCAACCCTTATAATGACCATCTGGAAAACTATTTGCGCGAGCACGATGTGCACGCAAATTATGTGTATGGAACGGCGCAAGATTATCACACCTTGAACGCAGATTTATATTTAACCACTAGCCGTCATACGCATTTTAATGAATACCTTACCGCCTATAACTTTATGGTGGACAGTTATTATTTTGCCGCTCTTGAGGGCAATCAGCTTTTAGTGCAAGATTTAGACAGGCTGTTTAAAAGGGCTTTAGCGGAAAATGGAACGCTTTTACAAGATTTGTACGTGCAGTCTTCCCTAAGCGGTACCACCAAGCGCTCTCTCACTCGTAATGAAACGCAAATATTACGCAATAGTGCTTTTTCTGTGGGCTATACCATTGATCACCAGCCCATTCAATTTACCAATATGAATGGACAAGCTGATGGCATAAGCATTGAGATCATGCAGCTTTTAGCCGATAAGTATGGTTTTAAGGTGGACTTTGAAGGTTATGATCCAGATGTGGAAGGTGATAGAAAAAATTATGATATCTTATTGGCATCGCAGGATGTTATCCCCGATTTGCATGATAAGTACCATGCCACAGATATCTACTTAGAATTACCCTTAGTGCTTTTTGTGGATAAGAAAAAGCTGCCGGAATTAGAGCACGATGATGCCATTCGTACGGTGGGCATTTATAATTATATTGGCTTTGACTATGCGCAAGTGCTCAAAAAATATTCCAATCCTAAAATTGTACCATTTAATAGTATTAGCGATGCTGTTACGTCCTATTTTAGCGGCGAACTTGATGCCGGTCTTTTTACCTTAACAGGGGCTGAGTATATTACCGACCTTGTGGGGGACAGCAATTTTAGCATGGTAAGCACAGAGTTTAGCTTGCCCTTGCGTATCTATGTTTCTAAAGAGCTTTCTGCCAATTATGTGGATATTTTTAATGTGATTTTAAACCATGTGGATAAATCGCTTTTTAATATTATTATTTCACGTCAAACGGCAAATTTCACGCCGGAATATTCCCTATACAAATTGTGGGAAGAATATAGATATATTGTTTTTTTGCTAGTTTTTGTCCTTCTCGGAAGTGTGCTCGGTTTTATTTTCTACAGTGCCAGAAAAAAACGCTTGGCCGTGCTTGATGCCATCAACCATGATGAACTCACTGGCTTAAGTTCCTTTTATCATTTTACACAGCAAGCACCTAAAATATTACAGCATGCTTCTGAAAATGAATATCAAATAGTGGCCATTGATTTAGATCATTTTAGCCTTGTAAGTAAATTTTTGGGCTTTGCTGCCAGCCGCGAAGTTATTTTGGCCATGAGCAAAACGCTGGATACGGCTTTTGAAGGGGATGATATCCTTGTGTCCCGCGTAGTTTCTGAGCAGTTTGTTATCCTATGCCCTTATGAATCTCTTTCTCATGTGAAGAATTTGTGTGAGCAAAAAGTCTTACCGGCCATTCAAAAAGTGGTGGGTGAGCGTTTTTGTATTTCCTTATCGGTGGGTGTGTATGTTCTAAAGAATCCTCAAGATCCCTTCCATGAGCAGGTAGATAGAGCCAACGTGGCGCGAAATAAGGGAAAAAGCTTACATAAAAATACCTATTATTATTTTGACGATAGCATGCAAAAGCGCCATGAAAAAGAAGCGCTTATTGTGTCGCGCATGGAGCAAGCTGTAAAGGATGAGGAATTTGTGCTGGTGTATCAGCCCAAAATCAACTTTACCACTTTGACCATTGGCGGCGCCGAAGCCTTGGTTCGCTGGTATCCAAAAGATGGTAATGTTATTTATCCAGATGAATTCATTAATGTTTTTGAGTCTAATGGATTTATTGAAAATTTAGATTTCTATGTTTTTGAGCATGTGTGTAAATTTATACAGGCTTACTCTTCAGAAGTGGAAATACCTCTTATTTCTGCAAACTTATCTAGCTTTACTTTGCGTAATACTGCCACTCCTGGACGTTTGTGGACTTTGCTGAATAAGTACGATTTAGAGCCGCATCAAGTGGAGCTGGAAATTACCGAAAGTGCTTTGACAGACGATGCCAATATTTTGCAAGAGCAAGTGGACAATTTGAAAAAAGTGGGCTTTACCGTATCCATGGATGACTTTGGCTCCGGTGTGTCTTCTTTAAATAGATTGGCTTCCATTAATGTGGATGTGGTAAAGCTGGATAAGGCCTTTCTTGATTTTAATATCAATGAAGATAAAGGCTCTGTGGTGGTGGAAAATGTTATCCGTCTTACCAAGGATCTGGATATGAAGGTAGTGTGTGAAGGGGTGGAAACTCTGGAGCAAGCCCTGTGGCTTAAAAGCTTGCAGTGTAACTTAGCCCAAGGCTATTATTTTGAGCGCCCTTTAAGCCAGGCAGATTTTTTAAATGCTTTGCGTGAAGGCAGAAAGTATATTTTGCACGATAGTGATAGTGGCAAGGTTATGCTGGATATATAAATTTAAGCGAAAATAGCACATAAAAAAAGCCCGCCGCAGTGATTCTGTGACGGGCTTTATTTTAAGAATTATTTATTTCCACTCAGGCTTGCCGGCAGCTTTTAAGAAAGCGTTAATAGCTTCTTTTCCGCCCACAAATTCAGCCATTTCTGGCCAAACGATGTCCATGGCAGCTTTTTTCCACTTGGCTTCGTCTTCCAATTGGTCAATTTGCACGCCCATCTTGATAAGCTCAGCCTTAACTTTGCCGCCTTCTTCCACTTGGTATTGGTATACGGCGTCTTGAGCAGCCTTACCGCCATCAACGATAAGCTTTTGATCTTCTTTGCTCAGCTTTCTAAACATACGCTCAGAGGCAATAAGAGGTTGCAATTGATAGGTGTAATGTACTTCGGTGATGTACTTTTGGTTAGCTTCTTGGAACTTCATAGCCTTAAAGCCGATATAGCCGTAGCATTGGCCGTCTACAACGCCTTGTTGTAAGGAGGTGAAGGTTTCAGACCATGCGATGGGCACTGGGCTACCGCCAAAGGCTTTGTAAGAAGACAAGAGCACGGCGCTTTGCGGTACACGGAACTTTAAGCCCTTAATGTCTTCCATTTTCTTAATAGGACGTACGGAGTTGGAAATATAGCGGAAGTCGGTATATGTCCAGGTAAGTACGCGGAAGCCAGCCTTGGTGGCATAGCTATTCATAAGGTCAGAGGCTGGGCCATTGGTGGCTACACGTACTTGCTCTAAATCATCAAAGAGATAAGGCAAGGTGAGCACGCCTAATTGCTTAGAAAAAGGTACCAAGTTAGCAATACCTACTACGCAAAAGTCTAAAGTACCGGCGCGTACGTTGTGAATGGTTTCCGTTTCATCGCCAAGGGCGCCGGAAAAGAACAATTGCACTTCGTACTTGCCCTTACCATTTTCTTCCACATACTTTTTAAAGGCTTTGGCTG
>CAYJAL010000143.1:0-5524 GCA_964367875.1 uncultured Desulfovibrionaceae bacterium | reverse complement strand
TGCACCGTTCCCACGAATATCTTGCCAAAATCGGCGTAGAAATTTGTGACGGCGTGGTTATTCACTCCCTCGTAGGTTCCTTGAAGCCAGGCGATATTCCAGCTGAAGTACGCGTTGAGTGCATCGACACCTTGGTAGAGCACTACTTTGTAAAAGATCACGTTATCCAAGCTGGCTATCCATTGGATATGCGCTATGCTGGCCCACGTGAAGCCCTTTTACACGCTACCTTCCGCCAAAACTATGGTATCAACAACCTGCTTGTAGGTCGTGACCATGCTGGCGTAGGTGACTTCTACGGTATGTTTGAAGCTCAAGATATTTTCTTAAAGCTTCCCCAAAATGCTGACCCACAAAAGAACCTCCAGTGCATGAACTTGAACATTGACTGGACCTTCTATTGCAAAAAGTGCGACGGCATGGCTTCCATGCGTACATGCCCTCACGGCAAAGACGATCGCGTTATTCTTTCCGGTACCAAGCTTCGTAAGATGCTTTCCGAAGGCGCCGAGATTCCAGATCACTTTGGCCGCGACGAGTGCCTTGTAATTTTACGTAAGTACTATGAAGGCCTCACCGAAAAAGTAGAAGTGAAGATGCAGCGTGCAGCTTCTGGTTCTACCATGTAAGGTAAATAAAATATCAGTTGAGGGAGAGAGCGCAAGCTTTCTCCCTTTTTTGTGTAAATTGCTAGACACATGGAATTGCTCTCTCTCTACTTGACGTATGGGGGAAGTGGTTTTATATTTTCTTATGTAATTACAAAACCTTTTCTTTATTATCCTAGTAAGGAGCATATCCATGTTTAAGACCATGATTTTAGGTCAAGAGTGTCCGCGTGAAGAGTATAAAAAAACAGAAAATGAATTGCGTATAAAACTTTTTGAGCTGCAAAGGCGTTGCGAAGAGCTCAAGGTTTCCGTGCTTATAACCATTTTGGGGGTGGACGGCTCCGGGCGTGGCTCCTTAGTAAACACGTTATCTTCTTGGGTGGATACCAAAAAACTCACCAATCATACCTTTTGGAAAACCAATGAAGCCGAAACCTCTCGCCCTGATGCGTGGCGCTATTGGGTAAAGCTTCCTGCCTATGGAGAGTTTGGTATATTCTTTGGCGGCTGGTATGATGAAGTGATACGTAAGGCTTCTTATGGAAAAATTGATGCTGATGCCTTGTATAAATCCATGAATAGAAGGGTGCAATTTGAAAGAAATCTGGCATCCAATGGCTATGCGCTGTGCAAGTTTTGGCTGCATTTGGGGCAAGATGAGCATAAAAAACGCCGTAAAGCGCGAGAAAAAGAGCAGGGCTCTTGCCGTTTTACCCCTTATGATAAGCATAGTGAAGAAAAATATCCTCAGCTTGTTGATACTGTGGCAGAAACCATAACCCTTACAGATAGGGATTTTGCTCCTTGGTATGTTATCGATGCTTATGATAAGCGTTTTTGCCACGTATCTGTGGCCAAAGCTATTATTGAACATGTGGAAAGTGTACTTAATGCTAAAATTGCTGTGAAAACGCGCGAGGATAGCCCTGCATTAGAAGAAGTGGCTACAGTGCAACATGCCCCTACCATGTTGGATCGCCTTGATATGTCCTTACAATTAGAGCGCGATGTGTATAAGAAGGAGTTGAAACAATTACAAAAAGAAGTGTTTCAACTTACCTATAAGGCCTATCAGCAGGGCATTTCTTCCACCCTCACTTTTGAAGGCTGGGATGCAGGGGGTAAGGGAGGCACCATAAGACGCGTGGCTGAAGCAGTGGATGCACGCATTACGCGCATTATCCCTGTAAGCGCCCCCACCGATGAAGAATTGGCGCATCACTATTTATGGCGTTTTTGGCGCCATGTACCCATGGCCGGCCATGTGACCATATATGATCGTACATGGTATGGGCGTGTACTTGTGGAAAGGGTAGAGAAGTTTGCCAAACAGCATGAATGGAAAAGAGCCTTTGCTGAAATAAATAGCTTTGAAGAACAATTGGTAAATAATAAAAATATATTACTGAAATTCTGGCTGCATATAAGCAGCGAGGAACAATTACATCGCTTTAAAGAAAGGGAAAATACCCCTTGGAAAAATTATAAGCTGACTGATGAAGACTGGCGTAATCGCGAAAAGGCTGAAGATTATAAAATAGCGGCCGATGAAATGTTTATGCGTACCAACACAGCCTATGCCCCTTGGCATATTATTCCTGCCAATTCAAAATATTATGCTCGCGTGCAAGTGTTACGCATTTATCGCGATGCTTTATTGCAAGCTTTAGGGCAGGAAAATGCTCCTGAAATGTGCGAGATAAAGAAGAAAAAGTAATGAAAAATGCTGGGGGGAAAACCTATTTTGCAAAAAGGCTTTCCCCCATTAAAAGGAGTTTTTTACCACTTAATTAGCTTGTTAAGCTACAGCAGTACCAATGCCGGAACTTAAGGTGCGCTCAATGGCCGAAAGGCTAAAATTTTTCATTATATGTAAGTTTTTTTTATGCTTTTTGCATAAAGCCTTCACTTGTAGGCAAGCCGTGTGGCTGTTGCAATTGACAGGGCATAGAATTACATCCGCCCTTTGTAAAAGATTTTCCAATTTATTCCCGCCTTTACGTAAATGTCCAGCGTGATATTCAAAAATATGCCCTTTGGCTTCTATGGCCTCGCGGTATAAAGGTTCCATGCGTTCAATACCCCCTACAATAAGAATGCGTTGCGGACAGGTAGCACAAGCGCAAGGGTGGGAGCATTTGTCGCAAGCATTGAGGGAGGTATCGGTATTTTTCTTGTTCCACACACTCACAGGTTGAGTGATGTTTTTCTTTGATTTTTTTGCCATATTTACCTCCATACGTAAAATAGTAATTGTGTATGGATGCACTATGTGTCAAATGAGAATGAATGTCAACATTAATTTTAAAGAAAGATGTACATACCCATATATGTGAGGAAAATACCGCCACATATTTGCCCTAAACTAAAGAGAATACAAGATATATATTCTCTTTCTTGCCAAAGGAAATACATTTCGAAAATAAAGGTGGAAAAGGTGGTGAAGGAACCAAAAAAACCGGTAAAGAGTATGATTCTCTCTGTGGCATCTAAGGGGAAAGAGCTATTGCCTAAGCCCATGCAAAGACCAAAACCAAAACACCCCAGAAGATTAACAATGAAAACGCCCCAAGGAAAGCGCACAGAGCATTGTATAGAGCTAGGCTGCTGTGTGCCTTGTTTATAAGCCCTAAGCTTGCAGGCAAGTTGCCCTGCCCATGCAGAACAACCATAGCGTGCAAAAGCTCCGGCACCGGCGGCCAGTATAAAAAGTAATATACCCTCAAGGGAGAGGAGGGGCATTGTCTTAATCCTTACGCTTTATGCCCATTTGTATACGTAATCCGGGCATGCCCATATCTAACGATGCAGCATGCTTTTGTAGGGAATCACTTTCAGGACGCAGCCACGTATGACCATCCATGCTGTATTCCTTGGCAGGCACAGCGCTGATATCGTGGGCTTCAAGGTTTATAAGCCCCTCTTTGCGCGGCAAAATACTGCGCGTAAGCAGACTGTGACGTATGCCTAAGGTGTGGGTATGGCGGAAGAAAGCACTTTCTATCATATCTTTATGCTCGGCATGGCAAAGCACACGTAGCAGGCCATGGGGGCGATTTTTCTTGCCAATGCCGCTGAGCCAAAGCACATCCAGCACCTCGGGCAAGGCGCTTAAAGCTGTAATGGCCGCACCAAGCTCTTCCCCTGTAAGGTGGTCAAGATTGCTTTCCAATTGTACAATATTTTCTTGGGTGTTTTCTGCATCTTGCATAAGCCATAAGCGTAAGCCCACAGGGGCTTTGCGTGAGCCATAGCCTGTGCCGAGCTTTTGACGTATGCCCGTGGGGCTTTGCCCAAAGCTTTCCCCAAGCACATGAATGAGCGCTGCCCCTGTGGGGGTGACAAGCTCACTTTTGCTTAGCCATGGGTGAGCATCCCATGTGTGGCATACGGGTTTTTCCATAAGTAAAAAGGCTGTGGCAGGAGCTGGCAGGGGCAAAAGGCCATGTTCGCACTCAATGGTGCCGGTGAACCAAGGCAGGGCAGAGCTAAGAACTTTTTGTACGCCCAATTGCTCAAGACCCCATACGGCGCCTAAAATATCCACAACGGTATCAATGGCGCCCACTTCGTGAAAATGCACTTGTTCTGGGGGGATGGCATGGGCATGGGCTTCGGCTTGGGTTAAGGCATCTAGGATGGCTAAAGCTTTTTCGCGTACCCAAGGGGAAATGTCTACATCATGGAAGATTTTGGCAATATCATGGGGATGGCGTAGGGGCTGCTCGCTTGGCCAACTCACATCTACGCGATGCCCCGGGCCTGCGGCGCGGCATTCTTGCCAATGTTCTATACTGCATTCAATGCCGGCCTGATGTAAAATTTTTTGCAAGGGGGCAAGGTCTAGGCCAAGATGGCATAAAGCCCCTAAGAACATATCGCCGCTGATGCCGGCTTCGCAATCACAATATATATACATATTTCCCTCGAAAAGGTGAGTTGACGGTGTAAAAAAATAATTTTTTTGCATGCGGCACTTGAAGCGCGCCTTATGTAGGTATATAATGAAGCATACCTAATTAGCAATGCCTCAGTGTAGTGTTGTAATACTTTGAATAATTGTAAGGAGTTCTCTATGCTCATTAAGCATTGGATGACCAGTGAAGTGGTCACCATTACCCCGGAAACCTCGGTGGTAAAGGCCAGTAAGTTGATGAAAGATCATGATATTCGCCGTTTACCTGTGGTAGACACAGAAGGTCATGTGGTGGGTATTGTTTCTGATAGAGATATTAAAGATGCCTCTCCCTCTCAGGCCACCTCCCTTGATATGCGCGAGATGCTCTATTTGCTCTCTGAGCTTAAAATTAAATCTATAATGACTGTGAACCCCATTTGCGTAAGCCCCGAAGATAGTATTGATAAAGTGGCTATACTTATGGAAGAAAAATCCTTTGGGGGCTTTCCTGTAACGGAAAATGATAAGCTTGTGGGTATTATTTCTGACCATGATATTTTTAGGGTGCTTATCAATATTACAGGCGCGCGCCAAGAAAGCGTACAATTTGCTTTCCATGTGGAAGAAAAAGTAGGCGCTTTGCGTCCTATTTTAGATATCTTGGCAGAACACGGTGCAAATATCATTGCTATTTTGTCTAACACAGATGTGAAAGATGGCGAAAAAGATGTGTATATTCGCATCGAACCTTTAGAAAATGCTGCCGCGCAACAGGCGCTTATTGAAGTATTTAAAAAAGAGCATAACCTTTTGTATTGGGTATAGCTTTGTGCAAAATGGATGAAAAATTGCCATGTTAAGAATATATACAATAAAACTCACAAAAAAGTTGCCCAAGCGGCTTGCCATTTTGTCGAGAATATGGCAATTACACTTCTTAGTTATGGTGCGTAAAGCACTTGCTTCGTTTGTCGAGGTTTTCTACCCGCAGATTGCCTGTAGGGTAGTTGGTAAT
>CAYJAL010000142.1:0-5569 GCA_964367875.1 uncultured Desulfovibrionaceae bacterium | reverse complement strand
ACCCCATTCAAGTGCGCTCCCAGGCTGCGCTACATCCCGACGAAGAAGAGTTCTAAGCTAGTCGGGGCATTCTGTCAACAGAAAAAAACAATAATTGCATTTTTTTGCCACATTTCTTTTTTATATCTATATATTCAAGGTGTTAAAAATTCGGCATAACCTCAACTTACAAAGCATATTAAACAAAGAGCACATCACCCCTGCTCCAGCAAAGAGAGTTGTCGTGTTATGCGTAAGCTATGATTGGGGCGCTCTGTAATCAAGGCATCTTGAGGCAGCTCGCCTATGAGTACAGAAGATTTAGGGTCATGCGAAGCCATATTTTTGCGGCTACTCTCTTCACTGCTGAGCGCATAGCAATAGTTGCAACCATTGGCGCAGCAATTGTACGTCCCTATTTCAATGCTTTCCACACATTTACACGCCGGCCTTTGATGTTTATCTTCTGCCACATCCAAATCATAGCCCACTATGCTCTCTATAGTTTTTTTATCTATACACGAAGCATGCTGAATACCATAAGCAGAAAAATCCATCTCCTCAGCGCAAGTATAAAGTTCTATGTGGTATTTTTGCGCTATATCAGACAAAATTTCTGCCACGGCATACATACTTTCTATAGACATGCTATATTGAGATATATTTCCTAATCTTCTTTGCATATTTTTATAGCAATCCACAAAGCTTATAATGCATTTTTGCGTATACCCACTGAGCATTTTTGCCATGGACGCAAAAGCTTGTGTATGATATTCTAAGGTAAAAATATCATTTATCAGTATGGGATCATAGCGCCATACCATTCTATGAGATCCCAGTGTAGAACTTAGCTCTTTAAAAGTTTGTATAAGTTTAATTTTGTTCGGTAAATTTCTTTCTACACTTCTATTATAGGGTGTTATAGTGAATTGAAAATAATACAAATATCCAAGATTTTCTATATCTGGCAAAAATTTTATAAAAGGAAGAGGATTTTTTGTCCAAAAAACAATACAGTCCACCGCTTCAGGACGCATATCTACTTTATAATACCGCTGTGTATTATAAGGATTGGGCACAAAAATATGCCCTCTTTGAAGCGCTTGTAAAAACCAACGCCCATAATAAGAGGGAATATCTGTTCTTCGGCTAGCGCTAATAATCATATTATCGCTTCATAGTCTTAATAAATTCTTTCATTTCATGCGGAACTTTTAAAGATTCACGTATTTTTTGCAAAGATTTATTATAGGTAAAATCGTCCAATTGATTATTTTTTAAAAAAGCCATGGTGGGCTCGGGAAGCGCCACAAAACACATAGATACAGCCCAAGCCACTGCCATTTTTACATAATAATCTTCATGCTTAATGGCGTTATAATGCGCAAAAAGATGGTTTAAATACGCTTCTTCTTTATAATACATAAGACCTAAAACCACCGCCACCCGAATTTCATAGGCCTGCGTAGATAGGGCATAAGGCTGCATAAATTCCCAGACGCGTTCTTTATGTTTTTTTACAATTTTAAGCTCAGTACAAAAAGAGTCACACAAAGACCAATTGGTAATTTTAGGGATAAAATACGCCGCCTCAGTTAAAATAGCCTCTATATCTTGGCGCAAATTACCTATAATAAAGCCTTTCAGCATGGTCTCTTCAAAATATAGATCCTGCGCATGACGCACATATGCTGCCTGCCCTTCACGCACAAGGCGCTGTGCAATTTTGCGCAAAAGCGGGATACGCACGCCCAGCAAATTCTCACAACCGGGAATAAGCGCCGCGGAAAATTTTTGATATGTAGGTTCTGCCAAGGATACAAGCTCTGCCCGTACCGAATGTTCTAAAGCATATGCTGCCATCTATTCCCCTTGTATTGCTAACGGCAATGCGCCGCAGGTAAATCTTCCCACGTCGTAGTAAATTTAGGTGAGCGAAATTTTTGCCGCATACGCCATGGCGCAGGCTGAGCATCTTGCGCCGCTGCCTCCACGCCCTTCCCCAGCCCTTGGGCCGCATAGTGCAAAGTATGTTTACCATAGCGCGCATTTATGCCATCCAAGGCCTGCATAAGCTGTTTGCTGCGCTTAGCATCTCCTTCCTGCACTGCAGAGCGTAAAAGACTGCCCTGCCTGTGCAACGCCGCCCCCAAATCATACAGCATAACGCCGGCTTTGGCATAGGCCACACCATCTTTAAATAAAGCATCCAAGCCTTGCAATGCCTTGCGTACCATAAGCGTACTGTCATCGGTGGGCTCGGCAAAAGTCAGTGGTAAAGTAACATTATACGGCGCTTCTCCCACGCCACCCTGCTTACTCGCACAATGCTTAGAAGCGCGAATATGCACGCTTATGCCACCGGCCAGCAAGCCTTCTCTGCGCAATCGCTGAGCAGCATTGACCGTAAACGTGGTCAGCGCCTCAGCCAAATGATCCTTGGCATACACCTTTTCCCCAAAGGAACGCGAAGACACCAAGGTATGGCGCGGTGTAGGCGCGGTATCCACATCAATACAAGAAATTCCGCGCAATTCCAGCGCTGTGCGTAAGCCTGTAACCGTAAGATGCTTTTGCAGCCAAGCATCGGGCATATCACGCAAGGCCTTGGCATGATAAATCCCAAAGCTCTGCAATTTTGCCGCTTGGCGCCGCCCTATGCCCCAAATATCCCCCACGGCTATTTCTGCCAAAAGCGCATCTTGTGCCGCCTCCCCTTGCGGAAAAGCATACACGCCCAGCCCTGTATTTTGGCCTAAATTTTGCCCAGTCTTTTGCCCTTTTTTTGCCAAATGATTTGCTAGCTTAGCCAAAGTACGCGTGGATCCAAGCCCCACAGAAACGGCTATGCCTGTCCATTGTAGCACGCGTTCACGCAAAAGCTGCGCTGCCTGCGCCCCTTGGCATTGCAAAGCGGCAGTGAATTGCAAAAAAGCTTCATCAATGGAATATTGTTCCATATGCGGCACAATATCTTGCGTAACCTGCATAACACGCTGAGATATATCCCCATAAAGAGCGTAATTAGAAGAAAACACCGCCACATTATGCCGACGCAAAAAAGCGCGAGCTTTAAATTCCGGCTCGCCCATGGGTATACCAAGAGCCTTGGCCTCGGCCGAGCGTGCCACAATACAGCCATCATTATTGGAGAGCACCACTATGGGGCGCCCCTGCAAATCCGGACGAAAAAGGCGCTCACAGGAGGCATAAAAATTATTGCAATCCATAAGCCCCCAAAGCTGCTCAGGGCCGCGGCGTTGCTGCTTTAATTCATTGTGCATACTAAGTCTCTTATTGCTAGCAGCTTATAATTTATGGATAACATAAGACACCACACCCCAAATATGCACATGCTCACGCTCGGTAATATCCACCTCGGGATAATCGGGATTTTCCGGCAATAGCCATACTCTACCTTGACGACGCACCAAGCGTTTTACCATAAGCTCCCCGTCCAGCGCCGCAATAACCACACGATTATGCGCCGCCTCCAAAGAACGATCCACCACCAGCAAATCCCCATCATGGATGCCGGCATTAATCATGGACTGCCCCTCAGCGCGAAGGAAAAATGTGGCCGCAGGGTTACGCACTAAATGGCTGTGCAAATTCAACTCTTGTTCCACGTAATCATCGGCAGGAGAGGGAAAACCTGCCGCCACAGGGGTCAAATACAGAGGCAATGTCTGCGCTGCGCCGTCCTGTTCTTGGGCTGTGCCTGCTTCAAAAGCAGCAAGGCCAAAACCCACTATACGCAGGCCGCAACTCCCACAGCTTTCAGCGTTTGCATGATTTCCGTGTCGGGAAGCATTTTTCATCATATTCATACGCACAATTTAAAGCTCACAAGGTAGAAAGGCAAGCCCTGCAAAGGGCTTTTCCATGGTGTACTTTTCTGACAATTTTTCTTAGAATAAATAAGTATTAATTCTCATTAGCGTACAAATAAAAACAGTATACATACAATAAAGTAAACCATTTCATGATATTTAGAGGTATTTCCATGTCACAACAACAACGCAGAGACACACAAATACAAGAAATTATTGACCGCGAACTCACCATGTTTTTGGCCACAAAAAATGCAGACGGCCCCGCCTCTTGTCAGCAAAACCCCGACATGTTTCGGCATTGGCGCTGGATGATTTTTTCTGTTCTTTCGAACAAATATATTGAATCTTATTTGCAAGATCTTATGGAAGCAGAGTATAATGGACGCAATTTATTGACAGAAAAATACGCCCGCATGGATAATCTTATCCCCTGCGTTTCGCCCAATATGGATAAAGTACAAGCCATTACCGCCGAGGAAAGGCTGTGGCTGCAAGCCTTGGCGCAAGAATTCCCTTTACAATTCAGTCAACAATTACAGCGTTTTGATTTTTATTTTTCGCCGGAAATAGAAACCCTCTCCGAAAGAACTCTTGATTGCTATTTGGAGTGCATTGCCAAGGCAAAACAAGAGGGGCGCAACCTTGCCAAAGAGCGCTACGAAAATATGTATGCGCGTATGAAACTGCCCTCCTTGGCGGAAAGAGAAATTTTATTGCAAGAAAAAGAACAGGCCTAAGCATGCAAGGATTAAAACTTTCTCGCCTTTTTTATGAAGATGTGGCCGCCCCCATTTTACGCCAAAAATTGAGGGATCATTGGCAAAGCTTAGCCTTTGGTTTAGTGGGCGAAGGCTCTGAATGTTTTGGCTTTGACGATACATTATCGCGCGATCATGATTTTGGCGCAGGCTTTTGTATCTGGGCGCCGCAAGAGCAGATACCGACTCTAACGGAAGCAGTGCAGGAGGCTTTAAAGGCTCTACCGCGCACTTTTATGAGCTTTCCTGTGCGTATGCACAACAGCGCAGATCAACTTGCAATACAACGCACAGGGCAACGCTTGGGGCTTTTTTCTGTGGAGGCTTTTTACGCGCGCTTTACCCATGGCACAAAGCCGCCGCAAAGCTGGCAAGAATGGTATGGCATACCAGAGCATTTTTTGTCCGTGGCCACCAATGGCACTGTTTTTCAGGATAATTTAGGCCATTTTAGCGCCTTTAGGCAAGCTTTACTAGATTTTTACCCCGAAGATGTGCGCAAAAAGAAATTAGCCTCGCGCCTCAGCATTATGGCGCAAAGCGGGCAATATAATCTTTTGCGCTTATTGCAACGCGGCGACGGCGTGGGCGCCACTTTAGCCTGTGCGCGTTTTATAGAAAATGCTTTGGCGGCTTATTTTCTCATGCATAAGCGCTATATGCCCTTTTATAAGTGGGCTTTTAAAGCAGTGCACGCCTTGCCACAAGGGAAGGATTTTGCCGCCCTTTTACAAAAGGTACTCACATATAATTGTATGGAGCTTTCGCAAAATGCACAAAACATAGCCGCCTTACAGCATGCTGTGGAAGAGGTGTGTATATATATGGTGTCGGTATTACAAGAGCAGGCATTAAGCGCCCAGGCTGACCCTTGGCTTATGCTTCAGGCGGAGCAAGTGCAAAGCCGTATTGAAAATCCTCAAATACGAGCGGTACCCTTGGCGCATGGGGTGCAGTATTCTTAGTGAGTGGCGCTTGCTCTCGATAAAGATACTG
>CAYJAL010000141.1:829-5622 GCA_964367875.1 uncultured Desulfovibrionaceae bacterium | reverse complement strand
TTATGGATTGGAGTATGCGCAATGAGCAATTCAAAGTGCAGATTTTCCGTTTTGTGGACGCTTTCCCCTCTCTTACAACCCCCAAACTCCTCACCGATCATATCAAAGAATATTTTGGCGAAGAAAAAGATATGCCAGCCTTTTTGTCCACTGGGGCAAAAGTAGCCGGCATGCTGGGTTCTTTTGGCGGTAATGTGCTGAATAAAGTGATTTCTGGCAATATTCATGAAATGGCGAAGCAATTTATTGTGGGTGAAAATACCACCGATGCCGTGAAAAATATTGTGAAATTGCGCAAAGAAGGCTTTGCTGCTGTGGTGGACGTTTTAGGCGAAGCTACTTTGTCGCATAAGGAAGCCGAAGAATATGTGGCTACTTATTTAGAAGTGCTTGATGCCATGGAAAAAGAGCAAAACTCTTGGAAAGCTTTGGGACAAGATGGCTCTGCCAGCGCTGACTGGGGTCATGCACCTAAAATCAACGTGGCTATTAAGCCCACAGCCACCTTCTGCCTTGCCAACCCGCAAGACTTTGAAGGTTCTGTGGTAGGTATTTTAGATCAAGCCCGCCGCATTTGTAAGCGCGCCGTAGAAATGGGCGCCTTTTTTTGCATCGATATGGAATCTTACAAGCACAAAGATATCACCATTGAAGTGTACCGCCGCCTCAAATTAGAATTTAAAGATTATCCTTATATTGGCATAGTTTTACAAGCCTATTTAAAGGATGCCGAAAAAGATACCCAAGAGCTTATTGCTTGGGCTCGTGAGCATAAAACCCCCATTTCCATTCGTTTGGTAAAGGGCGCTTACTGGGATTATGAAGTGGTAAAGGCCAAGCAAATGGGCTGGGAAATTCCTGTATGGACAGTAAAGGCCGAAAGTGATGCTTGCTTTGAACGCGTTACTGAAATTGTTTTCAAAAATAGCGACATTTGTCACTTTGCCTGTGCCTCACACAATGTGCGTACCATTTCTGCCGTTATGGAATTGGCTAAAGAATACAATATAGATGATTCTCGCTATGAATTCCAAGTACTGTACGGTATGGCTGAGCCTGTGCGCCGCGGTATTTTGAAAATTGCCGGCCGTGTGCGTTTGTACTGCCCTTATGGCGATATGGTACCCGGTATGGGCTATTTGGTGCGTCGTTTATTGGAAAACACCGCCAATGAATCCTTCTTACGTCAAAGCTTTGTGGAAGAAGCCAGCCTTGATAAATTATTGGAAGATCCACACCTCACCGCTGAGCGCGAGCGCAGCAAAAAACAAGCCGAACGTAAAGCCCCAGCTACTAAGCAAGGCCTTGGCGCTTTCAAAAATGAGCCCATGGTGGACTTTACCCGAGCCGATATGCGCGCCATTTTCCCTGCAGAAATAGCTAAAATCCGCGCTTCGCATTTAGGTAAAACCTATCCCTTATATATCAATGGTAAGGATGTGGACGTTGCCGATAAGATTGATACGGTAAACCCAGCCAAGCCTTCCGAAGTGCTCGGTCAGGTATGCCAAGGTGGCATTGCCGAAGTGGATATGGCGCTTCAAGCTGCCAAGGATGCTTTCCCCGCATGGCGTGATACTTCTCCTGTGGAGCGCGCCGGTTATCTTGTGAAAGCTGCAGCCATTGCCAGACGCCGTCAATATGAGCTATGCGCATGGCAAGTTTTAGAAGTGGGTAAGCAATGGGATCAAGCCCAAGCTGACGTGGCTGAAGCCATTGACTTCTTAGAATACTACGCTCGCGAAATGGAGCGCCTTGCTAAGCCTCGCCGTTTAGGCAATGCCCCCGGTGAGCTAAATCACTATCTTTATGAGCCCAAGGGCATCACGGCTGTTATTGCACCGTGGAACTTCCCCTTAGCCATTAGTATGGGTATGGCTTCTGCCGCCATTGTGGCCGGTAACCCTGTTATCTACAAGCCGGCCAATATTACCGGTATTATCGGTCACCACTTGGTGGAAATTTTCCGCGAAGCCGGTTTGCCAGCTGGTGTGTTTAACTATGTGCCGGGTCGCGGTTCTGTCATGGGTGACTACCTTGTGGAACATCCAGATGTAAGCTGCATAGCCTTTACCGGCTCCATGGAAGTGGGTCTTCGCATTGTGGAAAAAGCCGGAAAAACTGGCCCCACCCAAATCAATGTGAAGAAAGTTATTTCTGAAATGGGCGGCAAAAACGCCATCATTATTGACGATGACGCCGACCTTGATGAAGTGGTACCGCATGTGCTATACTCCGCCTTTGCTTTCCAAGGGCAAAAGTGCTCCGCATGCTCGCGTCTTATTGTGACCGATGCCATTTATGATAAGGCTGTGGAACGCTTAGTGGAAGGTGCCAAAGCCTTATTGGTGGGCCCTGCTGAAGATTGCACCTATGCCATGGGCGCTGTGGCCGATGCCGCTGCCCTTAAAAATGTGCAAGAATATATTGGCATTGCCGAAAGCGAAGGAAATCTCTTATACAAGAGTTCCATTCCTGAAGGCGAAGGCTATTTTGCCCCCATTACCATTGTGGATGGCATTAAGCCAGAGCATCGTATTGCTCAAGAAGAAGTCTTTGGCCCTGTACTGGCCATTATGCGCGCCAAAGATTTTGACGAGGCCATTGACCTTGCCAATAGCACGCGCTTTGCCTTGACTGGCGGTGTATTTAGTCGTTCGCCCAAGAATTTGGATAAAGCACGCAAAAACTTCCGCGTGGGTAACTTGTATATTAACCGTAACAATACAGGCGCCTTGGTTGAACGTCAGCCCTTTGGTGGTGCCAAGATGTCCGGTGTGGGCACCAAGGCCGGTGGCCCAGACTATCTCTTGCACTTTATGGATCCTCGTGTGGTTACAGAAAATACCATGCGTCGTGGCTTTGCCCCTGTGGAAGAAGACGACGATTGGGACGAATAATATCTCCTTTTTTCAAAACTTTTGGGCAGTAAATATTGCCTAAGAGCGTAAAAAGGTGCGGGGAAAAGCCTTGGTGAAAGGTTTTTCCCCGCAAAACAGCATACATTTCTTTTTTTCTATTAATTATCTCAAATGAAGGTTGGTGTGCATGGGTGATTTCATTCAACAGCTCATAAATGGCCTTGCCGTGGGAAGTATCTATGCCTTGGTGGCATTGGGGTACACCATGGTGTATGGCATTTTGAAGCTTATCAACTTTGCCCACGGTGATTTATTCACCATTGGGGCATATTTTGGCTTAACTTTGCTGGTGAGCGCCGGCATTGGTGGAGCCTTACCTGTGGAGCTGGCCATTGTGCTAGTATTCCTCATGGTGGGCGTGCTTGTGGCGCTTATGGGCTTTATTTTAGAGCGCGTGGCCTATAGACCACTTCGCACAGCCAGCCGTTTGTCCGCTGTGGTGTCTGCTCTTGGGGCTTCTATATTTTTTCAAAATGCCATTATGCTCATTTATGGAGCGCGTTTTTTTGTGTATCCGGAGTGGGCGCGCCCTTCCTTTATGGTATCCATAGGCTCGTGGGAAATCCCCGGTATACGTATCTTGGTTATCTTGGCCTCCTTCCTGCTCATGTTAGCCTTATATCTTTTTGTGCACCGTACCCGCACCGGTGCGGCCATGCGCGCCGTATCCATAGATCAAGGCGCCGCGCGTCTTATGGGTATTAACGTTAATAGAATCATCTCCATCGTCTTTATGATTGGACCCGGCCTTGGCGGCATTGCCGGTATGATGGTGGGTCTGTATTATGGACAAATAGACTTTGTTATGGGCTGGAGCTATGGCCTAAAAGCCTTTACCGCGGCCATTTTGGGCGGCATTGGTAATATTCCCGGCGCCATGCTTGGCGGTCTTTTACTGGGCGTTATTGAAGCCATGTCCGCAGCCTATATTGCCGCGGCCTGGAAAGACGTTATTGCCTTCGGTGTGCTTATTTGTATTCTTATTATCCGCCCCACAGGCATCTTGGGCGAAAGGGTGGCTGAAAAATTATGATGAAAAATATTCGCCCCATCATTGCTATTTTTCTGGTCATTGCCATTATCTGCTTGCCCCTTGTGGCCAATAGATATTGGGTGGATGTGTGTGTAAGCATTGGTATTTATGCTTGGCTTGCTTTGTCTCTTAACGTGATTTTAGGCCAAGCCGGTCTTTTTCACATGGGACATGCGGCCTTCTTTGCCATAGGTGCTTACACCACAGCTGTGCTTAATACGCAATTTGGCATTCCTGTACTGTATATTATGCCTCTTGCCGGTATTATGGCCGGTCTTTTTGCCCTTATTGTGGCGCGTCCCATCATTCACTTGCGCGGTGACTATTTACTCATCGTAACCATTGGTATTGTGGAAATTGTGCGTCTAACCCTCATTAACGACGTGGGTGGCTATTTTGGTGGTTCCAACGGTATCTTTGGTATTTCTCGCCCAGAGATTTTTGGTATGCGCATTGTTACGCCTACGCAATTTTACTATTGTGTATGGAGTGGGGTAGCGCTGTCTGTGCTCTTCTTTGCTTGGCTTGCGCAATCGCGTTTTGGCCGAGCTTTAAACTATATTCGTGATGACGATGTGGCCGCCAATGGTTGCGGCATTAACGTAGCACGTTATAAGCTTATTGCCTTTGTTATCGGTGCTTGTTGGGCAGGTACTGCCGGTACAGTGTTTGCCGCAAAAATGACCATTGTAACGCCAGAATCTTTTTCTTTCACCGAGTCTGTGGTGCTTTTTGCTGTGGTTATCTTAAGCGGCGGCAGTCAATTGGGCGTACTTGTCTCCACCTTTATTTTCATAGGTTTACCAGAAATTTTACGCGAATTTTCTCAAGCGCGTATG
>CAYJAL010000141.1:0-785 GCA_964367875.1 uncultured Desulfovibrionaceae bacterium | reverse complement strand
CAAAGACAGTGCAGGAGGTAAATAAATGAGCTTGTTACGTCTTGCCAATGTGACTAAAGTTTTTGGTGGCTTAACTGCCATGCAAGAAGTATCCTTTGAAGTGGAGCGCGGCAGCATTGTGGGGCTTATTGGCCCCAATGGCGCCGGTAAAACCACGGTTTTTAACTGCATTACCGGTAACTATACTCCGGAAAAAGGGGATATTTACTTCAAAAATGAACGTATTACCGGCGTGCCTTCGCATGTGCTCGTGCGCAAAGGTATAGCGCGTACCTTCCAATCCATACGTCTTTTCCCGCGTATGCAGGCTGTGGAAAATGTACTAGCCGGCCGCCATTGTCGTATGACATCGGGCGTGGTGTCTTCCATGTTGCGTTTGCCTTGGCAGCGCCGCGAAGAAAAAGCCGCCTTTGATAGAGCCATGCAAGAGTTGGCCTTTGTGGGTATTGACGATGTGCACAGCGAGCTTGCCGGCTCCTTGCCCTATGGTAAGCAGCGCCTTTTAGAAATTGCCCGTGCACTGGCTTCTGATCCGGAATTGCTCATTTTAGATGAACCTGCAGGGGGCATGAATGAGCATGAAACGGCCGAGCTTATGGAGCTTATTCATGCCATTCGCAAGCGCGATATTACTGTTTTGCTCATTGAACACGATATGCGCCTTGTGATGCACATTTGTAAGTGGTTAGTTGTGCTGGAAAATGGCTGTGTCATTGCCAAGGATATTCCTGAAAATATTCGTAATAATAAGGCCGTCATCGAGGCATATCTCGGTGCCGATGATG
>CAYJAL010000140.1:0-5654 GCA_964367875.1 uncultured Desulfovibrionaceae bacterium | reverse complement strand
TATTTCTCCTTTGGGGGGGTGGGGGGGGGTTGGGGGGGGGGGGGGGGGGCGCACCCACCATTAACCCCCTACAAAAAAACATTACAAAGCGGATAATTACACCATATTTATAACACACATCTCTCTAAGCTACCCTAATCCAAAAAACAAAAAAATAAGAAATCCCCACCACCACCTCTTGACATATTTCAAATAATGTTGAATTATCAATCTATGGAAACGAAACACGCAAGCAAACTCTTCGAAGCCCTGTCCTCCGAGCACCGTCTAGACATCTTCCGCTTATTGGTAAAAAGCGCCCCACAAGGTCTGGTAGCCGGCGAGATAGCCAAAATATTGGATATCCCCACCACCAATCTTTCCTTCCACCTTAAAAATATCGTGCAAAGTGGCCTTGCCCATGTAGAGCGCGAAGGGCGCTTTATGCGTTATAAGGCAAATATTCCCTTAATGCTTGAAATTGTAGGTTTCCTCACAGAAAAATGCTGCGACAATGACCCAGCCACTTGTCGCAAATTCCGCGCTGAAGCCCATATTGAAAGCAGCATTTTACCGGCTCGCCTCGATAATGCTGATAAAGTTGATAAGGCTGACAATATAATAATGTAGTAATGTAAAATTTTTTCATTTTAAATATCAACACTTCAACAACTCTCAAACTGTAATCAGAGGCCACTATGAACTCCCCAACCCATTGGAACGCAAAATACTTTAGCATCTTAAGTTTGCTAGCCCTCATTTGGACTGGTATGTATATGACCATTTTAGACGCCTCTCATTACATTGTGGGAAATATCTTCGGCCTTAATACCGAAGCCCACCTTGGCGCTTCCTTACAATTTTTTATCTACGATGTGGTAAAAATTCTGTTGCTCTTGGTGGCACTTATCTATGTGCTGGCCTTTGTGCGCGCCGCCTTAAATATTGATAAGGTACGCATATACCTTGCCGGTAAGGGGCGCGGCGTAGGCTATTTCTTAGCCTCACTCTTTGGTTCCATCACGCCTTTTTGCTCTTGCTCAAGCATTCCGCTCTTCCTAGGTTTTACCATGTCGCGCATCCCCATAGGCATTACCATGTCTTTTTTGATAACCTCCCCCCTTATCAATGAAATTGCCGTGGTACTGCTTTGGTCGCTGCTGGGCTGGAAATTTACCCTTATTTATGTAAGCGTGGGCATGATTGCCGGTATTGTGGGCGGTTTCTTTATGGATAGCATCAAGGCTGAGCGCTGGTTGCAACCCTTTATGAAAGACGCCATGAAGCAAGCCGAAAGTCAAGAGATTGCCGCCGGCGCCATGGAAAGCCCCAAGGAACAGTGGAGCGTGCGCCAACGCCATGATTTTGCTTATAGCGAAACCCGCGCCATCTTTAAGCGCGTATGGAAATGGGTCATCATTGGTGTAGGTATTGGCGCGGCCTTACACGGCTTTGTGCCCGAAAATTGGTTTGCCGAAAACCTTGGCTCCGGCCAGTGGTGGACAGTACCCGGCGCAGTATTGGTGGGCATTCCCTTATATTCCAGCGTCACCGGCATTATACCCATCATGGAAAGTCTGCTCTTAAAAGGCTTACCCATTGGCACCACCATGGCCTTTTGCATGAGCGCTGTGGCAGCTTCTATACCAGAATTTATGCTGCTGCGCCAAGTTATGACCTTTAAACTGCAGGCCACCTTCATTGGGTATTTGTGGATTATCTTCACCATAGTGGGCTTTTTGTTTAACTTCTTAAGCCCTTATATTATATCAAACCTATAGGAGAATAGTATGGACATTAAAGTATTTGGAACCGGTTGTGCACGTTGTGACGATTTAACCAAAATGGTGGAAGGTATTGTGGCAGCACGTGGTTGCAAAAGCAGCGTAAGCAAGGTCACTGACCTCAAAGAAATGATGGCTGCCGGCGTATTCTCTACCCCTGCCGTTATGGTAGATGGCGTGCTTAAGTGCACAGGCCGCGTCCCCACGGAAACAGAAGTCGCTGGCTGGTTAGACGGCGCAGACGGCGGCCCTGCCGGCGCTTGCACCAGTGGCGGTTGCTGCTGCAACAAATAATTCATAAAGAGGAATATATGACACAATCTCCTTTACAAAAACTTTCCTTCTTGGATCGCTACTTAACCCTTTGGATTTTCCTTGCCATGGGCATTGGTGTAGGCTTTGGTTGGCTTATACCCGGCGTGAAAAATGTCATTAACTTTTTTCAGGTGGGCACTACCAATATCCCCATTGCCATAGGCCTCATCATTATGATGTACCCCCCCTTGGCCAAGGTGAAATATGAAGAGCTGGGGCAAGTCTTTAAAAATAAAAAGGTGCTTTTGCTCTCTTTGGTGCAAAACTGGATCATTGGCCCTGTGCTTATGTTCCTCTTAGCTTTAGCTTTTTTAACAGATAATAACAGCTATTTTGTGGGTCTCATTCTTATTGGTCTTGCTCGCTGCATCGCCATGGTAATTTTATGGAATGACCTTGCCGGCGGTGACAGAGAATACTGCGCAGGCCTAGTGGCTTTTAACTCTGTCTTTCAGGTAATATTCTTCCCCATTTATGCATATTTTTTCATTACCTTGTTGCCCCCTTTCTTTGGTTTTACCGGCACAGAGGTGAATATGAGCATGGGCGACGTTGCCGAAAGCGTTTTCATCTACCTTGGCATTCCCTTCCTTGGTGGTATGATCTCGCGCCTTTACGGTGTAAAAGTTAAAGGTGTGGAATGGTATGACACAGTATTCTTGCCTAAAGTAGGCCCCTGGGCATTACGTGCCTTACTGTTCACCATTGTTATCATGTTCTCCTTAAAGGGCGATATTATAGTCCAGCTCCCCATGGATGTGGTAAAAGTAGCCATTCCCTTACTTATTTACTTTGTGGTCATGTTTGTGCTTTCCTTTGCTCTATCCAAAAAGGCAGGCGCTACCTATGAACAATCGGCCACTTTATCCTTCACGGCTGCATCCAATAACTTTGAGCTTGCCATTGCCGTGGCCATTGCCGTCTTTGGCTTAAACTCCGGCGAGGCCTTTGTGGCGGTTATTGGGCCTTTAGTGGAAGTGCCGGTACTTATTGGCCTTGTGCATGTCTCTCTTTGGTTTAAAAAGCGTTGGTTTAGCCAAAGCTAAATAACATACA
The DNA here is from genome assembly GCA_964367875.1 of uncultured Desulfovibrionaceae bacterium. Taxonomy (GTDB): domain Bacteria; phylum Desulfobacterota; class Desulfovibrionia; order Desulfovibrionales; family Desulfovibrionaceae; genus CAYJAD01. The sequence continues at coordinate 2,520 of CAYJAL010000140.1, read as the reverse complement.
TTATTCTAAACCCCTTCCCTATCCCTCTTGCGCTTCGGCCAAGGGGGATTTTTCTTTAAACAATGCAAAAATAAGCAGTTCTTGAAATGGCTTTCTATTGTTGACACCAAAGCCCCTTTAGCGTACTTTAACCAAGAGTTTATTGTAACCTTGAGGAGTTCGATATGAAAAACTTTCTTTGGATTTTTGCAGTAGTTTTTGGTCTTGCATTTGCAGTTCCTGCCATGGCAGCACCAGAAGCCCCTGCGGACGGTTTAAAGATGGCTGCTACCAAAAAGCCTGTTGTTTTCAACCATAGCACACATAAAGATGTAAGCTGTGCTAGCTGTCACCACCCAGTGAATGGCAAAGAAGATTACAGAAAATGTAGCACCGCCGGCTGTCACGATGATTTCAAAGCCAAAAAGGGCGTAACCAGCTACTATGCTGCTATGCACGGTAAAAAAGGCAAATTCCAATCCTGCGTAAGCTGCCACGCTGACGTAGTGAAAGAAAAAGCCCCTACCGATAAGGCTTATAAGAAAAAAATGACCAGCTGCAAGGGTTCTGGCTGCCACATCTAGTCAAAACTCTGCAATGTATTAAACCCGCTTTACGGCGGGTTTTTTTATGGCAAAAGGAAATATCATGCAACATCTCTTTATTTTTATTCTTATTCTTTGCGCCCTTATGATTCTGGGTTTGCTTGGCATGGGCTTGCTTTTACAAAAAGTGCGTCTACGTAAAAAAAACTCTGCCCCCCTAAAAGATATATATCCCCTTTATAGAGGCTTGTGCTATTTGGGCGGCATAGTACTCGCTTTAGCCACCTTCACCACAGGTATGTTTTCACACCTTGGCGAAAGCATTCTCTATCTACCCCTTATCCCACTGTTCATTGGCGCCCTTGCGGCAGAAAAATTTCGCCGTATGCAAAAAGCCTTACCTGAAGATCCAATCCATCCTATGCAAGCGCTGTGGGAAAAATCTTTTGGCCCAGTGCTTTTTACAGAAAAATCCACCTTTGCCGAAAAAAACACCCTAGAATCGCAAGCTTTTGGTAATGATATGTATATGACCCAAAGCCAGCGTATAGAAAGCGTACGCATAAAAGACATACGCATGGAAGGCATGCATGACAACACCAGCTTTGCGCAATATTCTTTATGTTTGCCAGATTATTTTAGCGGACGCGGCATCACAGTAGGCTTTGCCACGCCCTTTCCCACCACGCTCTTTATTATACATAAAAACTTTCCTTGCTCGCAATTACTTACCTACGCAGGACTTTGGCAACAAGTGCCCACAGAGCAAGAAGATTTTGACGCAAGCTATGTGGTTTTCTCTAAAGAGCCGCATACTGTCTCAAAGTTCCTCACGCCGCACTATTGCAAAGCCTTGTTAGATTTTGCTGCCTATAGCTCTGCGCCGCAAAGTTATTATTTTAATGAAAACACTGTATACATAGTACTCACTGAAGAAGATGCCAAGCTAAGCACTGAGCAAGAAATACTAAGAATGCAATACGCTTTGGCTCATTTAAAGCCATAAAAAATGATGTTATGCTCTACAGATGTAGAAATTTTCAATATATAATTGTGTCTAGTAAATTCTAAAGCGTGCGTACAAACTTCACCCTTTTCCCTCTAGACAAGTACCTATTTGTGCTTTATACACTATAAAGTGTAAAAACATACTTTATGCCTAGTAATTATTGGTGACATATGAACATACGTAAAATTATTGAGATTAACGAAGAACAATGCGATGGCTGCGGCCAATGTATATTACATTGTGCAGAAAATGCCTTGGCCATTGTGGATGGGAAAGCAAAGGTTATTTCTGATATTTTGTGCGACGGACTTGGCGCTTGCTTGCAGGGCTGTCCGCAAAATGCCCTCACCATCATCGAGCGCGAGGCCTTGCCCTTTGATCAAGAGGCTGTGGACGCTTTACAGCAACATGTGCCCGCTGCTCCTTCTTCTTTTGCACACATAAGCAAAGAACAAATGCTTCCCATAAAAAAAGCTTGCCCTTCATTGCAAATGACGCCCAAAAGTGCCAACGCGCCTTGGCCTTTAAAAATGCGCATCCTTCCGCCAGAGTCGCCTTTTTTAAACAATGCTGAGATAGTGCTTGTGTCGGACTGTGCGCCGGCGGTGTATACCAATTTTCATGGGCACTTTGGCAATAAAGTAAAAATTTCTTTTTGCCCCAAGTTTGAAGATACCGCCATACTTGAGCAAAAACTTGCAGTAATTATTGCGCAGGCCAAACCAAAATCTTTGGACATATTACGCATGGAAGTACCTTGTTGCGCTGCGCTTGAGCAGATTACTCAAAAGGTTCTGCAGCAAGGCAATGCCTCACCGGCAAAGGTTCACACATGCACGAGGCAAGGGGATTTGTTAGACAATTCACTCTTGTCATAAAAAATAAAGCATAAAAAAAGCCCTTGAAAAAAACCAAGGGCCCAAGCTGTTGATAAAGTCTACTGGGGGAAAACCTTTTGTGGACAAAAGGTTCTTCCCCCAGACCCCC
>CAYJAL010000139.1:0-5699 GCA_964367875.1 uncultured Desulfovibrionaceae bacterium | reverse complement strand
CAAGGCAAGTGCTTTGCATATCTTGTAAAAGCTGAATGTGCATTTCCATATTGCCGGGACCCACAGGTATGGTCAAGGCGCCAAGGGCTTCACATCCTAGCTGAAATCCGGCACCTGCCGTCCAAAGGCCATAGCCCACAGCCACTTGCACCCTATCCATGGCAGTAAGGCCGGCCATGGTATAACAACGCGCCATTTGCAAATTAAAGGTGTCTACGTCTCTTTGGGTATAGGCCAAAATTTTGCGCTTGCCTGTGGTGCCGGAAGAAGCATGAATGCGCACCACGTCTTCTTCAGGGACGCTGAGCAGGGGTAGGGGGTAGCCTTCGCGTAAATCTTCCACCGAAGTGAAGGGCAGTTTGCGCACATCTGCAAGGCTTTGAATATCCTCAGCTTGTATATCCCCTAGCTTGGCGCGGTATTGCGGTGAATGCAAGGCTCTTTTAAGGGTGGCTTTAATGCCGGCCAACTGACAGGCCTCAAGGCTTTTCCCTTCATGCGCCATATGGTCAAGGTCTTGAATGCTCTTGGTGAAAGTCTTAATATTATTCATATAATCCTCAAAATATCTGTCTTTTCAGGGATTGCTTTTTGCACAGGAAAAAGGTACACAGCCTACATGTTGGTATGTTTTGTATAAGACATTTCTTATGAAACATGACATGTAGCAGTGCAAGCCCCAAAGGCCTCTAAGGCATAGCAGATTTTGTGTTTTTTGCAAAGGCATACTGTATACAAAAACAAAGTTATTTTTTAATGGTAGACAAACAAAGGAGTTATTGTGCGTATACTTGTTGTCGGTTCTGGCGGTAGAGAACATGCTTTGGTATGGAAACTGAGCCAAAGCCCCACGGTAAAAGAAATTTATATTGCACCGGGTAATGGTGGAACAGCCCTTGAAAAAGTGAAGCATGTGCCCATTTCCGTAGAAGAAATTTCCTCCTTAGTGCGCTTTGCGCAAGAAAAGAAGATTCAACTGGTGGTGCCGGGCCCTGAACTTCCCTTAACTCTGGGTATTGTGGATGCCATGAATGCCGCCGGTATACCTTGCTTTGGCCCCGATAAATATTGTGCACAATTAGAGGGCAGCAAATCCTTTGCCAAGGGTATTATGGCCAAGGGTAAGGTTCCTTGTGCCGCCGGAGCACATTTTAGTAATTATGCTGCTGCGGTAGCCTATGTGAAAGAACAAGGCGCGCCCTTGGTGGTAAAGGCCGATGGCCTTGCCGCCGGTAAGGGAGTGGTTGTGGCTAAGACAGAAGAAGAAGCCATTGCCGCCCTTGATTCCATCATGGTGGAAAAGCAACACGGCGCCGCCGGAGCTGCTGTGGTTATTGAAGAATGCTTGGTGGGCGAAGAAGTTTCCTTCCTGTGTTTTTGTGATGGCAAGCATGCTGTGGCTCTGCCTTCTGCCCAAGATCATAAAGCTGTCTTCGATGGCGATAAAGGCCCCAATACAGGGGGCATGGGCGCTTATTCTCCCGCACCTATTTTGCAAGCCAATCGCTATCAAGAAATGCTGGAAGTGGCTATTTTGCCCATTTTGGAAGTGTTTGGCTCTTCCAAGCATCCCTTTAAGGGTATTCTCTATGCCGGCCTTATGATGACAGCCGATGGCCCCAAGGTTTTGGAATATAATACACGCTTTGGCGACCCCGAGTGCCAACCCTTGCTTATGCGCTTAAAAACACCGCTGGATACCATTATGACCGCTTGTATCAAGGGCAATCTTGATTCTTTGCGTATTGAATACAGCAATGATGTGGCCGTGGGCGTGGTCTTGGCCGCTGAAGGGTATCCAGATAAGTACGCTAAGGGCATGGAAATTACCGGCATTGAAGAAGCCGAAAAAGATAGCAATGTGAAGGTGTTTCATAGCGGCACCACTTTTGAGCATGGCAAAGTGCTTTCCAGCGGCGGACGCGTGCTTTGTGTGACGGCTTTGGGGCATGACTTAAAGGCAGCTCAGGAAAGAGCCTATGCTGCCATGGATAAAATACAAATGGAAAAAGGCCAATATCGCAAGGATATTGCTTTAAAAGGCATAAAACGCTTACAAGGATAAAACAATGGCAAAAGTAGCTATTTTTATGGGCTCCATTTCTGATGAGCCTCAAATCAGCCCCTGCGCTGAAATTTTGAAGAAACTTGACATTCCCTTTATGTTCACCGTAACCTCTGCTCACCGTACCCCCGAGCGTACGGAAAAGCTGGTGACTGAACTGGAAGAAGGCGGCGTACAAGTGTATATTTGTGCTGCAGGCATGGCAGCGCACTTGGCCGGAGCTGTGGCAGCTCGTACCATTAAGCCTGTTATTGGTATTCCTGTATCCAGCGCTTCTTTGGCAGGTATGGATGCCCTTTTTGCTACGGTGCAAATGCCTCCCGGATTCCCTGTGGCCACTGTGGCCACCGACAAAGCCGGCGCGCGCAATGCCGCATGGCTTGCCGCACAAATTTTATCTTTGCAAGACCCAAGCCTTGCAGAAAAAATTCAAGCTGCTCGCGAGCAATTTAAAGCAGATGTGGAAAAAGCCGGCCAAGAAGTGATGCAAAAGTATCAATAGCTTGGTTTTGAATAGAATACAGCGCCCCTTGAAATTTTTTTTTGAGGGGCGTTTTTTTGTGGGGAATGTGCAGTTAGTAATTGTTTATGAAGAGAAATCTTGTGGAAGTAGCTTTGTCTTCACCAAAAAAAAAGCGCCCTACAAAGAGCGCTTTCAAAATTTTGTCATCTAAGTGCTATGGACTTAGATACTGTCGGGCAAAGATGAGGTGTCGTGCTGCTGCATCATAAGGGGGATGCGTTCTTCGGCATTGTACTCAAACATAACGGCAGTGCCAAAGCAAGAGAAGTATTTGCTACCATCGGGGTGAAAAGCTACATTTTCAGAATAGCCCACAATGGCTTGAGCTCCCTTACCAATGGCGCGGCTTGCCATGCCAAAGAAAGCCTCTTCAGAGTCAAAACCACGACAGCATACCAGACCCAGCACTTTCAAAATCTTACGACCTTCCACTTGATGGGTTGTCACCACAGGGAAACGACCGGAAAGGAAAATTTCTTTAGCTCTGTTTGTATTGGTATTTTGCACGGGGCGCTCTTCAGTAGTCTTTTTCTTCTTCTTTGACATATCACCAAGTAAAAATAGCATGGCAACCTCCTAGATATGCCCTTTCTATAGCACAAGCTATGCCAAGCTTTTTTTTGTGGTGTTATTTTGAGATGTTGCTGAGGTGTATTTATTGTGTAGGCAAAAAATTGACTGCACAAAAAAGGGGGCAGGGTCTTACAAAGGGCAAAGTTGGCCTAGGAAAATCTTGTGGGTGTCAGGAAAGTGGCGCTAGGTATGCGATTTACGCTACAAGCTCTTCCAACAGTTGTTATGACAGAAGTGAATTTCAGCTGGCTTTGTTTTTCTTCCCTACAGCTTCTTCTTTTTCAAATAACTGCTATTAAATAGTCGACGCTGAAAAACTACTTAAACACTTATGAATATAGAGTTTTTTACTTTAAATGTCGTAATAAACTTTGCCAGAAATGAACGTATGAAATACGTTTTCTGGCAAAGTTTAGGCATATGAAATACTTTTTTTCAGATGTCGACGACACAAGACATGCCTATGGCATGGCTTGCCGCCACGTAAAATAAGCCAGAATTTACTTCTGGCGTCCCCGAAAGGGGTATTTGGAGTGAGCGTGCCTTTCTTAAAAACGTATGAAAATACGTTTTTAAGCATCGACTAAATAGAGTATCAACAGTTTGCTCAAAATGGGGAAGATGCGAGAAAGGCGCCGTTTTTTGCGTAAGAAGCGTATTAGACATACGTGACTGGAGCAAAAAACAAGCCTGACGAAGCAGATTGCCCATTTTGAGCGAACTGTTTAGAGGTTTTGTAGCTTAGCCCAAAGATCCTGCGCCTTCTTTTTACCAATACCCTTAATAGATGCCAATTCTTCCAAACTGGCCTCGCGCATGGCAGCGGTATTTTCAAACCTATCCCAAAGCAGGCGCGCTGTATGCGGGCCAATGCCGGGAATACGCATAAGCTCTCCCGAAAGGGCGGCATTGCCTCGAGCTTGCCTGTGCTTGCCAATGGCATAGCGGTGGGTGCAATCACGAATATGCTGTAAAAAGAGCAGCTCCGGTGCGCCAGCGCGTAAGGGTAGGGGATTAGAGCGGCCGGGCAAAAAAATTCTATCTTGAATATTTCCGGCGCGGCGATCTGCGTGGCCTTGTTCGTCTCGCGCCTTGGCTATGGCTGCCAAAGCAAAAAGATGCGCTTGCCCTTGTTCTTGTAAGGCTCTTTGCACGGCAGAAAGTTGCCCTTTGCCGCCATCTATGAGCAGTAAGTCCGGCCATGGCGCTCCGGATTCTAATCGGCGCACCACCCATGCGGCCAAGGTGGCATAATCATCGCTGCCGCCATCGGGCATGGCGTATTGCCTATAGGCTGAGGTGTTGGCCTTGCCCCCTTCAAAAACCACCATGCCCACGCGGGTTTGCATGCCCGAAGTGTGGGATACGTCTACGCATTCAATGCGCTGCGGGGGGGCGCTTAAATGCAGCGCTGCGGCAAGGCGTTCTTCGATGGGCTGCTCTTTTTGGCGGCGTCCTTCCTCTTTGGCATTGGTGGCGGCCATGTCTACTAGGGCATTTTCCGCCGCATTACGCGGTGCCACCACGCGCACAGCTGCGCCGCGCATATCGCTTAAAGATTGCTCAAGGGCGGCAAACATATGCTCGTTTTCTTGCTCATTTTCAGAATCTTGCGCTATATTTTCTGAAGAAGTAAGGGCTTGGATTTCAGAGGTTGGTGCAGCCTGAGGAGTCTGCGATACTTGGGGAGTCTGTGGAATCCAGGGCACAATAATGGTGGGTGGCGGCGCTATGCTGCCATAAAATTGCGCTAAAAAAGACAGTAAAAGTTCCGGCGTGTCGTCAAAATCCAGAGAAGGCCAAAAAAAGTTGCGCCCATCCATAAGCACGCCGCCGCGCACAAAAAGTATGCCCAGCGCCATGCCCTTTTCGGCGCAGCTTAAGCCCACAATATCCATGTCGCTACCGCCGGGGATAACCACCGCTTGTTTTTCCACCGTGCGTTGTACAGCGTGTAATTGATCACGCAAAGCGGCGGCTTTTTCAAATTCCAGCGCTTCGGAAGCGGCCAGCATTTCTGTTTCAAGGCTGTGTAAAAGAGCTTCGGATCGGCCAGAAAGCAGCTCTCGTACCTTTTGTACGCCGCTATTATAATCCCAGGTGCTGATATTTTCCATACAGGGGGCAGGGCATTGTCCCATAAAATGATACAGGCAAGGGCGCACTCTATTGCGCATGGCTTTATCGCTACAGCGGCGCAAGGGGAAGGCTTTATGGATGATTTTCCATGTTTCGCGTGCGGCCAAGGTGGAGGTGAAGGGGCCATAGTATTGGGCTTTGTCGCGTAAATTTTTATGGGTATTGCGTACGATTTCCAAGCGAGGGTAGGGGTGCTTAGTGGAAATTTTAAATAAAATATATTGCTTATCGTCGCGTAGGACTATGTTATAATGCGGCCTGTGTTTTTTTATAAGGCTTGCTTCCAGCAAGAGGGCTTCTTTTTCTGTAGTGGTGGAAAGGGTTTCCAGGCTGGCAGCATGGCTCATCATGGCCTTGGTTTTGGCGGCAAGGCCTTCTTCGCGAAAGTAAGAAAGAATG
>CAYJAL010000138.1:0-5733 GCA_964367875.1 uncultured Desulfovibrionaceae bacterium | reverse complement strand
GGGAACTTTTTGGCGCTAGCAAACCGACCCAAAGGGCGCCGAAGGCGTTGCCGTTGCCGAATTTATTCGGCTTACGGAAATCGTGCGCCTAGGCGTTTCCCCCCTTCCCCCCACAAAAAACTTAGCTTTTATCAAAAACTAAAATAGTGTTTTCTTATTGGCAGCGCCGCCGGGGCCATCGGAGAGGGTTCTCTTCTTCTTTTTAGGAGTGCTAAACCAGCCGTCGTCGTCATCGTCTTCGGCATAGTCATCGTCATAACCATCGTCATAGCCATCATCTTCATGGGCATATTCGTCTGTATAATCGTCGGAATATTCGTCTGAGTACTCTTCATACTCCCCTTCACCAGTGTCATCGCTAAACTCTTCATGGGAAAAATCAGCATCTTCATAAGTTGAGGATGGCTGTGTGGCAAAGGGAACACCATTTTCTGAAAGAGCTTCCACGCGCACCTGCGCTGTGCCGGTATCCTTCATGCCCAATTTTTCTGCACCGCGCTTGGAAAGATCAATAATGCGCCCATGCAAAAAAGGTCCGCGATCATTAATGCGCACTTCTATGCTCTGCCCATTACCCAAATGTGTTACACGCACATCAGTACCTAGCGGAAGGGTTTTGTGGGCGGCAGTCATGGCATTTTGATTATAGCGCTCCCCATTGGCCGTGGCCTTACCGTGAAATCCGGGGCCATACCAAGAGGCTTCACCCTCTTCCACATAGCCTTCGCCTGTTTGTAAAGGATAATAGGTTTCCCCGCGTACTGTATATGAGGAAGTACCGCGCACCTTACTTTTGCCTGGTTCTTGAAAAGTGGTAGTGCTGCACGAGGTCAGCAGACTTGCACACAGTAGAGAAAAACAGGCAAGACAAAAAACACGCGTCCAAGAAATAGAAGTGGAAAAAGTAGGCATAGGCATTTACACGAGAGAAAGACTTTGCGGCAGGCCAGTTTCGGTGCCGTGTGCTAATTCTTGCATGGCCTGCTCAGGAGCACCCAGAGCTTGGGCTTGCTCAATAAAGCCTTGGGCTTCATTTTTATGCCCACCGGCCAGACAGGCTTGGGCAGCCAGCACATACATATTCCACGGTTCATTTCCGTAAAGACCTTGCACGAAAGCCTCATAGTCAACGCCAAAACATTGTTGCACCAAGGCCTGTTCACTACACAGAAAACGCGCCACGGCGGCATTATCCTTGTGTGCAGCATAGTACACCAAAAATAATTGACGTGCTTGCTCCAGCACTCCGGAAATGCGTTTGAGCTCGCGTGCAATGCTTTGCTTGGTTTGCGAGGTAAAGGGCATAAGGCTTTCAATAATGGGGGTATGTTCTTCTGCTCGCCCTTTTAATTGTAATAAGCGATTGGAATAATGCTGTAGCTGAAAGGCGTCTTCACGCAATTTACAGCATTCGTGAAAGGCATAGCCCACGCACCAATCCACCATGCTTTCCAGCACATGGGTGGAAGAATCCTGTTCTTGATGGCAGACATAATCTTCGCTCATGCCATAACCTTCAAAGGAGCGCTTACCCTGAGCAGACTTACGAAATAAATGGTGCGCAGTATCTTTTAGGCGCCAAAAAACGCCCTTACTGACCGCTTCGCCCAAAAGCTCTCGCAACACAGCATAGGAAATGGTTTGCGAATGGGCAAAGCGCTGCTCTTGCTCGGCAAGAATACCGTGCACCACGCAAAAATCGCGCAACAAATCCCGTGCAAGCACTTCATGATTTTGTATGCGCCACAGCCCCATCTTTTGCGTTATCATTGTCCTGCCTCTTGTAAAAGAGCTTCAGCCACCGAGGCATCGTAAAGTACCAGAGGATTAGAGCCTTCTTCGCCGCGGCCAAGTTTTTTATACATATTGGCAGCTTCTACTATAACAGCATGGGGCAACCATTCATGCTTATCCCACACATGCTCATGGTCAGATTCCCACAGGCGAAATTCAATGGAAGCATCTTCGCCGCGACGCACATACACGCGCACCTTAGTATTACCTGGCTGGGGGTGATAGTATAGGCCTCTTTCGTCTTTCATATATACCTCATGATTCAATAAATATCTTCGTTCGCTTGCAAACGTGAGGTATTTTGCCTTGCCTTGTGCCTAAGGTCAACCAGAGAAATGAGTTCTTCTCAGGAAAATTGGCCACAAAAGCCTCTCTGCCTAGGCTGTTTCGAAAATCCCCGAACTTTTTTTGGCAAAATGTAAAAACTTTTCCGCAAAAACCGAAGGCGCTATGCTTTGCTGCATATGCTCAGATATTTGCAACTGATGCTCTTCTTCCATGGGTTCACTGGCATCGGCATGTCTCAGTTCAGCCTCAAAGGCTTCGCGCAACATGTCAAAAGAAGCTTCCACTTCGGGGTAATGATTATCTTCTCGCCAAGGCAAGCGTAAGGATTGCGTCCAATTTTTACCCTTATGGGAAACGATTTCCAAATTATAAAAATCACCAAATTGAGCCTGTTCTGCACGCTCATGGGTTTGGGGATAACAATATTCTTGCCAAGAATTCACAGGCTCGGCAATACTTGAACAAATGCGCACGGGGGGCAAGGCCAAATCGCGCTCATAAGATTCAATGCTAAAAGAATACTTTAAAACAGGACGTAAATTTCCTCTTTTTTTTTCTATTTTCCATTGTATTTTCATACTTTCTCCTTAACTGCTTATTAAAAAAAATCTATTTTTATTGTATTACTACAGGCTGTTCAAAAAGTGTAAAGTGTAAGGAAAACGATGTTTTTTACGGAAAGCGCGTATTAAAACATACGCAACTGGAGTAAAAAACGAGTTTGACGCCACAATTTGCACTTTTTCAACAGCCTGCTAAGAGTCTACTTCTGATATATATACAACCTCCCCAAAGGGCGGCTCTTGCGCTTGCTCCTGACTGCTTATCCAAAGCACAGGATAGGGAGGCTCTTCCGGATACGAAGCGCATTCAAGATCCGTAAACCACAACAAACATAGCGGCTGCACATCTTCTTGCTCCAAATAGGCAGGGATATGCCTATAATCGGTGCCGCCACCACCCTGCGGCATAAGCTGTAAGGGGCGATCATTGCGTGTATAAAGCAGATGTTCCTTTACACGCGTATCATGGTACAAAACACATAAATCACATTCATACCATTCTAAAATACTTTCAAGCTCAGCACAAAAGAGCGCCAACAAATCTTTATTTATGGATCCGGAGGTATCCACCGCCAAGGCTATGGTCATAAGGCGTTGTTCTTGACGAGAAGGCAAATAGAGATCTTGGGAAATATAGCGTTTATTAGGTATGGACCAGGTATAATCCCCTTGATTGCAGCTTTCCAAAAAGCGCTGCAATAAGATGCGCCAGTTCAGCTTTGGCTGTAAGGTATTTTGAAAGAGCCGCATTAAGTGCAATGGAATGTCGCCAAAATGCTGGGCGCTTTGCAAAGCTTGCGAGAGATTCACTTGCGCTTCGCGCTCTGCTTGCTCCTTTTGCTCAGCGCTATCGGCGGCAAGTAAGGGATGATCTAAAACTTCGCCGGAAAAATCCGTTTTACTGCTTTCTTTTTTTTGCCCTTCTTCCTCTTGATTATTAGTATTTATGCCTTCTTGTTCGCTATCCTCTTGCCTGCCTTGCTGTGTATCATCAGAAGAAGTGAGACTTTGCTCATCTTTAACTTCATCCCCTTCCTCACGTTGCGCAGAGGCACCGGCGCCTTCGGCTTCTTCTTCTCTTTTTTCTGTATAATTCGCTTCTTTTCCCCCGCCGTGAAAATCCTCATTCCATGCCAAAATAAGTTCGGCATAAATGGCATCCACGCTTTTATGGGCATATTTTTTATCCACAATAAAAGCCTTAGGCAGGCGAAAGCCCGCATCTTCTAAATAGCCGTTAATGGCAAGGTCACAGGCCTTATTCCACATATTTTTATCTCTGCCATGACGGCGCACATGATGCCCACACGCCAAGTGCAGTATTTCATGAGCTTGCACAGCCACCACTTGTTCGGGGCTGAGCACAGATATATATAAAGGATTAAAGCCTAAGGTTTTGCCGTCGGTCCAAAGATCTTTACAATGCTTATCTTCTTTAAGGGTCAGCTTTAAAGCCAGGGAGCCAAAAAAAGGATGCGACAAGAGCAGCTCAGATCGTGCCTTTTGCATAATCTCATGGGCTGTGGGTATTTTTTGCTCTGCTTGCATAGACCCTACCCTACACTACATTATAACGTGGGCATTTTTTTGCGCCCACTGGGTAAAGGGGGCACTGTGCACAATACTTTCATCATGACACACGGCGCAGCGCATAAGCAGTACACCAAATTCCACAGGCATACGATGGGCATAACTTACGACTTGTGCAATATTTCCCATGCCCACCTGAGCCCCCAAGGATTCGCATAAAGCATATAATGTAGCAGGCTCAGTGGGTACCGCACATTTTTCTGGCTGTGACAAAATACTTTCTACGGTGGGCAGTTCACGCCATACTTGCAAAAAGCCTGTAAATTCCGTTGCTGCCGCCATGCCTACTGTACCTTGTAGCAATTCATATTCAATGCTTTGGTTTGTATTGGCCTCAAGTATTTGCGACACAAAAGCCCAAGAGCGCGGCGAAGCAAAGGCTTTAGAGGTTTTTTGTGGGTCAAAATCGTGTAAAAGCTTAGGACGAAAGCGTAAAAAAGCGCGTACTTCTTGCCTTATACCGGCCTCTTGTGCCCATAAAATCCAATCATCAGTGCTGGTTTGCATATCAATATGCACCATACGATTGGCCAGAGCTGTGGGCATTCTATGGGTAACGGCACGATCTTTATCGCCATTTCCGGCCGCCACCACTGTCCAGCCCTCGGGCAAGGTATATTCACCAATTTTTCTATCCAGTACCAACTGATAGCACGCCGCTTGCACCAAGGGCGGCGCGGCATTAAGCTCATCCAAAAATACTATCCCCTTATCTTGACAATCTTCTTTAGGTAAAAAAACAGGGGCACACCACGCTGCTTGTTTGTCTGCAGTGATATGCGGTAGGCCTCGCAAGTCCACGGGGTCAAGCAATACAGCCCTGATATCAATAAGCTTATATCCTCTATTTCTTGCCACTTGAGCAACAATTTGACTTTTACCTATGCCGGGAGCTCCCCAAAGAAATACAGGCTGTTTAATGTGCGTGAGCATTTCCAAGGCAGAAATAACTTGAGATGGCTTCATACGGATCCTTTATTTATAATGAATGTAAATATCATTTTCATCTATTAGGTTTTAGTTAAGCAAAGACCTTTTGTCAAGAACAACAAAAGCCCCTTGGACATCTTCATGAACACTTTGTGAAAAACATAGTTTTTTACTAGGGCAACAAAAATTACACTACACAGGAACCTTTCATTCTTTTAAAGGGTATAATAAGCTTATGAGCTGTTAAAACAATATATACACAAAGCACTTACACTAGATTTTTCAAGCCTTTGCCCCCTGTCTAAAAAAGCACCTTTTCCTTGAAAGTTAGGCCGCAAGGCTTGTCTTTGTGAAAAAACTGTGATAGACCATTTTCACTTACGCGCTACCCTTACATAAAATGCCTTTTAGGCAGGGGCTGGCGCAGTCTTTTTGCTCTTGCAAGTCAAAGAGAGAAAAGACGCAAAAAAGGTCATTTCCACTGTACCTTGCAGCTGGAAACCATATGCCGGATACAAACCGGAACTTTTAAAAACTCTTGTGGAGGTAAGCCAATGGCTAAACATGC
>CAYJAL010000137.1:0-5767 GCA_964367875.1 uncultured Desulfovibrionaceae bacterium | reverse complement strand
GCTTCGGCGTGTCAACAACTTTTTTTTATTTTTTCAAAGTTTTTTTTCAGAGCTTTTCAAGAAAACTCTTGGCTGGCTTCCCAGCCTGCGCTCGGAACGTTTTCCGTAGCGCGGAGAGGCAATCTGCCTCAAGTCGTGAACTTTGTCAACAACTTTTTTTTCTTTTTTTTTCAAAAACTCTTTCGAGCCCTTGTGGCTGATTTTCTCAGCCTTGCGCTCCGTTTCGTTCAAGACGTTTTCCGTAGCGCGGAGAGGCAATCTGCCTCATGTTGTCGAGCTTGTCAACAACTTTTTTCAACATTTTTTATTTTAGCCGGCTTTCCATATTTGGTGCGCTCCGCTGTTATGTTCAGCTCCGCATGTGATGAAAAGTTCATCAGCGCGGAAGGAAAAAGTGCATCATTGTCATCATTCTGTCAACAAATATTTTACAAAAATCCACAAAAAAAGAACGCTGTGCGTTTTTTATTCATATAATTAAGCTGTTATAGTTATCAAAACCATGACTTATTTACTATATATTGTCTTCATAACATAAGCATGGTATTTTACGTTGTCTGAAACATTGTAGTAACACGACATCCTAGTGAAAGGAGAAAACATGCAAAGAACTTTTTCTATCATAAAACCTGATGCTGTAAAACGCCATCTTATTGGAAATATTATAGCTAAAATGCAAGAATCCGGTTTAGAGATTGTGGCCATGAAGATGCTTCTTCTTAGCCGTGAGCAGGTAGAAGGCTTTTACGCTGTGCATAAAGGCAAGCCTTTCTATGATAAACTAGTACAATATATGTGCTCAGGCCCTGTGGTGTGCTTGGTATTGCAAGCTGAAGATGCCATTGCGCGCTACCGTACTTTAATGGGAGCCACCAATCCAGAAATGGCTGAGGAAGGTACTCTTCGTAAACTATACGCCTTAAATAATACAGAAAATTCTGTGCACGGCTCTGACGCGCCAGAAACAGCCGCTGTGGAAATCGCCTATTTTTTTAGCAATTTGGAGATACAAAACATATGAATCAAGACAATTTATCCATAGGCTGCATTGGTTGCGGCAATATGGGTTCCGCCATTTTATTGGGTTTAAGTAAGAATAAGTCGCTAGAGCTTCTTGGCTATGATACCCACGCTGAAAGCCTTGTGGCCTTACAAGCAGCAGGCATCAAAGCCGCCAAGGATTTAGAGCATGTAATTATAAGTTCTAATACCATCATATTGGCGGTAAAACCTTATTTAGTTGAAAAAATTCTTGCCTTAGTGGCTCCCCTACTCACGCCGGATAAGATTATTATCTCTGTGGCAGCGGGTGTTAGCATGCGTACTTTACAAGAAGGGGTGCAACATAAATGCGCCGTGGTGCGCTGCATGCCCAACACACCTGCATTGGTGGGCGCCGGCATTTTTGCTTTTTGTTTTGAAGATGAAAAGCTCAAAGCGCAAGATAAAGAAGATATTTTAGCCCTTTTCCAAGGCATAGGCATGTGCATGGAATTGGCTGAGGAAAAATTCGTGGCCTTTAGCGCTTTTATTGGCGCCGGCCCAGCCTATGCTTTTCACTTGCTCAATGCCTTAGTGCAAGCCGGAGTCACCTTGGGATTTTCACGCGCCGAATCGCGACAAATGGTGGAACAGCTTATGGATGGATCTGTTCGCATGGCCAAGGCCTCTACGCAAACCCTCTTAGGTCTGCGAGATGATGTGTGTTCCCCTGCAGGACTGACCATTGCCGGTATTAACCATATGGAACGTACGGCAGTGAGCGGGCATATTGTGGATTCTGTTTTGGCTGCGGCAAAACGCAGTGAAGAAATGGAAAAAAAATAAGTATATGAAAAAGGAGAGACATCATGCCTCTCCTTTTTTAATTACCTATGGTGCCAAGGTATCCAGATGCAGTACATTTTTGGGAACCTCTCCGGGCCCAGGAATAAGCACCGTCTCCGGATTTAGATTATACCAATTAAACCACATGCTATAAATACCGTAATATTGCTGCATTGATGCGCCTTTCATATTTCCCTCTAAAGAAACACCTGTGCTGGCATCCCATGCAGATTTGCTCGCAATATCAATAAGCTTTCCATATTGCATCACAAAAAGTGATGGTTTATCCCATACTTGCCTATTAAAGATACGTACCACATCCAGCTTTTTATCATGCACGGCCAAAAGTGGCGTATCGCCCAAGAAAAAGTTCACTGCCCCTTCTTTTTTCACATATGCCACATCAACAGCTAGGCGAAAATCGTTAAATTCAATGCCAATAACTTGATTTTTGTAAGGAAGGCGTAAATCCGTATAAGTTACAGGAAAGACCAAGGTATCATCATCATAATAGGTACCTGTCTTCAAATAATTCCCATAAGGATCGCGGCCATAGGCTTTTCGGCTACGCGGCGTTGCAAGCACAGGTACATCTTTATAAAAACGCTTGGCGGCATCCCATGTTGTCCAAAATACAGGTATTTTAGCAAGTCCGCGCCCTGTCATGGGGCCTTCAAAGGCCATACCCAAGGCTTGCAACCATAAGCTGCCGGTATTACGATCTATAAGTACCGTATTACCATCGTACAAATCCCCTTGCGCATCAAAGAAAAGATCTATGCCATTAAAATCTGTACTATAGGCCGCAAGAGTCCCCGTAATGGGGCAATAGGTTACGGCATAGGCATTTTTCCCCATCAATTCATTGGATACTTGATGCCACACCATAATGCGCTGAGGATAAATGCGCACCCCTTCGGGAAAGGCCACCACAAACACAGGTTCATGTTTATCTAAGCTTAAATCCGCATCCATCATGCGTCCAAAGGCAGGACGAAAAAAGGAACCGATACCACCGTGTTGTACTGTGGTTTTAATAAGTTTATTGGATATGGCGCTTAATTCTTCCAAGCTTCTGGGAATGCCCCAAGCTACAGAAGACATGCTCATTAAAAAAAAACACGCAAAGCCTAGAATAAGGCTTAGAATAAAACCGCTAAAAAAGGGAGAGATGGATTTTTGATGCTTTGCCATAGCCTAAGCCTTGTTAAAGGGTATTAAGCGCCTATAAGGTCTCTATTAAGCTCATCGCTAAAAATGTATTCTCGTAAAGCTTGCGGCCACGAGCGAGGAAGAATCCCCAAGGCATGGGAAAGTTTTTCATTATTCAGCACAGAAAATGACGGACGCTGCGCCTTTTGTGGCCACATATCCGAAGTAATGGGCTCCACATGGCAATCAATTTCTGCAATATGCAAAGCCTCACAAGCGAGATCACACCAAGAGGCACGGCCACTATTCACGGCATGGTACACACCTGTAAGCCCTTTTTCCGCTGCAAGCATACTCCAATGGGCTAAATCCATAGAATATGTAGGCGAGCCCACTTGATCATGTACAATAGTTAATTTACCGTATTCACAGTGTTTTTTTATGATATTTGAAACAAAATTTTGCCGTCCTGGGCCAAAAAGCCACGCTGTACGTAAAATACATGAGTGATCCGGAGCTATGGAACATACAGCTTCTTCACCGGCGAGCTTGCTACGGCCATAGACAGAAAGAGGCCCTGTGAGGTCGCTTTCCAGATAATTTTTTTGTGATTCGCCAGAAAATACGAAGTCTGTGCTATAATGGATAAGCCGTATATTAAGCTTTTTTGCCAATTGTGCCAAACCAGCTGGCAAAGCACGATTAATAACAAAGGCCTGACATTCATTTTCTTCGGCCTGATCCACCTGCGTCCAAGCTACAGTATTAAATATATGGCTGATTTTATACTTTTCTATACAGTTTTCTATAAAAGAAACACTTAATAAATCACC
The DNA here is from genome assembly GCA_964367875.1 of uncultured Desulfovibrionaceae bacterium. Classification (GTDB taxonomy): domain Bacteria; phylum Desulfobacterota; class Desulfovibrionia; order Desulfovibrionales; family Desulfovibrionaceae; genus CAYJAD01. The sequence goes on along the minus strand of CAYJAL010000137.1, from coordinate 1,955 downwards.
ATCCTGTCGGCCTATGGGCACTGTATACCAACCGTTGGCAGTGAGAATGCGAGAAAGTGCTTGTCCTACAAGACCGGTTCTCCCACCAAAAATGAGCGCACGTTTTTCCATGCTTTCCTCCGAAGTATATGCTCACTATATAGGGCTATGCCATTAGGGTCAATACTTATCTCCCCAAAGCCATAAAGACAAAGGAGTTTTAATATTTATAATTCAATACTTACAAGAAAAAAAGCATAGTCTTTTTCATATGACGCTTATGACACCTTGCAAAAAAGAAGGGGGAAGCGTACTTTCACGGTATGAAAGCAGGTATATTATTAGTAGCCTATGGTTCGAGCAATGCTCAAGCGGAACATACTTTACGAGCCTTTGACAAAAAAGTGCGCGAACGCTTCCCACTTTTCCCTGTGCGTTGGGCCTTTACCTCTGTGCTTATACGCGAGCGTTTGGCCAAGGCACGGGTAAAGCGTGACTCTGTGCGCAAAGCTTTAGAAAAAATGCGTTTTGAAAGATATGATCATGTGGCAGTACAACCCTTGCAAACCATACCGGGTTCTGAGCATGAAGCCATCTTGGAAGATGTGCGCGACCTCACCCATATATATAAAGATTTCACCATCACCGTAGGCGCTCCCCTCTTGCAAAGTGATGCCGACGTACTCAGCGCCGCCAAGGCCATTATACAGCACCTTCCCCCTGAGCGACAAAAGGAAGAAGCCGTTGTGCTTATGGGGCATGGAGCAAAACACCATGCCGTACAACGCTATGCAGATCTGGCTGAAGCTGTACACGCTTTAGATGCCCATGTACATGTGGGCACCATGAATGGCGCCGTCCTTTTAGAAGATATCATCCCACACCTAAATCCCGCACATAAAGTATGGCTTATGCCACTCCTTTCTGTCATCGGATTACATGCCCTTAAGGACATGGCAGGCAAGCAGCGATCCTCTTGGCGCAAGCATATTGAAGCAGCAGGCTGTAGCTGTTATCCTGTTCTTCATGGTTTGGCAGAATATGAAGCCTTTATGGAAATTTGGCTCAACCACTTACAAGAAATCATCCCAAGCACCACTGAATAACCTACAGGAAGATATATGAAAAAAAGCTTATGCGCCCTCCTCTGCCTTCTCTCCACAAGTTCCTTTGCCCTGGCAGGGGAATCAAATATGTTTAACCCCTATATCAATGCCACTCTACCCTCGCCACAATTACAAGGCGAAAACGCAAAAATGGCGCAATCTCTGGGGGCAAAGTCCTCAAACTTGCAATCAGAAATTCACTATAGAAAATTGTGGCGTCAAGAAGTGTACCCAGTGGTCTATGGCAGCCCTGAGGCGCCTAAAGAAGTGCTGGTATTCATCGACTATGCCATCCCTCAAAGCCAAAACCTCTGGGCACAAGTGATCTTAGCCGCCAAGAGCATGCAACCACAGCAAGTAAAAATTGTTGTCTTTGCCAAAAATTCTGAGCCCTATGGCACCGAGCTCATGGGCGGCGGCATTTGGCTAGCCTATGCTCAACCCGCAACCGCTTTAGATTATTATTCCTTCACCCTACAGCGCTGGAATGCCGTCAAAAGCGCCCTCCAATCACAAGGCAGGCAACGCCCCTTTATTCACGAATACGACGCCACTGTAGGCTCGGAATTACCCATCCTTTATGCCTATTTAGACCGCGTAAAGCATCTCGTCCCCTCCAATCAGCATTTTAATATTGCTTCCTATGCCTTTGATGCCGGCAATGTGAATATGTATCAAGCCATGCTTGCCGCGCAAGAATACGGTGTGCATAGCTTCCCCGCTGTGGTGGTGAATGGTAAAGTTATTCAAAGCCCCAATGCGCAAAGAATCCTTGATGCTTTGCGGTAGTGTTGTAGAAGGTTTTAGTTTTAGTTTTAATTTATTTTATGAGGGGGAGAGGGGAAACCTTTTTGAAAAAAGGTTCTCCCC
>CAYJAL010000136.1:0-5812 GCA_964367875.1 uncultured Desulfovibrionaceae bacterium | reverse complement strand
TACATGAGCTGCCTATCAAGGCAAGCGGAGATAAACGAGCATATCGTCTTAAAAATCGAAAAACAGCTTGGAATTAAGCTACGATAACCCCACAAGGGGAGGGAAACCTCCCCTACTTTCAAAAAGGAGTACATATGTCACGCTATTATTATGTAAGTATAATCCCTGTTAAGGAGGGCGGATATACGGCCTCTATTTATGACTTCCCTGAAGCTATGACCCAAGGGGACACCATAGAAGAAGCCATTGAAATGGCAGAAGACACTCTGGCCATAAGCGCAGAGGAATATACGCGAGAAAGAAGGGCAATCCCTGAGCCTTCCAGCCTTGAAGTAATCAAGCAAAAAACGCTTCAAGAAATGGAAGAGTATAAAGAACATATAGACACAAGCCGTGACGTATTTTATCAGCTCTTAAAAATGCCCAATGTGGAAACAAAGCCGGTGAAGGTCACGGTAAGCTTTCCTAAAAATGTACTGGAGCAAATAGACAAAAAAGCTGAAGCCTACGGCATGACGCGCTCCGGCTTACTAGCACAGTCTGCCCTTGCTTATGAAGGATAAAAACGAAAAGCCCTCATTCCAAATCTGGTATGAGGGCTTTTTATTACTAAATTTCAATTAATTAAGAGTTTAAAAACGTCCATATATCTGTATATGTTTTTTGACTTAATAAAGTGGAGAACAGTAGTATTAAATTTATAGCTGTTACGATAAAAGTAATAGCTACCCCAGAACCAATTTTTTTCCACCACCCATTATGTTCTTTAATAACAGTATCAATGTTTGAAGTAGACTCACCAACTTTCTTTGCTAAGCGTCTACTATATTTTTCTTTTACTTCTCTGATTCCGGCGCGATAGTTTTCTTCTAACTCTTCTATTTTTTCTGCCAATAAATTGTTAGCAAAATCATTAAATAAATCTACAGCCTCTAGTGTATAACCATTTATGTGCCCACAACTAACTTCGTGAAAAGAAGCTAAATCTTCTCGAGTTGGAGCCCTACCATGTTCGTCTAAAAATTTACGAACATGCTCAATTTTATGTCGTTTATAAATACCATACGCAACGAGCCCAACAATATTGTCGGGCTCGTCAACCATTTTTTCATAAATAAAGTTAAAATTAGGATTTTCTGACACGATTAGCCTCTACCCTTTTCCACGTACTCATAATCACTTCGGCTGAGATTTCAACCCTCTCAGCACGACCTCCCCTAGAGTGTAACTCCGAAGGTTTAGGCCAAGCTACCTGTACTTTACGTTCACGGATAGTTCGCAAATTAGCACGAAGTATATCATTTGAATTAAATGGCATAATACACCTACTTAATTTTTCCAGAATTCTCTTTAGTTTTAGAGGTAGAGGTAAATAACAACGCTTTTCAGCATTGTCAAGAGATACGCATTGTGCCAAAGAAAGCATCACACGTCAACTATCTGTTTTTTTGTTCTATCCTCAACACAAACCCTTCCAGTATCTTTTCCAGCGTCCTATACCCATTACAATGCCCCATATAGCCGGTGAAACTCGCCACGCGCGGGCGCACATACTCAAGGTCAACACGCCCCTGCGCGTATTGTATGGCCAGAGCTTTGAAAGTGCGCTTGGCCCGTTTTACCGTGCGCTTGCGTGGCAAGATTTTATTTGTCCAGTGGCGATAGCCCACAAAATCTACGCCCTGCGTAATAGGCCAAACGCCTGTTTTGGGATTGAGCCGTAAATGCAAGCCCTGCAGAAAGGTCTCGATCTTGACCAAATGCTCCCAGCACCATTCCTTGCTGGGCCCCACTAGCACAAAGTCATCCATGTAACGCACATAATACTGCACACCCATATCATCTTTGACAAAATGGTCGAGGGCATCTAGGTACAGATTGGCGAGCCACTGAGAGGTAAGAGCGCCGATGGGCAAGCCATAGTCCGTATAGCCACTGCCCTTAATGATACGCTCAAAGAGCCACAGCATATCAGCATCGGCAATAATACGCTCCACACGCTGCTGCAAAATGGCATGATTGATAGACGGAAAATACTTGCTAATATCCGCCTTGAGGATATAGGGCTTACCCCACCGGCGTGAGGCAGCGTGCATGAATTGCTGCAGCCTTTTACTGGCCCCAAGATTGCCCTTACCAAGACGGCAGGCATAGGTATCAGCAATGAAGCGGCGTTCAAAAATGGGCATGGTTATACGCATGAGTGCATGGTGGATAACGCGGTCGCCAAAGGCCGGCGCTTGGATGAGCCGCACCTTGGGCTCATGGACGGTGAACTGGCGAAAGGGCGCCGGGCTCCATGTTTTATCCAAGAGCTGCTTTTGTAGATGAAAAATATTATCCTCAAGGCTTGCGGAAAACTTCACCGTGCCCGGTGCAAAGCGCTTACCAAGGCGAGCTGCCCGGAAGGCAAGGAGGATATTTTCAAAGGTGGTCAGCTCTGACCACAAATTCTTTGCACGTTTTGGCATAACTCTCAAAGACTACCCAGCAGCGCGTTCCCACGTACTTGCCCTGCTGGGCTGTTTTTTGTTTCCCTGCAGCATGGCAGAGCGGAATACAGACCCCAAATTGCATACCGTCCGTGCCCTCGTAAGAACACAGCTTCTAGATGCGCGATGTGCGAGGCGGCAACCGATGTTCACGTTCAAGTTACTCGCAGCATTGTTAGAGGACAGGCAGAAAAGGCCCGCGCCGGAACCGTTCGACCAATTGCCGCCGAAGTTAAGCCTGTATCCCAAATTTTTACCAAGGCCACTTTTGCTTGCGCTACTCACCGCCTTGGCTTTTTTCTTGTTTCCTTTGGCAAAGCATTTCCAAACCAAAGGAGGAACGTAAGCTCCAAATTGCATACCGTCTGTGCCCTCGTAAGAGCATAGCTTCTTGACGCGCGATGTGCGAGGCGGCAACCGATGTTCGTCCCGACGTTAGACGTCGCGTTAGTGTAATTCAGGCAGAAAAGGCCCGCGCCGGAACCGTTATTCCATGTGCCGCCGAAGTTAAGCTTACGCCCCTAAATTTTACCAAGGCCACTTTCGCTTGCGCTACTCACCGCCTTGGCTTTTTTCTTGTTTCCTTACAATACTAGCTCATAGGATATGAGCATGCCACGCAGTGGAGCAAACCAAAACCAAGCAAGAATTCACTTCTTGCACAGGTGACGTTTGCGACAGCGAATGTATTACAGGACGTAACACTGAGCGTCATCTGTAAGGAGGAAAGCAAACTCCAAATTGCATACCGTCTGTGCCCTCGTAAGAACATAGCTTCTAGATGCCAAAGTATGCGTGCAATGTGCGAGGCGGCAACCGATGCTCGCGTTTGCGTTGGACGCTGGGTTGTTGAAGTTCAGGCAGAAAAGGCCCGCGCCGGAACCGTTACCATAATTGCCGCCGAAGTTAAGCTTGCTTCCCTAAATATCCAGCAAGCCGCGTTGCTCCGGCTTGCCCTTATATGCGCCCTCAGCTCTAGGCTGGGCTGCCCGTGGCGAGCTTGCTTTGGGTGGTGGCGCACCCCCTTCCACTTTTTTAATCCACGCGCCCAGCATGGCTCCCACCTCAATGACACGCTGCGCCCATGCGCCATAGGTGCTTTCATTGATAAGTCGCAGCGCATACGCCTTACGAATTTGGCACTTGAGGTATTCAAGCTCCACATCACACTGGCGCAAAAGCTCTTTGGTCTGTACCAAAGGGCGACGCAAGCGGCGCTCTTCCAACTGTTCCTTGGTGGCGCGAATGATAAGATGGAGAATATGGGCAAGGGTATGGCGGATTTCAGCAGATAAGACATGCCGCTCTGCTTTATTAAAGCCCTGACAAATTTTGTGAGAATAGACGTCTAAATCTTCCACTTTAGCAAGTAAGGCAAAATCTTTAAGCGCCACGAGTATTCTCTTGCTCTGCAATGCGATTGAGCATATCACCCGGCACAGCTTCCAGCGCCGTGGCAATACGGATAAGCATTTCAATGGAGGGATAACGCTTGCCGCTCTCTAACATGGAAATATATGAGGTGCTAACATCCATACGGTCTGCAAGCTTATCTTGAGAGAGTTCTGCACGCAGGCGAAATTCACGCAGTATGCTACCTACCTCAAGCTTTTTACGTTTAGGGCTATTCATGCCCTCTTGTAAAAAAATTTACTATAAAAAATCTTAATCACCTAAGTTACAAAATAACCTAGGTGATTATATTTTATGCCACAGCGCCCATCAAGTGCTCACGTAAAGCTTTTGCCTTGGCGTCACTCATATACGCCCCTTCGTGCCCGCCAATATGCAACCACCAGTGGTTTTTATGGCAATTTTTTGCAAATACTTTGCCACCTTGGTCAGCATAAAGAGCCCGCCTAAAGCCCGGCCCAAGGAAGGGAAAAAGCGTATGTCTAACACTGTCATCAAAGAGATTGCCACGCGTGAGGCACGTCCACAGGTTTTCTTGCTCAAAAAGGCAATCTTCCACATGAACGCTGGCATATTCCCCTTTGGCGCGAATGCCGTATGATTTTTCGTGAAATGAATCCGGCACACCCCAGTGACGGATAAGGCATTTATACAGCTCTGCCTGACCGGCATTGACCATAGGGTTGCGCCGGGAATTGAACTCCAGAATGGACTCTTCAAAAATAACCTTTTGCCCGGCTTTGACATCTGCAGCATTAGTATCACCGGTGCCAAGCAACATGCCTTTTCCGCCATAAGATAAACGGCATCGGCAAAATTCCACTAAAGAGCCATTCACTGCGCCCACCAGCTCATCGGCACTGGTGGGCGCAAAGCCAAGGCGCGTAAAGGAGCAATCCTCAAAGCGCACATGGTCTGCATCAATATGGAATACGTCTGCGCCACTGTTTGGCACGCTAAAAAAATGCTTGCCCTTAATGAGTTTCATGAGCTCCCCCTAACCGGCACTTGCTACAGTTTCCGGCGTGGGCCAGCCACCCTCAATATCCACAGCACGCAACGCCTCAAAAGTACCTGCAGTATTGATCGCATCTTTTAATGCGCTTGCATGGGTATGCACTACCCCGCCCCAAAAAGCCAAGGCATTCACCACCAGCTGCAACTCTGCAGCGGCAAGAACACGAACGCTGTTATCATACAAAGTCCACGGATAAGGCTGTTCCACACCTGCACTCACCGCTGCTGAAGCCGACTGCGCCGCCAAGGCAATACGCTGCGCCGATGATGGGTCAGAATCGAACTTGTCACCATCATAGACAAAATAATCCTGCTCTTTTTCATCTCGCAACTCATTAACTCTGGCAGTAAGAGTAGCCTTTTCCTTATCTAAGCCGCCAAGCCCAGTGGCCTCATCTTGGCCTTTATTCACCAGTGGCATAGCTCACCCCCTTTGTTAAAAAATGGTCTATGGTTTGATAGGCGCCGTCCACAAGCTTGGCCTCCACATGAGCGAGTAAGGAAGCCTTAACTACATCACAAGCCGGCAAAGGCTCAAGCTCACCTTGTGCCCAAAGAGAAGCGAAATACCCATCGAAGCTATATTCCGTAGGGACAGCGTACAGCTTGCACTGCGACTCGCCTTCAAGCATTACTTCAACTTTTTTCTTTGCATGAGAAAATGTAATTTTCATAAAAAGCCCTTTTTGAAAAATTTTTACCCCGCCTTGCGGCGGGGACAGTAATCCCGTACCAAGTAGACAGGTCAACTTTTTGCGAGGCGGCAACCGATGTTCACGCTCAAGTAACTCGCAGCAAAGTAAGAGGACAGGCAGAAAAGGCCCGCGCCGGAACCGTTATTCCACGTGCCGCCGAAGTATAAGACATTGCCTGCTCCCCCATATCGCCCA
>CAYJAL010000135.1:0-5862 GCA_964367875.1 uncultured Desulfovibrionaceae bacterium | reverse complement strand
ACCAGGTGCTCTACCAACTGAGCTACATCCGCCGTCGAAGATGAGTTCTACAGATTGTGACAGGTTTTGGCAAGCTTTTTTTTACATTTTTTTATATTTTTTTTTGATGCACTTATTATTTTTGTTTTTTTTACTTTTCTGAGAAAGAAACATGCTTTTAGCTAGTTAGAAAATAGTTAAAATTTACAGTAATAAAGTATAGATTTTTGATAAGAAATGCTTTAAGAGGTGAAGGAAATATACAGTAGGAGATGGTATGCAAAGTTTGATTGTAAAAGGTGGTGTAGCATTGAAAGGGGATATTGCCGTAAGCGGTTCTAAAAATGCGGCGCTTCCCATTCTTTTTGCTTCTATATTAACAGAAAGTCCCACCACTTTTTTGCACGTACCAAATTTACGTGATATACATACAACAGTTAAATTACTTAATATATTAGGTTGCGCGGCGCGTTTTGAAGAAGGGAAAACCTACGTAGAGCCAGGTGTTTTACGTCCTGAAGCTCCTTATGACCTTGTAAAAACCATGCGAGCTTCCATTTTATGCCTTGGCCCTTTGCTGGCACGTATTGGTGAGGCTAAGGTGGCTTTGCCAGGTGGGTGTGCCATTGGTGCGCGTCCTGTGGATCAGCATTTAAAGGCCTTTGAAAAAATGGGAGCCACCTTTGAGCTTGAAGATGGCTATGTCATAGGGCATTGTAAAAAGCTGTGCGGTGCGCATATTATATTTGATATGCCCACCGTGGGCGGTACGGAAAATGTGCTTATGGCGGCAGCCTTGGCTGAAGGTGAAACCATTTTGGAAAATGCCGCACGCGAGCCGGAGATTGTGGATCTTGCCAATTACTTAATAGCTTGCGGTGCGCGTATTGAAGGTGCTGGTACCAGTGTGATACGCATTCAAGGTGTAAGCTCATTGCATGGGGTAGAATATACCATTATGCCAGATCGTATTGAAGCTGGCACTTTTTTAGTGGCAGCAGCCATTACCGGTGGCGATTTATGGGTGAAAAATTGCCCCAGTGAAGCTTTAGAGGCTGTCATAGAAAAAATGCAAGAAATGGGTGTACATTTTGAGCAAAAAGGTAATGATTTACGTGCTTTTTGCCCCGGTGGATTACAAAGCTTAAGCGGCACGGCTTTATGTACGCAACCTTATCCCGGCTTTCCCACCGATATGCAAGCGCAACTTATGGCTCTTATGGCTTTAGCGCAAGGTACTTCCGTGGTGGAGGAAAGCATTTTTGAAAATCGCTTTATGCATGTGCCTGAACTAGTGCGAATGGGCGCAGATATTAAAATTTCTGGCCGCACGGCGACGCTTCGCGGTGTAAAGGCTTTGAAAGGAGCCCCTGTTATGGCTTCGGATTTACGCGCTAGCGCTGCTTTTGTGTTAGCAGGCCTTGCCGCACAGGGAAAAACACGTATTCAACGCATCTATCATTTAGATAGAGGGTATGAACATATAGAAAACAAGTTGCGCGCTGTAGGCGCTCATATTGAACGAATGGATGATTAACAGAGTATTGGTAAGATATTTTGTACTGCTAGGTCTATGGTATTGGGTTGTGGCTAAGCAGGGTAGGGTTATTTTCTTTTGGAGGAAACATGAAATTTTCAACACGAACACGTTATGGTTTACGCTTTCTTATTCACTTAGCATCCAGTCCTGCCGGGCAGTTGGTGCAACTTAAAGAACTGGCGCGTGAAGAAAATATTTCCGCAGGCTATTTGGAGCAAATTGTACGCTCTTTAAAACCCCTTGGCATTATGGATTCAGTACGCGGTGCAGCCGGTGGTTACGCTTTAGCCAAAAGCCCCAAGGAAATAACCCTAGAAGATATTTTTACCCATTTAGAAGGAGATATTTCTCCTGTTTCTTGTATTAGTGGCTCTACACAAGCCTGCTCGCGTTTTGATGTTTGTACCACACGTTGCTTTTGGCAAGATTTAGATGATCATGTACGCGGCTACTTACGTAACTTGACTTTATACGACTTTATGACCAATTATGGAATTGGTGAAAAGTGTAAAATAGACGAATAGTGTTCTGCCAAGTAGAGTTTGAAAACTTTTTTATCTAGAATGCATTTAATAATTCAGCTTGTGCTGCATTATATTATATCACTGCGCCCAAAAAGCGCGGTTTTTGGCTTGTTTTGATGGCTGCGCCACCGCGTCAAACTACAGTTTGACGTTAGAAGCTCCTCAAAATACGCTTTCACGTAATTATGAGAGAGCTTCTGGCCTTTTATATAGTATGAGACTAGATACATTTTTACGCTTTATGCTATAGGGCATGAAACACGTAGTTAAGGAGATAATCATGTGGGAATATACAGATAAAGTTCAAGAGCATTTTTTAAATCCGCAAAATGTGGGCGCCTTAGCCGATGCCAATGCCATTGGCGAAGTGGGCAGCCTTGCTTGCGGTGATGCTTTAAAACTTTTTTTAAAAATAGAAAATGATCGTATTGTAGATGCTTCTTTTCAAACCTTTGGCTGTGCTTCTGCCATTGCTTCGAGCTCTGTGTTAACACAAATGGTGAAAGGGCTTACTGTGGATGAAGCGCTGGCGCTTACCAATAAAGATATTGCAGAAAAGCTTGGCGGTTTACCGAAGGAAAAAATGCATTGCTCTGTTATGGGGCAAGAAGCATTAGAGGCTGCCATTCGTCATTATCGTGGTGAGCCCCCTATGCCTCATGCCCATGAAGAAGGTAAACTTATTTGCAAATGCTTTGGCATTACTGATGCGCAAATTCAACGCGCCATACGTGAAAATGGCTTAAAAACCATAGAAGAAGTAACGCATTATACCAAGGCTGGCGGCGCTTGTGGGGATTGTCTTGAGCAAATTGAGCATATCTTGGCCGAAGAGCTGGGCAAGCCTAAGCTTGAAGAAATTACGCTTGTGAAAGCACAGCGCATGAGCAATATTCAGCGTATGCAGCTTATTGTAAAAACTATTGATGAAGAAATCCGTCCTAAGCTTATGTTAGATGGTGGTGATATTGAATTGATGGATGTGGAAGGCAGCACAGTGTATGTGACCTTACGTGGGCGCTGCGCGCAATGTCGTTCCAGTCAAGTTACCATTAAAAATCTTGTGGAAAAGACCTTACAAGAGCATGTGGAAGCAAGCATTGTGGTGAAAGAGGCCTAATATATGAAAACGATTTATTTTGATAATAATGCTACCACGCGCGTGGCTCCTGAAGTCATGGAAGCCATGCTGCCATATTTTGGGGAATTTTACGGCAATCCCTCCAGCATGCACACCTTTGGCGGGCAAGTGGGCATGGCTGTAAAAGAAGCCAGAGAGCATGTGGCCGCTTTGATTGGTGCTGAAGCTGATGAAATATTATTTACTTCTTGCGGCTCTGAAAGCGATAATACGGCCATTATGTCTGCCTTGCAAAGTCAGCCACAAAAAAAACATATAGTTACCACTAGGGTAGAGCATCCTGCCATACTTAATCTTGCTCAGCACCTTGAGCATAATGGGTATGAAGTGACCTATATTCCTGTGGACTTTAAGGGCCGCATTGATATGGACGCTTATGCCGCTTCTTTGCGCAAAGATACGGCCATAGTTTCTGTTATGTTTGCCAATAATGAAGTGGGAAATATTTATCCCATTCAACAAATGGCTGAGATGGCAAAAGAAAAAGGTATTGTTTTTCATACAGATGCTGTGCAAGCTGTGGGCAAAGTAGATATGAATATGGCCACCTTACCGGTGGATTATCTTGCTTTATCCGGGCATAAATTACACGCCCCTAAGGGTATTGGCGCTTTGTATATACGCAAGGGCGCACGCTTTCGTCCCTTCTTACGTGGGGGACATCAAGAACGCGGACGCCGCGCCGGTACAGAAAATGTGCCGTATTTCATAGCTCTTGGTAAAGCTGCCGCCATGGCTAAAGAGCATATGGATAAAGAAAATGCCGAGCTTATTCGTCTGCGTGATATGCTAGAAAATGGCCTTACAGCAGTTATTCCGGATAGCGTGGTTAATGGGGATACCCAAAGTCGCTTACCCAATACTTCAAGTATTGCTTTCAAAAACATTGAAGGGGAAGCCATTTTACTTATGTTAGATAGGCTTGGTATTTGCGCAAGTTCCGGTTCTGCCTGTACTTCCGGTAGCCTTGAGCCTTCGCATGTTTTACGTGCCATGGGAATACCTTTTACCTATGCTCACGGCTCCATACGCTTTTCTCTTTCGCGCTATAGCACGGAAGAAGAAGTACAATATGTTATTAAAGAGATGCCTGCCATCGTAAAGCGCTTGCGTGATATGTCTCCTTTTGGTAATGAATAGGAGAAACCCTATAACTTGCAAGGAGAAAGGCTGTGGAAAATACATCGCAAGCATTTGAACAAGTGGAAAGCTGGCTGCATAAATGGACAGTAGATCCCTTACATGCCAAGCAAGCATTTAGCGCTTTTTATGACTGGTTAAAGGCAGAGGGCATGCTGCTGGAATTTAAAGAGCGCCCCGGCATAAGTTATTCCTTGCGGGCAAAGCATCCCTTGCAAAAAGATAGGCCACTTTTTGTGCTTATTGATGTGGTGGATGATGATGCCGAAGAACGTTGGCTTTCAGTGTGTTTTTATGCAGATATGATACAAGACTCTAAGGAATTGGGAGATTTTGTCCCCGGTGGACTTATGGGGCTTAATGCATTGTGCTTAAATCTTGAAGAAGATGATAAAGCCATGTGTGACTATATACAAAACCGTTTGATGGAAGCAGCTTCCATGGCCAAAAAATACTAATGTAAATGGTATATATTACAAAAAAGCTCCCTTTATTTAGCATAGAGGGAGCTTTTTTTGCGAGTTTTAAAAAGACTAGTCTTCTTCTTTTCTTTTTTTAGCTTTGCGTGCTTGCTGTGCTTTTAAGACATTATTTTTCATGCGAGCAAGGTGTTTTCCGGACATAAGAATTTGTGTTTCTGGATAACCACACAACTTTAAATAGCCTTGACGAGTTAAACCATTATGGGAGTTAAGGTGACGCTCGGTTAGTGTTTTTCCTTCTTTACCACAAAGACAGCAGGTGATGGTATCTTCGGTGATAGCATCTTCAGGTTTTACTTTAAGATTACGCTTAGTCCAGCCACAAGTGATGGATTGTTTAGCAGGCTTATCTTCCATTTTTTCTTCTTGTTTACATTCGCTGCCTTGTACGCAAAGATTGCGTTGAGCAGAAAAATTATTTCCGTGAATATCTGTAAGCCCTTTTAGATAGGTTGTATATTGTTCAAGGATATAGGCAGGGGATTGCCCTTGGTTTGTTTCCATAATCATACGCAACAGTTCTGTTTTATCAATCATATATAACTCCTTAAAAGATATTATATATTATTTAGAACAGAGTAATAAAAGAGTCAACAATTATTGTAAAAATATTTCATATTTAATGGATAATTGTTGAAGTATGTAATTACTCATGCACAGAAAAACTAAAAATAAAGCTAAATTTGCTTTTATATTGAAAAAAAATGTATTACAATGATTTTTTTGTGTAAAAATAAATAGTTACTCGAAAAAGTATTTTTACTTCCATACGAAGTTAGTACGAAGAGTATTTTATAGAAAAAGAAAAAAATATTTTTTACAAAATATATTGTATTTATTAAATAAAAAAAATAAATACAAAAAAATATCACTTTTTTTCTCCTTCCCCCCTTTTCAATTTTTCAATGAGGATTATACTACTACTCGTTCGCCTGCTACATTGCTCAGTTGAATGTATGAGGCGCAAACAAAATTATCCGCAGTGTGCAAGGCATAGGCTTTTGTATGCTGCAAAATTCATTTTTTGTGAGGAAAGGAAATTATGACACTGAAGCC
>CAYJAL010000134.1:0-6002 GCA_964367875.1 uncultured Desulfovibrionaceae bacterium | reverse complement strand
GCTGGCAAAGATATTGCGTATTTCATCAAAAATCTTGGTATAGGTGGCAGGGTTAGAACGCGGCGTGCGGCCAATGGCGCTTTGGTCAATGGACACAATACGTTCTATGCCTTCATGGCCGCTGATGCCGGCAATGATACCGGGCTGATCCACACGAATACCTTGGGACAGAGCCAAATGTTTATACAAAGTATCCACCACCAGGGAAGACTTGCCGGAACCGGAAACACCGGTAACGCATGTGAGTACGCCCAAGGGGATATGACAATCAATATTCTTAAGGTTGTTGGTGGTAATGCCCTTGAGGGTGAGCGTTCCCTTGCCTTCGCGTCTTTCGTCGGGCAGGGCAATGCCCATATCACCGCGTAAATATTTGGCGGTGAGGGTATCTGCTTTATTCATAAGGGTGGGCACATCGCCAATAAAGACCAAATCCCCCCCAAAGGATCCCGACCCCGGCCCCAATTCAATAACGGTATCGGCCTCGCAAATGGTGGCTTCATCATGTTCCACCACCAGCACCGTATTGCCGCGCTGTTGTAAGGAACGCAAGGTGCCTATAAGGCGCTCATTGTCACGCGGATGCAGGCCTATGGAAGGCTCGTCCAGCACATAGGTGACGCCCACAAGGCCGGAGCCCAATTGTGAGGCAAGGCGAATGCGCTGGGCTTCGCCGCCGGAAAGGGTAGACATGGCACGACCCAGCGAAATATATTCTAAGCCCACATCGTGCATAAAGCGCAAACGATGGCGCAATTCCTTCAATAAAGGTTCGGCAATAAGAGCATGACGGCCGCCAAAGCTTTGAGTATTCAGCCATTCAATGGCTTTTTCCACCGAAAGGCGACAAAAGGCGTCAATATTTATATCTCCCACACGCACCGCCAAGGATTCTGGACGTAAGCGCGCCCCATGGCAGGCAGGGCAGTAGGTGGACTGACGATAACGGGAAAGGGTCTCGCGCCAAGCATCGCCGTATTGCATACCTTTTTCTAAAAGAGGCATGACCCCTGTCCAGCGCTTTTCGTTGATGGGCACGGCGCCTTGGCTTTCTTCGTTATTTTCTTGGCTAAAGCTTTGGCTATTATAATCGCCTTGCGCATCCAATGCCACATTGCCACCCATCCAATTACGGCGCAGCCCTTGCGAGCCTTGTGCCGGCTTGCCCTTGGCATCTTCGCCGTAAAAGAGCGCTGCCAAGGCCTTTTCGCTAAAGTCAGCTAAGGGGGTATCTAGGGTGAATTTCCATCTTTTGCCAAGGGCAGCTAAAGCCTCGGCATAGCGACTAAACATTTTACTGGTGGCCCAAGGCAAGAGGGCGCCGCCGGCCAAAGAAAGGCCTTTATTGGGCGCCACCAAAAGCGGTTCAAAATAATCCACTGTGCCAAGACCCACACAGCGCGGGCAAGCTCCTTGGGGACTGTTGAAGGAAAAAAGCTGCGGACTGGGAGCAGGCAAGGAAAGGCGGCACTTTTTACATACCGAAGAGGTGGCGTGTAAAATATCTTCGCCGCCATCGGGTAAGTGTAAAGCCAAACGCCCTTCGCCATAGCGTAAGGCCAATTCCACAGAATCGGCCAGGCGACCGCGTAGGCCTTCTTTATTGACCAGACGATCCACCACCAAGTCAATGCTATGCTTTTTATTTTTATCCAGCGCCGGCACTTCATCAATACTGAGGATTTCGCCATTGACGCGAACACGCACAAAACCTTCAGCCTTGAGCTTTTTAAAGCGGTCGGCATGGGTACCTTTTTGATGTTCCACCAAGGGCGCCATGAGGATAAATTTTGTGCCCAGCGGCATTTGCAAAATATCTTCTATAATTTCATCGGCGGCTCGGGCTTCAATGGGCTCTTGGCATTCAGGGCAATACATGCGCCCAAGGCGAGCAAAGAAGACGCGTAAAAAGTCATAAATTTCTGTGACGGTGCCCACGGTGGAGCGCGGATTGCGCGCGGTGGATTGTTGCTCTAGGGAAATGGCAGGGGAGAGCCCTTCAATTTTTTCTACGGCAGGCTTATTCATTTGCGGTAAAAATTGACGCGCATAGGCCGAAAGGGATTCCACATAGCGGCGTTGGCCTTCGGCATAGACAATATCAAAGGCTAAGGTGGATTTGCCGGAACCGGAAGGGCCGCAAATGACCACCAAGGCATCACGCGGAATATCTAAAGAAATATTTTTCAAATTGTGGTGCTTGGCACCTTGGATGGAAATGCTGTTTTTCATGGGGCAAAGGTAGTGCCTCTAAGTCACTTTGGCAAGTGCTGATAACGTTTGCTGGGGGAATTTAGAAAATTTTCACAGAGTACTAACAAAGCATAGAGGGAAAAATCTTTGCAAAATTATAAGCTAAGCATTACATTTTGTTTTTTCATTTTCTAACAAGCGTGCAAAAAGCATATTTTTTAAATTTACATTGCGGCAAAATCTTTCTTTCAAAGGGAAAATGTTGCCGCAATGAAAGTTTTTTGGAAAGGGGGTCTGGGGGAATAACCTTTTGTTCACAAAAGGTTTTCCCCCAGCAAACTCTGTCATGATTGCGTGAAAATTATAAAAATTTTCGTGGAAATTGCTCGCAAAAAGGTATATCTTTTCAGCCTGTTGAAATATTCAAAAAATGTCTATTTTATGATCTTATTACAGGTAAGGTGCAAAAGGAGATGTCTATGCGTGAAATTCAGGCTGAGGCCATAACCAAAACAGTAGCAGAGCTCGCCATTAAAGCGTGCTGTAAATTGCCTTCAGATGTGTATCAGGCTTTTAAAGATGCTAAGGAAAATGAGCCTTCCCCCGTGGGGCAAAGTATTTTAGAGCAGCTTATTACCAATGCTGATATTGCCGCTGAGGGCAGCATTCCCATTTGCCAAGATACAGGCTTGGCCGTGATTTTTGCCGAAGTAGGGCAAGATGTACGCATTGTGGGCGGTGATTTTGAAACAGCCATCAATGAAGGTATACGCCGCGGCTATACTGAGGGCTATTTGCGTAAATCTTGCGTGGAAGAGCCTTTATTTGAAAGAAAAAATACCAAGGATAATACACCGGCCATTATTCATACACGTATTGTGCCCGGTGATGCCTTGCGCTTGCGCTTGGCTCCCAAGGGTGCCGGCTCGGAAAATAAAAGCGTTTTAAAAATGCTGGTGCCTGCCGATGGCATTGAAGGTGTGCGCCAAGTGGTGCTAGATGCCATTCAATTGGCCGGCCCCAACTCGTGTCCTCCCATGGTGGTGGGTGTGGGCATTGGCGGCAATTTGGAAATGGCAGCCATTTGTGCCAAGCGCGCCGCCGCAAGGGATATTGATACACAAAATCCCGATCCACGTTATGCGGCCTTTGAAAAAGAATTATTAGAAATGGCCAATAAAACCGGCATAGGGCCACAAGGCCTTGGCGGTAAAAATACAGCATTACGTGTGCATGTGGAGTGGTATCCCACACATATTGCCTCTTTGCCTGTGGCTGTGAATATTAACTGTAATGCGGCGCGTCACGCAGAAGCTATTTTATAAGGAGTTAGCCATGTCCAATGAAAGCAAACGCATTACTGCGCCCTTTGATGATGCCACGGCGCGTTCCTTACGTGCTGGCGATCGCGTACTTATTTCCGGTACCATTATTGCCGCTCGCGACGCCGCCCATAAAAAATTGGTGGAAACCTTAGACGCAGGTCAAGAGTTGCCTGTGGATTTAAGCAATGCTGTTATTTACTATGTAGGGCCCTCTCCTGCTAAGCCCGGTGAAGCCATTGGCGCTGCAGGCCCCACCACTTCTGGACGCATGGATGCCTATACTCCGCGCATTTTGGAGCAAGGGGTGCGTGGTATGATTGGTAAGGGCTATCGCAAGCCTGAAGTTATTGAATCCATGAAAAAACACGGCGTGCCCTATATGGCAGCTGTGGGCGGCGCTGGTGCTCTTATTGCCACCAGTATCAAAAAATATACCGTACTGGCTTATGAAGATCTTGGCCCAGAAGCTGTGGCTGCCATGGAAGTGGTGGATTTTCCGGCCATTGTGGTTATTGATTGTGATGGAAATGATTACTATGAACAAGGCCAAGTGCCGTATCGTCAATTATAGTCTATAAAATAAATAAGGATTACCTTCTTGAAATAAAGAAGGTAATCCAATATCTTGCCTGATTTCTCTTTATGTAAAGCGCCACTTGCCTCTTGCGCATGTGCCAAAAGGGCTTTATATTGCCTTAATGATGATAGTATTTACTCCTAAAAGTTTCTTGCAAGACCTTTTGTCTGCAAAATATATGTGTCGCATGGTCGTGTGTTGTGCCGTAGTTTTGTGTGTGCATGCACATACCTTGTCCTATGCAGGCACTGTTATGGATGCCCAAGAGCTTTCCGAGCTAAGTCAAAGTTCTCCTCCTGCGAAAAAAACGGCTATTACTTCTCCTGTGTCAGCTTTTGGTACATGGCCCAATCAAGATGCGCATTTGCAAAAGCAAGATAAGCTGTGGCAAGAAGGGCTTTCCGGTACAGATTTACTGCGCCAAAAAAGCCCTACTGTGGTGAAAAAGCAGGCCAAGGCTTCACAAGAGGTGGGGCCGCAGCGCGCTCCTAGCCCAATTGAGCGAGCCAAGAATGATGAATCGGTGACTTTAGCCGGTGGAGCCATTCGAGGGGATTCGGAAGTTGTGGGGAGTTCTTGGAACTCTCCCGGTTCGCAAGAGCCTACCATAGATGAAAATATCTTACACAAGCAGCATGATGTGGTGGGCGCCTATGGGCAAGTGGTGGATGGTGATAACTTTAGAATGTCACTGGGGCCGGAGCTGTATATCCCCGATGAGGGAGCTGATGTGCTTGGCAAGGGCGATGCCGACGCTTCAGAGCTTGGTATGAGTATGAAATTTAAATGGGGTTTTTAGATTTTTTGACTTAGTGAAAAAATCGGAGCAAAGTAAAAAATATGAACTCAACTCCAAGATTATCTGTTATTATTGCGACTTATAACAGGGCTCATATTCTTCAGCATTGTTTGCAAGCTTTTGTAGAACAAACAGCTAATCCAGATGCTTTTGAAGTTATAGTTGTAAATAACAATTCCAAAGATCATACCGATGATGTCGTACAAAGCTTTACGGGGAAAATTCAAAATTTAACACTTATTCATGAAAAAAATCAAGGTCTAAGCTATGCGCGCAATGCTGGTATGGCTGCAGCGCAAGGGGAGTGGGCTGCCTATATTGATGATGATGCTAAGGCCCATACTAACTGGGTTGAAGTGATTTTCCGTGAGATAGAAAGAAACAACTTTGACTGCTTTGGCGGCCCTTATCTCGCATGGCATTATTATGACTCTAAGCCTCCATGGTTTTCCGAAGAGTGGGAAACATCTATAGTACGCTTTAATTCTTATGGAATCATATCACCACTCAGTGTTCTGCCTACAGGAGGTAACTGCGTCATAAAATTAGAAATTCTTAGATCACTAGGTGGATTTGCCACGTCATTAGGCATGAAGGGTGAAACCTGCGCCTATGGAGAAGAAACAAAACTTTTTAATGATATGCGTGATGCGGGCTTTCGGCTTGGCTGTGTCCCTGATTTGCTTATTGATCACTGCGTTCTCCCTTACAAATATACTTTAAAATGGCGTATACTGGCTGCCTATAGGCACGGTCAGGCTACGCCAGGTGTTGAGCCCTACTTTGCAAAACTTTCTCAATTCCCCAAGCGTGTAGTAGAGGTTATTAAGCAGCTCATTCTTTTTCCATATCATGTCTTTATGGGCATACGCCAAAAACATTTGTGGCAAAGAATATTGCTAGACAGCGCCAAGCCTCTATTGCGTTCTCTTGGCTGTCTGCAAAGTTGTATTGCAATACTTCTACGTAATATGACCACCTCAAAGACGGGGCAAGGTAAAAAGTAGTTTTGTTCACAGGCCACAAAAAAACGCTTACGATTTCTCATAAGCGTTTTTTTGTGCTTGGTGGGCAGTGAGGGGATCGAACCCCCGACATCCGCCTTGTA
>CAYJAL010000133.1:0-6054 GCA_964367875.1 uncultured Desulfovibrionaceae bacterium | reverse complement strand
TTACCCCGTTATTTACCCCATTTTATCCGGTGTGGCAAGGTTTGAGCCGGAACTCTATGGTACAAATAAAAAGCCCAAAACCTCGTTTTTATTGAGATTTTGGGCTTTCTGCTTTTCTAGGAAATTAACAAATGGCGGAGGGGGAGGGATTCGAACCCCCGGAAGGCTCTCACCTTCAACGGTTTTCAAGACCGCCGCGATAAACCGAGCTCTGCCACCCCTCCGCGTTATGGGATAAAACCCCAAGAAATATTATTTTAAAGCGTCTTTTAATTGTTTACCGGGGGTAAACTTAGCAACTTTGCTGGCGGGAATGTCAATTTCTGCGCCGGTGCGTGGGTTGCGGCCTTTGCGGGCAGCGCGTTCAGTTACTTTAAAAGTCCCAAAGCCGGTGAAGGTAACGGTTTCGCCTTCAGCCAAGGCTTCACGCACAGAAGCGATAACAGCGTCTAAAGCGCCTTCAGCCATGGTCTTAGTAGGGAGGCCAGCTTTTGCGTAAATTTTTTCAACTAATTCTGCTTTTGTCATGTCATTTTCTCCAATAAGAAGGAATAAGGTTTATAAACAAATGACAGTCCTTGCTTTAGAGAAAGCTTGTTCATTTGTCAACAATAAAATGAAAAATCACCTTAGCGAGTTTGTTTCAAAACATTTTCTATGGCTTCAAGTCCTTGTTCTACAAGACTATTATGCGCTTGGCTGCCCATATGTCCCATACGGAAAACCCTACCAGCCATGGGGCCAAAGGATCCCCCCACATGCAAACCCTGCATATGCAAAGCCTTGCGCCACTGTTCCCAGCTAAATCCTTGAGGGATATAGGCTGCTGTTACGGTGGGGGAGTTGACCGCGCCCTGCACAGGCCAAAGCGTAATGCCAAGCTCAGCCAAGCCTTGGCGGCAAAGTTCTGCGGCCTGTTCATGTCTTGCAAAGACAGCGTCCACGCCTTCCTGCATAAGGCTTTGTAAGGAAACATGTAATGCTGCGATACCGTTCATATACGGCGTATAAGGGCAAAGGTTGTCCTCTAAAACACGGCGCCAAGGCAAAAGAGCGTCATAGCCAGCATAGGCCACTTCTTCTGCTTTTTGCCACGCGGCGGGGCTGAGCCCCAAAAAGCACACATTGGGCGGCGTGGAAAAGCATTTTTGCGATCCGCCCAATAAAATATCAATATGCCAGTCATCCATGTGCACAGGGGCACCGCCAAGACTGGCCACAGCATCTACATAGAATAACGGCACAGCATGTTTTTTCTTAAGGGCTCCTACCTCTTTTAGGGGATTTAATGTGCCCGAAGGTGTTTCACAATGCACGGCCGTAATCATATGCGGCTTAAAATCCACTATGGCGGCTTCTATCTGATCAAGGTCTGTTATGGTGCTGTCATAAGGCAGGGATATTTTGCATACCTCACAACCAAGGCCGGCGGCCATATCTCCAATACCATCCCCAAAAACACCGGTGCCAATGGACAGGACGCGATCGCCGCTTTTCAGGCAGGATTTCAGGCCAGCCCAAAGAGCCAACATGCCTTCGCCTGTCATGCTTATAACATCATGCTTTGTACCCATAAAGCGTGCCAAAAGGGCATTGGTAGCGCTATAAAGGGGGAGGAAATCTTCTTCATTTTGGCCAAAATCTCTACTTAGCACCTCGCGCACAAAGGCAGGTACTTGTGTTGGCCCCGGAATCATAGAAATGGGAGTATACACGGAATAATCCTTATAAAGTATGCTATGTGTCCGGCATATTGTATACCGACTTGTGCTTATAAGTCTACATGCTCCACATGATTTTTTTGTAAATTTTGCCCCAAAAAAAGCGATCCCACCCGTGCAAAGCGTGCGGCATCGTCGGTGGTCATAAAATGGCAATGGCCTGTGTGATCTTGAAGTGCGAGTAAGTTTTGCACATGCAGGGCTTCACTTACGGCCTTGGCAGTGGTTTCTGCGGAATCCACAAGGTGCACTTCTTCGCCTACCACGCGGGCAAGGGCCTTACGCAAGGGGGGGAAATGTGTACAGCCCAAAAGTAAGGTGTCCGGACAGGCTGTTTCGTTTTTTGGCCAAAAAATATCGCCCAAATAGCGCTTAGCTACGCCTTCTACCAATTCGCCATCCATCCATCCTTCTTCGGCAAGGTGTACAAAGAGGGTGCACGCTTGGCCGGTAATACGTGCATCCGCACGCAAGGCGGCTATGGCTTTGTGATAGGCAAGGCCTTGTATGGTGCCTTCGGTGGCTATGACGGCAATATGCCCATTGCGCGTTTTTTTTACAGCGGCTTGTGCGCCCGGTTCAATAACGCCCACCACAGGTAAGGGGGCAAAGGCTTGCGTAAGGGCGGGCAGAGCGGCGGCTGTGGCTGTATTGCAAGCGATGACCAACATCTTTATACCGCGCTCCACCAACTTTCCTGCAGCTTGTAAGGCGTATGCTGTAACGGTATCGCGGCTTTTGGTGCCATAGGGCAGGCGCGCGGTGTCACCAAGATAGAGTAAATCTTCGTGAGGCAAGGCTTCATGTATGGCTTTAAGTACGGTGAGGCCTCCCACGCCGGAGTCAAAAATACCAATGGGGAGGGCGTTTTGTGCAGTCATGATTATTCTTCTTCTAATAATTTGTAATTATACGTGCTTATGGGGGCGCGTAAGGAGTCTAGTACTTTTTCCAATAAAATTCCGTATCTATTGGGCTCACCATGGCCAAAGGTGGCTCTTATGCCCATGGTGACAAAGGCTACGGCTCTATCCATGGCCACAGGTAAGGAATCCCCTTGTAAAAGAGCGCCGGTAAGCACAGAGGCAAAGCAATCGCCTGTTCCGGGATAAAAAGCAGGGATATAAGGGCAATCCACGCGCCAGAAACGATGCTGTGTGGCGTCATAGGCCACGGCAGAACAGGTTTTGCCATCAAGGGTAATGGGCGCAGAGGTGACGACGGCAATTTTGGGCCCCATATCTGTGAGGCGCATAAGGCGCTCACGTAATTGCTCCACGGAAATGGTGGGCGTGTAGGGCTCATCTAAAAGCCAGCACGCTTCGGAGTGGTTGGGGGTTATGCAGTCGGCATGGGAAATAAGATAACGCATGCGTGCCACCATTTCCGGTGTCATGGTGGGATCAAGCTTGCCATTGTCTCCCAATACGGGGTCTATGATGGCCATGCCATGCGGTCTTTTACAATGGGTAATGGTGTCTTCCACCACATCCATTTGTTGAGGCGAGCCTAAAAAACCAGAATAGATAGCGTCAAAGGAAAGATGTAATTGGCGCCAATGATCGAGGAAATGGCGCATCTGATCTGCCAAATCGCAAAAGGAAAAATCGGTAAATTCTGTAGTATGTGTAGAAAGCACCGCCGTGGGCATGGGGCATACTTGAATGCCCATGGCGGAAAGAATGGGGATAACTACAGTGAGTGAGGTGCGGCCAAAGCCGGACAAATCGTGTATGGCGGCCACGCGTGGCACTGGAGAGCGAAACATGAACTATCCTTTAAACTGTTTTTCTAAGGCTATTTTTTCTTCTTCGCTAAGGGAAAAAGAATGTATTTCTTGTGGAAAGCTGCCTTCTTGCACTTCTTGCACATAAGACTCTATGGCGCTACGCATATCTTGGGCAAGCTGTGCGTATTTTTTTACAAATTTAGGCGTATGGCCTGTATTTATCCCCAACATATCATGCCACACTAAGACTTGCCCATCGCAATGCAGGCCGGCGCCAATGCCAAGAGTGGGTATGCCAATGCTTTGCGTAATATGTGCTGCCACTTCTTGAGGGACGCATTCCAGCACCAAGGAAAAACAGCCTGCTTCTTCCAGGGCTTTAGCTTCTTGCAAAAGCTGCTCAGCGCCGTGGGCTGTGCGTCCTTGCACCTTATAGCCGCCCAAGGTGGAAACCCTTTGTGGTGTTAAACCAATATGCCCCATGACCGGAATACCTGCCGCCACCAAGGCGCGTATTTGCGGTATAATATCAAAAGAACCTTCGAGCTTTACAGCGCGAGCGCCCCCTTGCGCCATAAGTTTGCCTGCATGGGCTAAGGCACTTTGTGGGCCTTGTTCATAACTTAAAAAGGGCATGTCGCATACCACAAGCGCGCGGGCACCGGGGCGTTTTTGTGCTAAGGCTACGGCGCTGCAATGTAAAAGCATCATATCCATGGTCACGGCCAAGGTGTCTGTATGTCCGTGCACCACCATGCCGAGGGAGTCTCCCACAAGCAAGATATCCACTCCGGCCTCATCGGCTAAGAGGGCAGAAGGGTAATCATAGGCTGTGAGCATGGCAATTTTTTTTTGCCCCTTGCTTTGGCGTATGCTTAGGCTGGTGTGAGCGCAGTTTTTGTGTTGCGTAGACATAGCTTTTCCTTTGTGTGGCAAGCGCATACGCTTGGCAAAAAATGAAAATATTTTTCCCTAAAAAAAGATTCCGATATCGACTTAGGAAAATATATCGATATAAGGAAATATTTTTGTTCTACGTGGGCTTTTCTGACAGTAAAAACGTGTTTTGCAAGGTACATGACTGTGCGTAGCTATGCAAGCTTATAGCGTAAAAATAAAAAGTAGGCAAATTTTGCCTAGCGCCCTAAAGGGTAGGCAAATTTTGCCGATAGGGGTGTGTAAGGCGATGGAACTTTCATGGAAGAAAGAACAGGTCCGCCTAAAATACCACGCTACATTCAAGGAGGAATGTTATGGGTCTTTATATTAATAGTAATTCTATGGCCACCAATGCGCAAAACAATTTAGGTACCCATTATGGGAACTTGCAAACCTCTATTGAGCGCTTATCTTCTGGTCTTCGTATTAATAGTTCTGCTGATGACGCTGCTGGTCTTGCTATTCGTGAGCTTATGCGTGCTGACGTAGCGGCTTTGAATCAAGGTGTAAGAAATGCTAATGATGCTATTTCCTTGTTGCAAACCGCTGACGGCGCCCTTGCAGAAATTGACAATCAGCTTATTCGTATGAAGGAATTATCCGAGCAAGCCGCCACCGGTACCTACGATTCTACTCAGCGTTTGATGATTGAGTCCGAATATCAAGCACTTGCCTCAGAAATTACTCGTATCGCTATGGCTACCGATTTTAACGGCGTAAAGTTGCTTGACGGCTCTCTTTCCGGCGATCACGACGGTACTGGCCTTAAGTCTGAAGGCGCATTGCGTGTACATTTTGGTACTGCCAATGACTCTGCTGAAGATCACTATGATGTAAAGATTGGTAATAGTACCGCTTCTGCCTTGGGTATTGGTAATGCTGCCGCCTCTGGCTCTATAGGCTTTACCGTATCTACGCAATCCGCTGCTCAAATGGCCTTAACAGCTGTAAATAATGCTATTGTTTCTAAGGATAAGATCAGAGCTAGCCTTGGCGCCATGCAAAACCGCTTAGAAGCTACTGTGAATAACCTCACCGTGCAGTCTGAAAATGTACAAGCCGCAGAATCTCGTATCTCTGATGCTGACGTAGCTGCTGAAATGACCAATTTTGTGCGTAATCAAATTCTTACGCAATCTGCTGTGGCCATGCTTGGTCAGGCTAACTCCATGCCACGTATGGCATTGAACTTGATTGGTGGTTAAAAAATAAAGCCTTTTGGCGCATTTTTCACACCAGTGGGAAAAGGGAAGGGGAGTCTTTTTTGAAGGCTCCCCATTTTTATGCTTATCGACATGGAATGGCAAAACTTTAGAGGTGGGTAGAAAAATATATCTGTGAGGAATTTTTGAACTTTTATGTATATGTGGAATGTTTCTTGCACGATTTTTTATTACAGACTTACTAGGCAAAAATTGCCGATGAGCTTTTGTGGGGGGCTGCCCAGACGCCCTCGTAATCGCTTTTATAAACGCTCTTTAATGTGTGTTTTAATGGCTCCTTATAAGTTTGTTTTGGATATGGATTGTGCAAGTAATGCGCATATAAACAATAATTGAGCCTTTGGGCTCCTGTTGATGGAAGATTGCAGGGAAGCAATCGTGCTTTGTGCTCCATCAGGCTGTCAAACATTCATGGAGGAATGTTATGGGACTTACAATTAAT
>CAYJAL010000132.1:0-6075 GCA_964367875.1 uncultured Desulfovibrionaceae bacterium | reverse complement strand
TTTTTGAGGGGGTTTGGGGGAACTTTTTTTTCCTAAAAAAAGTTCCCCCAAGAAAAAAAGAAAACACAAATAAATAAAATTAAAAAGGCTTACATGTTAGAGTTTATTATCTTTGCCTCTGGGGCACTCATTATGGTTTTAGAGATGGTGGGAGCGCGTTTAATGGCGCCGCATTTGGGCACCTCTGTTATAGTGTGGACAAGCCTTATAGGCGTCGTTTTGGCATGTTTAGCCGTGGGCGCTTTTTTGGGTGGCCGTTTGGCAGATAAAAAGCTTTCCCTTTCCATGCTAGCGCGTATTTTGGCCGGTGCTGGTCTTGGCTGTGCGCTCACGGCCTTGGGGCATCGTGTGGTGGGCATGAGCATTAGCTCCGGTATTGAAAATATTTATCTTAGTGCGGTGCTGGCGGCTCTTTGCCTTTTTGCTTTACCGGCCTTGGCCTTTGGCATGGTATCGCCCTATATTATTCGCTTACGCCTGGCAGATTTAGCCACCTCCGGCGCCACGGTGGGGCGTTTGTACGCACTTTCCACCACAGGCAGCATTATTGGCACTTTTTTGGGCGGCTTTGTACTTATTTCCTATTTTTCCAGCACACATATTTTACTGGGCACGTCGGCGGCCATGCTCCTACTTTCCCTTGTGGTGGGCATGCAAGGTAAGAAGGCGCGTCAACAAAGCGTGTCTACCTTACTTTTATTGCTCGCAATTCCTGCCATTGCTTTTTTAAATGCCGAGGTAGAATATGAAATGTATACCAAGGGCACACCGCCACCGGTGGAAACGCCGTATAATAGCATTCGCATCAGTCAGGGTATGAACGAAGATAAGCGCCCTGTACGCCTTATGGCCACAGATCCCGGCTATGCGCAATCGGGCACCTATTTGGATGAACCAGCAGAACTGCTTTTTGATTATACCAAATATTATGCCTTGGGCACGGTACTTTTTCCCAAAGCGCAGAAGGTGCTTATGCTGGGCGGTGGTGGCTATTCCATACCCAAATGGCTTTTGGCAGGTCATGGCGGGCTGGACAGCGAAGCCTTGCGCCTAGATGTGGTGGAGCTAGATCCCGGCATGACGCAATTGGCCAAGGAGGCCTTTGGCTTACAAGAAGATCGCCGTATGCGTATTTTCCACGAAGATGCGCGCCGCCACCTTACTACTAATACTGAGAGCTATGATTTAGTCTTTGTGGATGTGTTCAATTCTCATTACTCTGTACCCTTTCATATGGGCACTGTGGAAGCTGCAGCAGCTTTACGCAATGCGGTGAAGGATGATGGAGCGGTGATGATGAATATTATTTCGGCCTTTGAAGGGGAAGATAGCTATATTTTGCAAAGTATTTATGCTTCGTTGCAAAACGCCTTTGAGCATATTTATATCTTTACTGTGGAGCCAAAAGCACCGCTGCATGAGGTGCAAAATTTTATGGTGCTGGCTTTGCCTAAGAGCAATACTGCTGTGCAAGAAAAGATAGAAAATGCCGCACAAGAGCAGCACTTTTCCGCTGCCATTCAACAAATTTTACAAGCGCGCATAGCTAACAATGTAGCCCAAGACGTACCTGCCCTGCGGGATGACTTTGCCCCGGTAGAACGCTATGCTCAGGCGCTGTTAAGGAAGTAATTATGAGTACAGATATTTTTGAATTGGACGTGCACTCTCTTTCGCACGATGGCCGTGCCGTGGGGCGTTTGGATAATCGAGTTATCTTTGTGGAAGGCGCCCTACCTGAGCAAAGAGTGCGCGTAAAAATTACCAAGAGTAAAAAGAATTTTGCCGAAGCCATATGCCTAGAAGTGCTTAAAGAAGCGCCGCAAAGCATAGAAGCGCCCTGCCCTCATGCCGCTGTATGCGGTGGCTGTGCCTTGCAAACCATGCCCGCCGCCACGCAAGTACTGTGGAAAGAGCGCATGGTGCTGGAAGCCATGACCCGTATTGGCAAATTAAGCCCGCAAGAGCTGGAATGTATTCAGCCCCTTGTGCCTTCACCTAAGGCCTGGGGCTATCGCAATAAAATGGAATTTGCCTTCGGGCAAGATGCTGAAAATAACCTTGTTCTGGGCTTGCGCGGGAAAGGTTCCCATGCTGTGCAGGCTGTGCCCCAGTGCGCTCTACTGCCCCAAGGCTGTATGGATGTGGTGCAAAAATTGCGCAATTTATGCCACGATGCAGGCTTAGGTGCATGGGCTCCGGCGGAAAAAAATTCTGTAAGTAAAAATACCCATAGAGAGCAAAATGTCTTGCGTCATGTGGTAGTGCGCAGACCTCATACGACACTTCCTGACGGCAAGGCGCAATTGCTTATAAATCTTATTACCGCTCCGGCCTGTAAGGATGTGCGTTTGCGCTTAGCACGCCTTGGCAAAGATCTTATGCAAAGCTGTAGCGAAGTGACAGGCTTTGTGCTGGAAGAGCGCCGCAGCGCCACCATGATTGCGCAAGGCGAACACATTATCACCAGCATGGGCAACACAACGCTACAGGAAAAGCTTGGCGGTGTGGAATACACTTTTGGGCACAATGCTTTTTTCCAAATCAATACCGAAGCGGCAGAAAATCTTTGCACTGAGCTGGCTCATATGGCAGCTACAGCTGCAGAACAGCAGAATGAAGGCCAAGACTTTTTTAGCCTCTGGGATGTGTATTGCGGCGTAGGTGCCCCCGGTTTAAACCTTGCGCGCCATTTGCCCTCACAAAGCATGCATTTGCATGGCGTGGAAATTAATCCCAAAGCCATTGATATGGCGCAAAAAAATGCCCAAAATGCGCACGTATCGCAGGCAAAATACACGGCCTCCGATGCCAAAAGAGCGCTGGGCGCCTGGCCTGCTCCGCATATGATCTTACTTGACCCGCCTCGCGCTGGCCTAGCACCGGAAGTCACAGAGCTTGTGGCTAAAAGTCATGCACAGCATGTAATATATATTTCCTGCAATCCTGCCACCTTGGCACGAGACATAGCTCTACTTTCCACAGTGTATAAGGTGGAAAAATTGGTTCCCATGGACTTTTTCCCCCAAACTCCCCATGTGGAAAGTTGCGTCTTGCTAGTAAGAAAATAGAGGCGAGCCAAGGGTCATAAAAATCCTGCGGCAAGTTGTTGACGCTTACAAGCCATTATGCTATAAATAACAGGCTTTGTGAAATGGGGTACAACCGTGCTAAAATTCAGCGACAGGGTTAAGAAAAAAAGTAAATCCATGGAAGTGTTTGCCACGGCAGGCACCATTGGAATGCACATGGTAAGCGGCCCCATAGTGGGTTTTGCCATTGGTTATGGCCTAGATAAATGGTTAGGCACAGACCCTTGGTGCAAGTTGGCTTTTTTTATCATAGGCATTGGCGCCGGATTTTTGAATGTACATCGCGATAGCCAAAGCTTATTGCGTAAAATACAAAAGGAAGGCCCCACCGGCGGTGCATCTTCAGAAGAACAGCTTCAAGATAAAGATGTTCAAGATGCAAAGAAAAGCCCCCTAAAGCCTTCACAAAGTGTAGAAAAAGAAGAGCGTCGTGACTAAAGATTTACCCCTTACCGCGCCTTTGCATATGTTGGACGCGTGGCTTTGGCGCAGAGGTTTTTATAATCCCTTAGTGCGCTTTATGGTGAAAATACAGCTCATCTTTTTACTTTTCACCTGCATTATTGGACTATTAGCATTACAATGGACGCCGCACGCCTTAACTTTTGCCGTGGGGTCGGCCATTTTTGCAAATATTTTTTGGGGAATTTCTGGACAAATACTGGGACTTTCCCTTACAAAGTTCTCAGGGGGATTATTATTTCTCCTCCTTTTCAGAACTGGTTTTCGATTGGCGCTTGCCGCCGCGATTTTATATGTGGCCTTTGTGGTATTTAAGGCGTCGCCCCTTGTTATGGTTTGTGGGGTGACAGCCAGTATGGGTTTAGCCCTCGGAACCTTTGCTTACAATCACTTTAGTAAGCACAAGCAATAAGGAGCGTACTATGGCAGGTGGATTGCCGCATCCGGTCTTACTCTCGACCCTTGCTGACATGGATTATGTTACCATTGGTGGTCAACTTGTTGAATTTAAGCATGTTTTCTTCACCTGGATTGTCATGGCTTTCTTGTTCCTTGTGGCCTATATGGTTCGCAGACGTATCACCATGATTCCCAGCGGTGCACAAAACTTCTTTGAATTTATCATTGGAACCATTGACGACTTTGTCTGTGCCAACCTTGGCGAAAAAGACGGTAAAAAATTTGTTCCCTTGCTGGCCGGCATCTTTATTTATGTTATTACCATGAATATTACAGGCTTATTACCCGGATTTGACGCTCCTACAGCCAACTTGAATACCACGGTATCCTTGGCCATTGTAGTATTTGTATACTATAACTACATTGGTATGCAGCGCTGGGGCTTCCATTATGTTAATCACTTCACAGGCCCCTCTAAAGCGCTTATTCCGCTTATGTTTCCCTTAGAAGTGGTTTCCCATTTATCGCGTCCGCTTTCGCTTTCTTTACGTCTGTTCGGCAATATCCGCGGTGAAGAAATTGTTATTATCTTGGCCTTTGTTATGGCACCGGTGCTTGGCAGTTTGCCCATTTACTTCCTCTTCCTCTTTGGTAAGAGCATGCAAGCCTTTGTATTCTTTATGTTGACCATGTTCTACATCAAGGGCTCGCTCGAACATGCGCACTAGGCCACGCGCACTAGGCCACGCGCACTAGGATTAGGCCCCTCGGGGTATACATTGTGGGGAATGGTCTACGGACCCAAACATATAATCATTATTAGGAGTTTAAAATGCGTAAATTATTGATGATCGCCTTGAACACAGTGGCTCTTGTTGGTATGGCTTCTCTTGCTTTTGCAGCCGGTGACCCCATGGCCATCAGCTACACCTCCCTTGCCGCCGTTCTCGGTATTGGTATTGCTGCTTTTGGTTGCGGTATCGGCATGGGTCTTGGTCTTAAAGGCGCTTGCGAAGGTATCGCTCGTAACCCTGACGCCAGCGGTAAAATCACTGGTACTATGATTCTTGCTTTCGCATTTATCGAATCCTTGGCCATTTACGCCTTGGTTGTAAGCTTCATCTTGCTCTTTGCTAACCCATTCATGGGCTAAGCTTCACGCATTTTACATGCTTGCCCCAGCTTCGAAAGAAGTTGGGGCTTTTTTTCACCTCTTACTCTTCCCTATATTTACAAGGGATACAAACATGCCCCAAAATTTACGCAAAAAAATACATCAAGGCGAAACGACCCTTGGCTCATGGCTACAACTGTCCTCCCCCGACACGGCAGAAATTATGGCGCATATGGGCTATGATTGGCTGGTGGTTGATATGGAGCATGGTAGCATTGATGTGAGCCACTTGCCCAATATACTACGCGCCATAGCCAGCGCGAAAGCTTCTACAGCAACTCCGGCCGCAGCTCCCCATGCTTTGGTGCGTGTGCCTCGTATTGAAGCCATGGCCATTCGCCGCGCTTTAGACGCCGGCGCTCAAGGTATTATCCTACCCATGCTGCAAAGCCGAGAGCAATTGGACGCGGCCTTAGATGTGGCCTTGTATCCACATCCACAAAAAAACCAAGGTTCTCGCGGAGTGGGATATGCGCGCGCCAATATGTATGGGCATGCTTTTTCACACTATATGCAAAGCAGTGATGAAGATTTAGTTTTTATTGCGCAAATTGAACATGTTAATGCTCTGCAAGATTTAGAAAATATTGTGCAGCATCCGCGCCTTGATGCCATTATGGTGGGGCCATACGACCTTTCGGCCTCCATGGGGCTCACAGGCAATTTTACGCATAAGTTTTTTCTCGAGGCCATGGAAGAAATACACAGTATTTGCACAAAGCATAACATGCCCATGGGCAGCCATGTGGTGCATCCGGATGCGCATATCTTGCGCCAAAATCTTGCCCACGCCTTGGCTCAAGGCTATACCTTTGTGGCCTATGGCACTGATGCGCTTTTTCTTTGGCAACATGCCGCACGGCCAAATATTTCCCTCTCATAAAGGCTTACTATGATTTGCTATGCTATTATTCCGGCGCGTATGGCTTCCACGCGCTTTCCAGGTAA